>JAMNZE010000023.1:0-50769 GCA_023622465.1 Bacillota bacterium | reverse complement strand
GATGTACATAAATCCGTTGGCCTTGTCGAGAGATACCTATATCCCATAATTGTTGGTTTCCTGCTGGCGGTTGTACCTCTTGCACTGCCTTCCTAATGGCAGGCAACAGGCCTAAACCGGTTCCTGGGTAATCCTTTAGTTCTACAACCCGTCGTACCGAAGGTTCCATGTTCAGGTCTCCCTTCTATGGCTATCCTAGCCAATTTACAGGGAAACCATAACCAGGTCTTAACTGGCCCGTTCCAGGCTCAACCAACGCATCACTATCCGCTCAATACGGCGCATAAAACGGGTGCCGAGAAACTCCTTCTTACTAAGGGGAACCACCAGTATGGTGAATAAGCCCACCCGATTTCCACCTAATACATCGGTAAAAATTTGATCGCCGACCAGGGCCACCTGATGGGCCGGCCGCCCCAATTCCTGCAAGGCCCGTAGAAAAGCCCGTTTGCGCGGTTTTCCCGCCTTGCCAATACCCTTAATACCAAGCAGACGGGTGAAATGCTCAAAGCGCTTGGGGACCGCATTAGATATTAAATATAAATCAAAGCCGGCAGCACTGGCCTGCTTTAACCAGGCCAGAAGTTTAGGGTTGGCCTGGTCCGATTCCCAAGCCACTAAGGTATTATCTAGATCAAAACAAATAGCCTTTATCCCTAGCTCTTTTAACTGAGTAAAATCTATATGATGAAAACTTTCTACATATAAATCTGGTCGCAGAAGTTTAAGCATACTCTCACCTCTCGCGCCATTATAGCATTGGACCTGAGGGAGAGGCAAACCTAGTCTAATTTTGGGGACGCTTGCTGGCCAGCCACTCTTGTTGCTCCGCCTCCAGAGCAGCCACTAGCTTTTCAATGGCCTTCTTTTCAATACGCGAGACATAGGAACGGGAGATGCGCAATTCTTTAGCAATTTCCCGCTGGGTGTAGCGCACGCCATCGATTAGGCCGTAGCGGAGTTGTAGCACCAACCGCTCCCTTTTGGTTAACACATCGAGCAGCTCCATTAACTTGCGCTGCTCCAGTGCCCTTTCCACCTGTAATACCACATCTTCCCCATTGGTAGCCAACGTATCTAGGAGAGTAATTTCATTTCCATCCTTATCCACACCAATAGGTTCCTCTAGATAGGCTTCTTGGCGCAAACGCTTGGTGGCGCGCAGGTGCATTAGGATCTCATTGTCGATACAGCGGGCCGCGTAGGTGGCCAATTTGGCCCCCTTTTCCCGGTTGAAAGTACGCACCGCCTTCATCAAGCCGATACTACCTATACTGATAAGATCTTCCGGATCTTCGCCGGCGCTTTCATATTTCTTAGCAATATGGGCCACTAGCCGTAAATTATGTTCCACCAATTTTTGCCTGGCCGTGTCGTCCTGATATTTTTCCCATAGGTCAAGATAATAGGCCTCTTCTTCCTCCGATAGCGGTTGCGGGAAGGAGTTGTTACTGACGTAAGAAACCAACAGCCGTAATTCCCGAAAAGCTAACAGCAATTGGATTACGATGCCTGTCATCCTGTCACCCCCTCGTTTGGCTCTGTATAACAACATATATGCGCAAGTCTCGGGATTCTGACCAAAGGTAGAGGGTCAACATTGATAACTAATCCTTGACAGCCTTAGTACATAGTGCTAATCTAGTTGCTAAATAAAATGGGCAAACCGATGAACGGGAAAAGTAAACTAGCTGAGACTGCTCAGCGAGCCGGGTTTGGTGAGATGCCGGTGCAGAACCACTAGTTGAATGGCCCCGTGAGGCTAAGGTCAAACGAGCCCTGGGCTTAAGTAGACCAAAGCGGCAGTCTTCCGTTATCAGAGACAGGGTATCGCTTTTTAGTTTGCTAAGAGCCGTACCTGACAATGAGATGGCTGAGATCCTTCTTAGCTAACAAGGGTGGCACCGCGAAACAAGGCCTTTCGCCCCTTATTTGGGGGTAGAAGGCCTTTTTGTTTTACCCCCAGAGAGTTAAAACCTTTTGGAGGTGTTGATATGTATCAACCTACACATGACGGTTTTTTTGGTAAGTTTGGTGGTTGTTTTGTACCGCCCGCACTAAAGCAAGCATTGGCTGAGTTAGACGAGGCCTTTCGGCACTGCCAGCAGGATAAAAGTTTTGCGGCCGAGCTTAACCACTACTTACACTGCTACTCAGGACGCCCGACTCCCCTCTATTATGCTCGGCGTTTGAGCGAGCAACTGGGTGGCGCCCGTATATACCTAAAGCGCGAAGACCTTAACCATACCGGGGCTCATAAGATTAACAATTGCTTAGGCCAGGCCCTATTAGCCAAACGAATGGGTAAGAAACGGGTGGTGGCCGAAACGGGTGCTGGACAGCACGGTGTGGCTACTGCTACTGCCTGTGCGCTCCTGGGCCTGCAAGCCGTTATCTACATGGGAGCGGAAGACATTCGCAGGCAGGCGCTGAACGTGACCCGCATACAGCTACTAGGTGCCACCGTTGTGCCCGTAAACGAGGGCCAAGGCACCTTAAAGGATGCGGTCGATGCGGCTTTGGTCGACTATGCCCAGTCGCCAGAGACCACATTCTATCTCTTGGGTTCGGCCGTCGGCCCCCACCCCTATCCGCTAATCGTACGTGAATTTCAAGCAATAATCGGTAAAGAGGCGCGCCGTCAGTCACTAGAGCAAATTGGCCGCTTGCCCGATTACCTGATCGCTTGCGTCGGCGGGGGTTCCAATGCCATCGGCCTATTTGCTCCCTTTTACGAAGATAAGGATGTGCGGATGATTGGTGTGGAGGCGGGCGGCAAAGGTCTGGCTACAGGGCAACATGCCGCCGCCCTCTCAGCGGGGACCATAGGTATAATTCATGGCTTCCGGTGCTACACCTTCCTCGATGGCGAAGGAGAGATTGGGCCAGCCTACTCTATTGCGGCGGGCCTGGACTACCCGGGCGCCGGGCCAGAGCACTGCTTTTATCAGGATAGCGGTCGTGCCCAATATGTAACGATTACCGATAAGGAGGCTATAGCTGCCTTCCAGCGGCTCTCGCATTTGGAAGGCATCATCCCCGCTATCGAGAGCTCCCACGCCGTTGCCTATGCTTGTAAACTAGCACCTACCCTTAGTCCCGAGCACAACATTGTCGTCAACCTTAGCGGGCGTGGAGATAAGGACGTGGAGCAAGTGGCAGCTTTCCTTGCCGAGCAACCTTGCTGAACAAGAAAACGGGGCTGTCGCAGTAAACTTGCAACAGCCCCAGGCTTAGCCTGTCGGGAGACATACTATTGGGCTGCAGGATGGTGGTTGGAACGAGTTCCTGTCCTAAGCACATCCCGCAGCCCCCATGCAACTCTCAAACGGCCCCGGATTAGTTATCTATTTGCAGCTCGTCTTGCGGCTATGAGTAGATCCACCATACGGCCGTAGCTCTGCACACCGTCGGCTTGCCGATTGGACTTCAGGTAGGCATCGTTCATGCGCTCAGAAAGCTGTTCGATAGGACCAGAAAAGGCTTGCCAAAAGTCTCTGTTAGCCTCCAGGTCGCGAATCAGCCCGGGGTGATACTGGGCCCGCAAAGCGGCAAAGGCCTCCCCATCAACCCGCTGCAGAGCCCGCATGGCCTGCGACAGGGCCATGAAGAGCCCCGAATACTGAAACTCCACGTCGGGGTGATTAATACAGGCCAAGTAGGCCAAATAATTGGCCTCATCTTCTCGGGCAAAACCCCGCTGGTGGGCCAGTTCGTGGCAGGCAACCACCGGAATATTCACATCGGGCATAGCCATATTAACGTTGGCCTCCCCAGTAAAGGGGAAATACATACCAGCGGTGCCGGTGTAGGACCACCATTTGGACAGCCTTACTCCCTTAGGTGGACCGAAGTGGCCGGCCACCTGGGGCAACTGCTTTGCCAACTCCCGATACCCCAATGGAGCCCGGCCTAAAGCCCGCCATTTGCCACCGGCAAGGGTCATCACCTGATTTTCATCTTCTACCTGTAGCTGACGCAACTCATTGGTGCGCTGTAAGAGATCGGTACAGAGATCCACCAGTTCCTGGATGGAAGCCGGCCCCACCTCCAAGCCGAGGATCTCCGCTAAAGGTTGACGATGATAATTCAACCCCCAAAGGAGGGTAAAGGCCGCATAAGCGAAGAGGGCAATGGTTAGGGCCCAGCGCAAGTGCCCCACCAACTGCCGTGGCTGACGCCAGCCTCGCCAAAAAAAATGGATTACGCCTATTAACAGGGTAGCTATTAAGACGACTACAGCCAGCTCAGCCAAAGAAATGGGGACGATACTTGTCACCCGCGATAAGATACGTCCTAGGGGCGGGTATAATAGGCGAGAATAGAGCCGCTCTACCCACATGGGATTATGAGCGGCTAAGACACTAATCAGGTGGGCAAATAACGCCGCACAACACCCCCACAAAACCCCCCTCCAACGAGCCACAATTGTCACCTCCCCCACAGCACCTCTACTAAAAATCTCGCCTCCTCCGAGAACGCTGTCGCTGTCCTGAACGGGACCGCGGCTGCTTGCCCCGTTTCTGTTTGCGGGCTTTAAATCGAGCCGGCTCTTCTGCCGTAATATTCACCGGCGTGGCATTGGGTTCCCGCGTCATGATTTTCAAAGCAGCCGCCAATAGGGTTACCGAGTCGGTACTTCCTAGCAATTCCTCAGCCAAGCCTCGATAGGCCTCCAGCTTAGCGTCGGCTGCTACTTGCAACAGATTCTCGGCTGCTAAACGCAGTTGGCCTTCTAGCGCGTCGGTCATGCTAGGAATCGGCTTGCGTTCAATACGGCGTCGGATCAGCCGTTCTAAATGACGCAGATAACCAATTTCCCGAGGTGTAACAAAACTGATGGCCACTCCGGAAGCACCAGCGCGTCCAGTACGGCCAATGCGGTGCACGTACCACTCGGGATCTTGCGGCAAATCAAAATTGTAGACGTGGGTCACGCCGGTCACATCTAAGCCCCGCGCTGCCACATCGGTAGCCACCAAAATATCTACCTGGCCGCTACGAAAGCGCCGCATTACATTATCCCGCCGGCTCTGAGTCATATCGCCATGAATAGCCTCCGCCGAGTAACCGCGCATTCCTAAGGCCGAGTAGAGTTCATCTACCCGGCGCTTGGTGCGTCCAAAAACGATGGCCAATTCGGGCGCCTGCATGTCCAGGAGACGGCAGAGGGTATCAAACTTCTGACTCTCCGTTACCTCAATATAGTACTGTTCGATGCTTGGCATGGTCAGTTCTTTAACCGGGATGGTTACTTGCTCCGGATTATGCAAGAATCGACTAGCAAGGCGCCGGATCGATTCGGGCATGGTCGCCGAAAAGAGTAGAGTTTGACGTTCAGCCGGCAACTCCCCTAGAATTGTCTCAATATCTTCCATGAAACCCATATTGAGCATCTCATCGGCTTCGTCCAGTACCACCATGCGCACATTTTCTAATCTAATAGTACGGCGACGCATATGGTCCAGCAAGCGACCAGGAGTGCCGGCCACAATTTGAGGGTGTTTTTTCAGCAAACGAATTTGCCGTGAAATGTCTTGGCCACCATAGATGGGCACCGTGGTCACGCCTTTATAGCGCCCTATTTGGTTTAACTCGGCTGCCACTTGTACCGCTAACTCGCGGGTGGGAGCTAGGATCAGGCACTGTAGGTGGCTAGCGTCTAAATCAACCTGTTCAATCAACGGGATGCCGAAAGCAGCCGTCTTACCGGTGCCGGTTTGGGCCTGGCCTACCAAGTCTCGGCCAGCCAACGCCAGAGGAATGGTCTGGGCTTGGATAGGAGTAGCTTCCTCAAAACCCATGTCTTTTACAGCTTGCAGAATATCGTCGCTAAGGCGAAGTTGATCAAAGGTTATGCTCATAGTCAATCCCTCGTTTCGAGCAGAGTCATATTTATTTGTAGTATGTGCCTTCTCCTAAAGAGAAAAAACGGGCCAGTTAGCACTAGCCCTGTTTTTGCTCACGGCGCAGTAAACTCATGGGTTGTAACGGCTTCGCATAAGGAACGCCTACTAGCATCTGCGCATGGCGCGCCACTTCAATCGCTTCGCCGTTTTCATCAAACATCTGCTCTATCACGATCTCGCCACTCTCACCTTGTGGCTGTAAAATTTCCAGTTTATCGCCCACCTGAAAATTATTCCTTTGCTCCAACCATAAAAGTTGCTTCTCCGCATCGTACCGTTGCACCACGCCTATAAATTCGTATGGGCGCTCGTACAGTTCTCCCTCATAGACATGGGCGTCGGGACCCGGTTTTCCTAGGAAGAAGCCGGTGGTAAAACCCCGGTTGGATGCTTTAGCCAATTCCTCTAGCCACTCGTCTCGCACTCGGAACTCGGCCGGGTTTGCATAATAGGTATCGATGGCTTGCCGATAAACTTTAGTAACAGTGGCCACATAATGGACACTCTTCATGCGCCCTTCTATTTTCAAAGCGGCGATCGGTAGCTCCAGTAGCTGGGGCAAACATTCCAGCAAACAGAGATCCTTCGAGTTCATAATATAGGTGCCCCGCTCGTCCTCCATAATGGGGAAATATTGGCCGGGCCGCTTTTGCTCCACTAGGTAATATTGGTAGCGACAAGGCTGAGCGCAAGCACCCCGGTTAGCATCGCGGCCCGTCAGGTAGTTACTGAGCAGGCAACGGCCCGAATAGGAAATACACATGGCGCCGTGCACAAACACTTCTAGCTCCGCTTCTACCCGCTCGCCAATTTCCGCAATTTCCTCCCGAGACAGCTCCCGGGCTAAAATCAGACGGGATACTCCCTGGTCCACCCAGAACTGGGCCGCCCGATAGTTAACCACATTGGCCTGGGTGCTCAAGTGTAACTCCACCTGGGGAGCCACCTGTCTGGCAGTGGTAAGGATACCCGGATCAGAAACAATAAAGGCATCCACATTTAAGTCGGCCAGAGCCTTTAGGTAATCTTCCAGACCTTCCAGGTCCTCATTATGGGGGATGATGTTTACCGTGACATATACCTTGGCACCACGGGCGTGAGCAAAGGCAACCCCCTCGGCAATTTCCTCCATGGTGAAGTTGCCCGCATGGGCTCTAAGCCCCCACATGGGACCGCCTAAGTAGACGGCATCGGCCCCATAGGCGATAGCGAATTTTAGTTTTTCTAGGTTACCAGCTGGTGCTAGTAGTTCGGTTTTCTGCATCACGTAAAAGCTCCTTTATTTGGACTGGCGGATACTACGAATGGCAGCCTGATGCTCAGCAAAGGTTTTGCTAAAAACGTGCTCTCCGCTGCCATCTTCTTTAGCCACGAAATAGTAATAGGGGGTATCTTCCGGGTCCAAAACGGCCCGAATAGATGCACCACCCGGGTTGGCCACCGGGCCAATAGGCAATCCATCATTGACATAGGTGTTATAGGGTGAGTCGATAGCCATTTCCGCATCACTCAGTATCGGCTTAGGCTTCTCTAATATATATTGTACCGTAGCACAGGATTGTAGGCGTTGGTTAATCTGCAAGCGGTTATAAAACACGCCGGCAATAGTAGGCCGCTCGCCATCGACGACCGCTTCCTTCTCTACAATGGAAGCTAAAATGATAATCTGATCGAGAGTCAAAGGTACCGGTAGATCGGTCAGCTGCCCTCCCTGTAGCACTTCCGCCGGTAGTAGAGGCTCGATAACCTGTTTAAAACGATTGGTCATAGCCTGTACCACCTCGGCGGCCGAACTACCTGGAACAAAATGATAGGTATCGGGGAAAAGATAACCTTCTAACCGCCTTTCCGGCTCACGCTCCGCAACGGCTGCTTCCAGAAAATCATAGGGCAGCGGTGCGGATTTTACATAGTCCAAGAACTCCTCCTGCCCAACGATCTGCTTTTCCGCTAACACCTGGGCGATCTGTTTAATAGTATAACCTTCCGGGATGGTAACGCGAACCGCCAAATCCACCGTGTCGCCCGAATATAACCTCTCTAACAGATGTTTCGGTGCCTCATTGGGTGCCATATCGTATACGCCGGCCTGCATCCGGCCACTGGCACTAGTTAAGCGGCTCAAAATATGAAAGGCTGAACTGCTCTTTATGATACCTTCTTCCTCTAACAGCTGGGCAATTTGACGTGCCGTCATGCCTGCTGGTATAACAACCCGCTTGATCTCCACATCAGGATTGCGAGTTACCGGACTGAGTAGATTAAGCCCATATAACAGACCAGTCACTATTATGAGGCCAGCTATAGCGGCCAATTTTAGACGCCAAGGGGCAAGGCGTATTCGCCCTAGCATAAGCTCATCTCCTAAATCTAGACTAAAATTTCGATACTAATTATAACGTTTGAGTACATAAAAGGGAACCCATTGTAGGGTTCCCTTACTCTAGTATATATAAGCCGCTACCCTTATAGAGTGTCGTCTTCGTCGTCCTCGTAGTCCGCTTCTTCTTCCAGCAGTTCTTCCCAAACGGCGACTACCTGCTCCCATTCTTGATCATCTTCAATGTCTACGAGGATTTCCTCGCCCTCTTCGTCTACGGCAAAGCGCATAATCACATAGCCTTCATCTTCTGACTCATCGTCGACTGGATATAGGATAGCATAGCTATTGCCATCGACTTCGATAACATCCACTACCTCAAATTCGTATTCGTTCCCGTCTTCATCTATCAGGATCACAAACTCCTCAGCATGTTCATGCTCGGTCATAGTCACACCTCATTTCCATAATGTAGCTTCATTTTATAAGATCCCCTTATGAAAGTCAATCAGATGCGAAGCTATTTTTAATTTACCCTTTTTCGAATAGGTTTAAACCTATTTTGCCTGTCGTCGCTGCAGATAAACTTCCAAAATCAGCTGGGCGGCCAGCATATCTATCACCTGCTTGCGTTTTGCTCGGCGCACATCCCCGGCCAACAGGACCCGTTCGGCAGCTACACTAGTGAGGCGTTCATCGATGAAACTGATCTTAATTCCCTGCTCCTGTAAGGCGGCACCAAAGTCTTCTGCCACCTGGGCTTGAGGACCTTTAGTACCATTCATATTCAAAGGCAGACCAATTACTACTTCTTGCGTTTGATAACGCTCTAAAATATTGATTACTGCCTCCACATCTGCGGTCAATTGGGAACGTTTGAGCACCGTTACCCCCTGGGCTGTTAGCCCCAAAGGATCACTAACCGCTACCCCGATGGTCTTATTACCCACATCTAAGCCGACGACTCGTTGCATCATATCACCTTCAAACAAAAGTTAGCACAGGCCCGACTACAATAGCCACAAAGAACACAACGGCTAGGATCAACCTGGGCGCGCCCTGCCACGATGGTTAAAGCTTGACTTGGGCAAGCCCCCACGCAAGCGCCACATCCTTCGCAATAATCGGCGATACACAACCTACGGGGTTGACGCCGTAATTTTGCGGCCAACTGGGGCGGCACTTCCTGACCGCTGAATAACAACATATTGGCTTCCAGTTCGGCCTCATTTTGCATGCCCACGGCGATGGCCGCCAGCTCGGGCACATCTAAAACAAACTGCAGGGCGCTGGCCGGGTCATGATGAAGGTGCCCACCGGCCAGGGCTTTCATACCATACAGTCCCTTACCGAGGGAAGCGGCAAACCGGATCGCCTCCAACATGTCTTCCACACTACCATCCACTATGCCCCAGCCCCGCTTGTTGATCAAGGGATGGATCACATCTATTTGGGGATGGAGGGCTCCAGCTCGGACTCCAGCCACGTAATGGGTGGAAATACCAATGGCACGCACTAGTCCCTGCTCCTTAGCCCGCACCAAATACTCTAAAGCGTCCCCATGGCCCCGCAGGGTCAAACTGGATTCTTGTTCATGTAGCAAGAAGATATCAATGTAGTCGCGCCCCAACTCCTGCAGGGCCCGCTCCACACTAAGTCGCATTTCTTCAGCTGTAGTGGCGTAGCATTTGGTAGCCACATGCACTTTCTGGGACCAGCCCCTATCGAGGGCCCAGCGGATGTGACCATAGTTATCATAACTTTCGGCCGTGTCGATGAAGTTTACTCCCATGGCAAAGGCGGCCTCCAGCAAGCGGCCGCCTGTTTGCACACTAAGATTGGCTTGCATTGGTCCCATGGTCAGGGACCCGAAGCAGAGCCTGGATACTAATAGACCGGTCTGTCCCAAATATCGATATTCTAAACTCATCGTAGGTAGTGTCGCAAGAGCTCCTCAATAATTTCATCCCGCTCAATACGTCGAATCAGATTGCGGGCATTATTATGGCTGGTGATATAAGCGGGGTCGCCCGAGAGCAAGTAGCCGGTAATATTAAAGCTAGGATTATAGCCCTTTTCCCTAAGAGCGGCTGCTACCGCCATCAGGATTTTATGGACCTCTTCCTTACGACCGGTATCCACCTTGGGGATAACCCTAGTGGCCTCATGATTCTCCGCCATGTCACTCCCCCTCTCTTTTCAGGACTTTAGATGCCCCTTTACCAATATGTTCAACGAACACGGCCGGATTTCCTTTCCAAATATTATTGCAAATAGATTACAAAGTCCACCTAGACCAGCTGTTGTTCCACTAGGCTGGGCACCCGCTCTAAAGCTTCGGTCAGCTTGCTAGGATCTTTGCCGCCGGCTTGGGCCATTTGCGGTCGCCCACCGCCACCACCACCCACGATCCGAGCCACTTCCTTGATCAGTTTGCCCGCATGGAGCTTCTGTTTTACTAAATCATCGGTCACCATAGCTACCAGATTTACCTTGTCCTCCACTACTGCGCCCAATACAATTATGCCACTTTGCAGCTTATCTTTAACAGTATCTGCTACCTGCCGCAAGCTATCCATATCCTTAGCCACCACTTGGCGTGCTACTACCGTTATGCCATTGACCTTGGTAGCCTCAGCCAGGAAAGTGTCCACCTGTTGGGCCGCCTGACGACTGAGCAGAGTCTCCACTTCCCGTTCTGCCGCCTTTAGCTGGTCGAGGGTCTGCTGAACCCGCCGAACCACATCGTCCGGCTTTACCTTGAGAAGAGCCGCCACCTCTGCTAAGCGGTCCTCCTGCTGCAGGGCATGCCGATAGGCAGCCTCTCCGGTAATAGCCTCTAGGCGTCGAAGTCCTGCCCCAATTCCGCTTTCGGAGAGCAAGCGGAATTGGCCGATCATGCCTAAGTTGGAAACGTGGGTGCCCCCACAAAGCTCAATGCTATAGTCGCCCATGGTGACCACGCGCACCTTATCGCCATATTTTTCCCCAAATAGGGCTATGGCCCCCTTATCCCGGGCAGCAGCCAAAGACATCTCTTCTGCCACCACCTCCCGGCCGGAAAGGATGTGCTCATTTACTTGCTGTTCAATCTGGCGTAGCTCGTCGGCGGTCACAGGGCTGAAATGGGAGAAGTCGAAACGCAAGTAATCGGCTTCTACCAAAGAGCCGGCTTGATGCACATGCTCACCGAGAACATTCATCAAGGCTTTATGCACCAGATGGGTAGCCGAATGAGCCCGCTGGATAGCCAGCCGTCGCCCGATATCTATCTGTAGAACCAGTTTCTGCCCCACCTGCACACTGCCCTCTTCAACAAC
Source organism: Bacillota bacterium (assembly GCA_023622465.1). GTDB lineage: Bacteria > Bacillota > UBA994 > UBA5500 > UBA5500 > UBA5500. The sequence continues at coordinate 39,220 of JAMNZE010000023.1, read as the reverse complement.
ACAGTGGTGCAAAATCTTGTCGCCGGCCACTCTTGTGACCTGGTTAACCTGTAACCTCACCCCATCGCCGGTCATTGTACCGATGTCGGCCACCTGGCCGCCCCCTTCAGCATAAAAGACCGTTTGGTCTAGCAAAATGCCGACTTCCTGGCCAGCGGAAGCAGTCGTAACCAGATTTTCACCGACCGCAATAGCCAGTACTTGGGCTGGGCAACGGCTAGCCGTATAGCCAATGAAGACATTGCCGCCTTCGACTTCGTTAAAGAGACCTTGCTTACCGAAGTCGCTCTCTATACCTACGCGAGCTGCCCGGGCCCGTTCCCGTTGCTCAGCCATAGCTTGCTCAAATCCTTCCCGGTCCACCCGAATACCCTGCTCTCCAGCAATATCTTCCGTCAAATCTAAGGGGAAACCGAAGGTGTCGTACAAGCGGAAGGCGTCTTGTCCGTCTAGCACGTCTTTGCCCGCCGCCCGTAGGTCGGCGATAAGACTATTAAGCAGGCTAACACCTTCATCTAGGGTCTCGTGGAACCGTTCCTCCTCAATGCGAATCACCCGTTCCACAAACTCCTGCTTTTCCACCAGTTCGGGATACCCATCTTGCATGGCCTCCACCACCGCTGCCACCAACTTGTAGAGGAAGGGTGAATTGAGGCCTAAAGTCCTGCCGAAACGAACGGCCCGACGGATTAGCCGGCGAATTACGTAGCCCCGCCCTTCGTTGGCCGGCAAGGCACCGTCACCAATGGCGAAGGTGGCAGCCCTTATATGGTCGGCAATAACATTAAAGGCCATCGCATGTTCTTGTCCCGGTTGATAGGAATGGCCTGACAACTCGGTAAGCATTTTCATAATCGGTTGGAAGATGTCAATCTCGAAGTTGGACCGGACGCCTTGCACAACAGCGGCCAAGCGCTCTAAGCCCATACCCGTATCAATATTCTTCTTGGGTAAGGGGGTATAGCTTCCATCTTGGCCATGGTTGAACTGGGAAAAGACGTGATTCCATACTTCCAAATAGCGATCACATTCACAACCAACGCCACAGGTGGGCGAGTCGCAGCCAAATTCGGGTCCCTGATCAAAGTAAATTTCCGAATTGGGTCCGCAGGGTCCCGGTCCAATATCCCAGAAATTGTCCGGATCTTCTACTAAGCGTTCCGGTGGTAGACCGATAACGTTAAGCCAGATATGGCGAGATTCTTCATCCTCTGGATGGATAGAAGCCCACATCCGTTCCTCGGGTAGATCGATCACATCCCGTAGAAACGTCCAGCCCCACACCAATGTTTCTTCTTTAAAGTAATCACCGATCGAAAAGCTGCCCAGCATTTCGAAAAAGGTATGATGTCGCGCTGTTTTACCCACGTTTTCAATATCGTTGGTGCGAATACACTTTTGGGAATTGGCCATCCGTGGGTTTTTCGGAACCTGCTGACCGGCGAAATAGGGTTTCAGGGGCGCCATGCCCGCATTAATCCACAGCAGGGTGGGGTCATCTTGGGGTACGAGAGGGGCGCTAGGCAAAATATCATGCCCTTTGCTGGCAAAAAAATCTAAGAACATACGCCGCAGTTCATTAGTGCTGTATTTCTTCATAGGTTTAATCCTCCTTTGTTAGCAAAACTTCAATTAATTGTAGAGCAAACTCAGCCGAGGCTTGGCTAGCGGCTTGCACATTGGCATAAAAATCCTGGTTGGCGCTAGCGCGGCCTGCATCAGTGATACCACGAATACAAAGAAAAGGTACGCCTTTACGAGCACACACCTGGGCAACGGCAAAACTTTCCATATCCACCGCTATGGGTGAGTCAGTAGCCGGCAGCACCTGGTGTTGAGCATCGCTCCCAAAGAAGGAGTTACCGGTAAAGAAGTGGGCAATCCCTTTAGGCCGGTCCAATTCCTTGCCGGTGGCAAAAAGGTGCGGGTCGGGGAACAAACAGTTGGTCTGTAACACATCCACATAACTGCGTTTCTTACCCCATTCGGTGGTTATCGGTCCTCCCAGGTCCAAATCCCACTGGCAATGTTGTTCTCCAATTAAAACGTCGGCTATCTGTAAACTGTCCTCCGGATCGGATATCAAAGCCGCCGTACCCAGATTAAGTACAAAGTTGGGCTGGTAGTGATGTAGCAAGTCGCAGGCACCGATAGCCCCATTGGTGGTACCCACCCCCGATTGGATGATTACAAAACGGGCTCCACCTACGGTCCCTTCGGCTACCTGTGAATACTGGTAATTTTCCACCGGCGCCACCGGCAGTATGACCTGGCGAATAGCATCAAATTCATGGCGCATGGCCACCACAATACCGACGGTCAATTCTCCAGCCGATATATTCATAGCAAACACCTCTCTCCAGTTCAATTGAAAACAAAACTCCCGTCCCAATTCAGGGACGAGAGTAACTCGCGGTACCACCCTGCTTATTTCGCCTATCCCGCTGAGGCGCGATAAGCGAAATCGCTCTTGGTGCAGATAACGGCTGCTGCCGTGGTAGTTTCAACTACCCACTCCAGGTTGGCTAACATTCACCCACTAGAAGGCCCTCACAGCGCACTAAGCAGGCCTCTCTCTGACTAGGAGGTGTAATGTCTCGACCTTTCATCGCTTTAAGGCTAATTTACCCAATCATACCTAAAGGTTAGGACAGTGTCAACCACGCCTAACTCTGCTCCGACTGAAGCCACCAGTTGTTTGTTATATCAACCAGAATGGCAGCCAGCGGACCGGCGAGTATCATCCCCCGCACTCCGCCCAATTCGGAACCCAATAACAAAGCAAATATGAGTAATAAGGGATGCACATGTAACTCTTTTCCTAATACCTGAGGCACAAGTATAAAGCTTTCGATCTGTTGAACAACAACCTGTATGATAAGCACCTTTAGCCCTAGGCTGGGCGAACGGAGGAAGCCCAGCAAAACGGCCGGCGTAGCTCCCAATATGGCGCCAATATAAGGAATAAAATTAAAAACGGCTACTAGCAGCCCCAGAGCCAAGGCGTAATCCATCCCTACCATACGCATGCCCACAAACATGAGGCCGCCGGTCAGCAAGCCGACCAAAACCTGCCCTCGCACCCAGGCTCCTAACTTAATGTTTATCCGCCCTATGATGTCCAACACTCCCGTATGGCACCGACGGGGCACCAGCGCATACAAGCTCTGCCGTATCAGCTCTAAGTCTTTTAACATATAGAAGGTCAATATGGGAACTAAAATAATGACCGCCACACTACTGAAGAAGTTAAAGAAAAATTGACCAATAAGGTTAAACAAAGTCGTCAAACCGCCCTGCAGGCGCAGCAAACTATTTTCAATGGACTCCATAATTACCGGATGTAAATCGATACGCTCATAGCGGGCTGCCAACTCCAGCAGCAATTCCTGTGTCCCAACTGCAATCGACGGCAATTGTTTAATAAGGCTGTTAACTTGGGCCACGATGGAGGGAATAACAAAAATACCCAGCAATACTACGCCAATCAATAGCGCCACATAGACTACCGCGATGGCTGCAGTCCGCGACAAGCCGCGTTTTTCTAAGAACCCCACCAGGGGGGCCAAAAAATAGGCTAGTAATAAAGCATAAAAGAAGGGCACTAGGGCGGGAGCTATTTTAGCCCGTTGGGCATAGATAATAAGAACACCGCCCCCCAGCAACAGCCACCGTAGCCATCGGGAGGGCATAAACCAATGTTCATTAGCCAGCGGCTGGAGGTTACGCATCATACCTGCTCCCTCCAGAAAATAACTATTTCACGGATCACGGCCGTGATAGGTACTGCAAAAAGTAAACCGACCACGCCACCAAATTGGGCGCCCAGCAATAGGGCAAAGATGATCAGAAGCGGATGTAAGCCCAACTGACGCCCTAAGATCTGCGGGGTAATCAGATTGCTCTCCAGCTGCTGAGCTACTACCTGTACTATTAGTACCTTAACAAACATGAGGGGTGAACGCATGAGCCCCAAGAGCAGGGCAGGCGCAGCACCTATGATGGGACCGAAATAGGGGATGATATTGGTAATTCCTACTAAAGTACCTAGTACAAGGGCAAAGTCCATCCCCACGACTTCTAAGCCAACAAAAGTAAGGAAACCGACAATGAAACCTACAGTAAGTTGGCCCCTAATCCATGCCCCCAGCTTATCATCGATACGACTCAAGAGGGCCACTATACGTCCCCGATGGCCTCCAGGTACCAAATTAAGCAAACTTTGCTTAATCAGTTCGATATCCTTCAACATGTAAAATGACAAAATAGGAATGAGTATGATAGCCACGATGCGGCCAAATAGATTCAAGATAAACTGGGGAATGGCACTAAGTAAGCGATCTAAATATACCTGCAGTTTCATAATATTGTTGTTTAACGCTTCAGTAACGGTGGGTGGCAAGTTAAAATGATTGAATTGTTCCTCCACCCTAACCAAGAAATCCTGCACCTGTTGTGTTAGGGTGGGCAGTTGTTTAATTAGCCCATTAACCTCATTAACAATGGCGGGAACCGCATATACTCCGGCCATAACTAAAGCGGCGATAAAAAGGCTGTAGATAATCAAAATGGCTAAAGTTCGCGGCACCCGACGCTTTTCTAATGCCTCAACAAAGGGAGAAAGTAGATAGGCTAAGAGAACTGCAAATAAAAAGGGGGATAAGGCAGGCATAATTTGAGCACGTAGGTTATAAAGCACCAGAAGCCCAAAGGCACCACCGGCCCAGAGCAAGATAGTGCGTGGATTAAGTATAAAGCTAGAACCCCTCATCTCTCTACCTCCCTTCGTAGACGCTATAGCCCCATTATAACCTAAACTTGGGTGAGGAAAAACCTTTATCCACAACAATAGGCCAAGTTTTTGTAAGGGTCCCCTAGACATGGCAAGGGGCTGTACAAACTTTAGTTTGCACAGCCCCTTGAAAATGGGAGTTAGTGTATCGGCATCATGCGGGATGCCCGGTCTTTAACTCTAGCCATCATCTCATTGCCACGATCAAGAAAATCGTCGGCTAAGCGTTGCAACCGGCGCTCCTGCCTGCTACTCAAGGACATTCCATAATAGGCTCCTAATACCCCACCAATGATCATACCCGCAATTAAGCCTCGCCGCATGCCTAATCCTCCTTCTTATCAATTATTCGGCTGCTCTGTTAGCGATACTAAGGTACCGTCGTCGGCCACTTGAAATTGCACAATACCCTGCTTGCGCTTAGCAAACTCGATACAACAATCGGCACAATAAAATTGCTCATGTCCAACTTTGCCGACAGCCCTACTACCACAATTGGGACAAAGCCATAGATTCAAACTTTCACACCTCACTACTACCGGTTACCTGGTTATATTCCATCAGCAGTTGCTCCACCGACTCTTCCGCCGCCACTGCGATGATCACATGTTCCTCCCCAATGACCGGTTGACTGGGTGCGGGTAGCACCGCCGACCCTTCCAATAGGCTTTGTAGCAAACCATCGGCCAGCAGGTAGTGGGTGATAGTGCCGCTGTGAGGATCAAAAAAGACATCTTGCAGCGCTCCTATAGCCTCGCCGTCGGTAGTAAGAACCTGTCGACCGAATAGTTTCTCTTCCGTATCCGCCGGTGGTATTTCTTCCAATAACTGAGGTAAGGGGCGAGTTTTCTCCCCATCTTTGACCAGAACCGCATCCTGTCCGATGGCGTGCAGTTGCTGCCACTGAAAAGCCTGGGGCTCCCGAAACAGGCTCCCCCGTTGCACCACCAATCCCTGCAATCGTCCGCTGACCAAATCAATTACTAAAGAACGCACCGTCGCCACTCGCTCACCAGTAGCCACGTTCACGACCGGGAGACCTATCAAGTGCCTTGCCCTGTACATATGTCGCCCCCGTTCTTAAAACATCTCCATCTTTATTGTTGCCCGCATCGGTTACTGCCATACTCACCTGCCGGCGGCTGCTAACAAAAAGGAGATGTATTGTCTAGCAACACATCTCCCAAATTTTACTTTTCTTTTTGAATTGTTCCCCCGCCCACCAATTTGCGTCCATGGTAAATAACGACAGCTTGCCCCGGGGTAACAGCTCGTACCGGCTGTTCAAAGGTAACTCGGAACTGGCGCTCCGGTAAAATTTCCACCTGACAGGGAACCGGCGGAGCGCTATACCTGATTTTCGCACTCAACTGGGCCTCTGTTTCCTGCGGCCAGTAGAGAAAGTTGGCCTGGCTAGCGATTAGACTTTGCGACCACACCTCATCCTTAGTGCCAACAACCACCTGGTTCAGTTCGGGCCGAATATCGACCACGTAAAGGGGCTCCGAGTGGGTTAAACCGATACCGCGGCGTTGGCCAATTGTAAAATTATGAATTCCACTATGGCTACCGAGCACTTCTCCTCGCCGATTGACAATGGTGCCAAGCACATCAGGTAAACCGGCTTCTTCTGTTAGAAAACGACGGTAGTCATTATCGGGGATAAAGCAAATTTCCTGGCTTTCCCCCTTATCCGCCGTTGGTAACTGGTAACGGCGGGCAATTTCCCGAGCTTCTTCCTTGTAGTAGTCACCTAGGGGAAACAGTATATGGGCTAATTGCTCCTGGGTAATGTTATACAGAGCATAGGTCTGGTCCTTATGTTCATCCTTGGCCACTTCCAAATAATAGCGGCCAGTTGCTTCGTCATACCCTCTTTTGGCGTAGTGGCCGGTGGCGATAAAGTCAAATCCTAGAGCCAGTGCCTTTTGTAGGAAGAGATCAAACTTCATGTAGCGATTGCAGGCGATGCAGGGATTAGGCGTACGCCCAGCTTGATACTCGGCGATAAACTCTTCCACCACCTGTTCTCGAAAGGCATCGCGAAAGTTTAATACATAAAAAGGTATGTCTAGCCGCTGGGCCACCCGGCGGGCATCCTCTACCGATGCCAGCGAACAACAACCGCCAGCCTTCGCGTCGGCTTCCTCGGAAGCCCAGAGACGCATGGTTGCTCCGCAAACCTCGTAGCCTTGTTCCTGCAACAAGACAGCCGCCACCGAGCTATCCACGCCACCACTCATGGCTACCAGCACCTTACCTTTAGCTGCCCTGTTCATTTGCCACCTCCATCTGAGCCTGTCCACGGGTAATATCGGTAATGCGCTGTTGCAATTCGGCCACATCCGCCGGACGAACAGACGCCTTGACGGTCACCTGCTCGCCATAATCTAGGGTAGCTATACTGCCGCGGAAACTTTCAATTTCCCGCAATACATCACCCAGATAAGCATAATCCACAGCCGAAATGGTGACCGGAATCATAATTATTTCCTGACGTACACCGGCCGCCTCTAGGCCGGCCAGCGCCGTATCCCGATAGGCCCGTATTAGACCGCCTACGCCTAATTTCACACCGCCAAAATAGCGCGTGCCAACTACAACCACGTTTGTCAATCCCCGACCTTCTATGGCCTGTAACATGGGAGGGCCGGCCGTGTTTGCCGGCTCACCAGCATCGCTATAGCGCCGAATACTACTATCCCCATGGCCAACTTTGTAGGCCCAAGCATTATGGGTAGCATCGGCAAATTCATTGCTAACGGCCTCGATAAATTCCTTTGCTTCCGCTTCACTCTGCACTTCTTTCACCGAAGCAAAAAAGCGACACAAACCGATAGGTACCCGTACGCGTACCGCCTGAGCTACGGTGGTATACATTTCTGGCCTTGCTTCGTTAGTCATCAATAGCATTCCCCCGTTCTCCAAACCAATGCTGCAAACGTTCACGCTGGATCTTTTCATAACCACTGGCACTGGGATGATAGAAGGTTTTTCCTTTTAAACTGTCGGGTAAATATTGTTGTTTAATAAAATGGCCCGGATAGTCATGGGGATATTTATATCCCTGGCCGTGGCCCAAGCGGGCTGCACCCTTATAACTAGCGTCTCGTAGGTGTATAGGCACACCGGAAAAGGGCTCCTTATCCACCGCCTCTAAGGCCGCATCGATACCCTGAATCACCGCGTTACCTTTCGGAGCGCAGGCGATATAGGTGACCGCTTGCGCTAAAGGGATGCGAGCTTCCGGCCACCCGATCATATTGGCCGCCTGGGCGGCCGCTACTGCCAACGACAGGGCACGGGGATCCGCGTTTCCCACATCTTCAGAGGCACAAATGATAATCCGTCGCGCAATGAAGGCCGGGTCCTCACCGGCTCTAATCATCCGAGCCAACCAGTAAAGAGCCGCATCCGGGTCACTGCCGCGCATCGATTTAATAAAGGCAGAAACCGTATCGTAGTGTTGGTCGCCATCCTTATCGTAGGCAATAACCCGCCGTTGCACTGACTCGACAGCAACAGCAACGGTAATATGCCGTACGCCACTGGCATCGGGTTCAGTGGTTAACACGGCCAATTCTAAAGCATTGAGGGCTGAACGGGCATCGCCGGCGGCCACATGCAGCAAATGCTCTAAAGCCGCTTCCTCCAAGTTTACACGGAAATGCCCCAGCCCCCGTTCCTTATCCTGAAGCGCCCGCAGCAAGATCTGACGCAGATGTTCTTCCGTCAGGGGCTGCAAACGAAAAATCCGAGAACGGGATAATAGGGGGGCATTTACTTCAAAATAGGGATTCTCCGTGGTGGCACCGATGAGCACAATGGTACCGGCTTCCACATGGGGTAAAAGGGCATCCTGCTGAGATTTATTAAAGCGATGGATTTCATCAATAAATAGAACGGTAGCCTGTCCTGTCATCCCTAAGCGTTCTTCAGCTGCAGCCACCACCCGCCTAATGTCGGCTACACCGGCCGTTACCGCGCTCAGTTGTTCAAAAGCCTTCTGGGTAGTATTAGCAATAACCCGGGCCAGGGTGGTTTTCCCTGTGCCCGGGGGGCCATAGAAAATCAGTGAGAAAAGACGATCAGCTAAAATCGCCCGGCGTAACAAGCGTCCTTCGCCAATTATATGCTCCTGGCCCACTACCTCATCTAAACTACGGGGACGCATGCGTTCTGATAAAGGGGCCTGCTTTTTTAAAATTTGTTGACGATGGTGCGCAAATAGATCCACTCTAATCACCTAGCTAAAGCTAATCTAACCCGCTCTAGGGCCTCTAGACAATCCTCTTTGGTGACGTTGAGATGGGTTACAAAACGAATGGTATGTTCTCCTGTAGCGTTAGCCTTCAATCCCTGCTCTAAGAAGCGCGCGGCCAACTGGGGGGCGCTATAGCCAGTACCCGCCACGTTAAGAATGACGATATTTGTTTGCACCGCAGCCATGTCCACTTCTATGCCTGGAATATTCTGCAACCCCTCAGCTAACAACCGCGCATTAACATGATCCTCCGCCAAACGCTCCACATTATTTTGGAGGGCATAGATGCCGGCAGCAGCTAGAACACCAGCCTGCCGCAAGCCGCCGCCCAACATTTTGCGATATCTACGGGCCTCTTCTATGAAGGCACGGCTGCCACAAAGCACTGATCCTACCGGGGCACCTAAGCCTTTGGAGAGACAGATGCTCACCGTATCCACGGGGGCGGCCACCGCCGCCAAAGGCTCACCTAAAGCAGTCGCCGCATTAAAGAGCCTAGCCCCATCCATGTGCACCGGGAGTCCAAATTCATCGGCCACTTTGCGCACCGCCCACATCTCTTCAATGCTAGTTACGGTACCGCCCGCCCGGTTATGGGTATTTTCTAAACATATAAGTCCGGTTTTAGGGAAATGGATATTAGCACCGCGCACGGCAGCCCGCACCGCCTCCGGACGCAGGACACCTCGTTCGCCCGGCACTCGCACCGGTATCAAGCCGCCTAAAGCAGACATACCTCCAACCTCATAATAGTAAATATGGGCTTCCGCTTCTAAAATTACTTCTTCTCCTCGCTCACAATGGGTTAACAAGGCTACCAGGTTGCCTTGCGTGCCACTAGTAACAAAGAGAGCCGCTTCCTTACCGCTAAGTTCGACCATTAATTCTTCTAAACGTCGCACCGATGGGTCTTCCCCATAAACATCGTCGCCCACCTCAGCCCTATACATGGCCTTGCGCATCTCTTCGCTAGGTACGGTGACCGTATCGCTGCGCAGATCTATATAACGCATCTATCTTCCTCCTTCATTTTCTCTACAAATGGGGTTCGATGCGTTGCTTAATGGCCGCTTTAGGCATAGCCCCCATTAGGCGCGTAACCTCTTGACCATCTTTAAATAAAATCATAGTAGGAATACTCATAATTTGATATTTGGCCGCAATTGCCGGCTCAGCGTCCACGTCCAGCTTGGCAATAGTCAATTTATCGGCCCATTCTTGGGCCAATTCCTCTAAAATAGGACTGACCATCCGGCAAGGCCCACACCAAGTTGCCCAAAAATCTACCAAGATGGGGCGGGTAGCTTTTAGAACATCAGTTTCAAAAGTACTAGTGGTGACTGTCATGATCTGTGACACAACCATTGGCCTCCTCGTCATCGATAATGTGGGTGATTTTGATGTTAAACTGGGCATCCTTTCGTAGGCGCGGTTCTAAGAATCGATGTAACACCAAATAACTGACTGCTAGTGCTCCAAAACCACCGATTAATGAACCGATTTGTCCAGCGGAATACTGACCTAGAAAAGCGCCCAAAAACATGCATAAAAGGGGAATAGTATAGGCCAGCAGACCAGCTTGCAATACGGCTCGTTGTGACATGGATAAGAGGACTCGATCACCGGGTTGAGCTGCCACTAAATTCTCGGCCGTTACTATGCGTGTACGTTGCTCATGGGCCATACTACATTTTCCACAATTGGCACAAGCCGAGTGTTGCACAATACGCACCTGCGCCACCTGGGAGTCACAAGTTAAAACTATACCACTTTGCTGCTGTTGCACCGGTCTCCCGCCTTTCATTCTCCTCTGTGTGTTCTCTACTATTTTAGCTTCTCCTGCTGCGAACAGCAAAAAGGCGAGGTAGCAACCTCGCCGGAAAATTATCCACCATGCCGTGAGTTCTTTCCGTTTTTGAAACCCGCTCTCGCAGGGTGGGCACCATACGCCGCTTAATACGTCCCGTCAAGGCAGGCGTGTACGCCACGACAGATCCGGCGCCCTCATGTAAATGTGTTGGTTCAAAACGAATCGAACCCACGCACACAGCAGAAATAGTATTAGCATTTCGCTTGAGCCTATTGTAGCACCGATGTTCATTGTAGACAATAAGTAGTACTTACCAATACGCTCGGCTCATCTCTAACTTTCCAACAAAATCTTAACACACGAAAGCTCCAATTGCAAGCCGCGATTTCACATTTTTTTCTAGTGGTTGTCCAGAACGCTGATGCCTAACTCGGCCAATTGTTGCGAGGACACCGGTCCGGGAGCCTGGGTCATCAGGTCAGCAGCACTGGTGGTCTTGGGGAAGGCGATCACATCGCGAATGCTGGAGCGGCCGGCTAACAGCATAGCGAATCGGTCCAAACCGAGGGCGATGCCACCATGGGGTGGCGTGCCGTATTCAAAGGCTTCCAGTAGGAAGCCAAACTGCCGTTTTGCCTCCTCCCTACCTAAACCGATGACCTGCAGCATCTGCTCTTGCAATTCCCGACGGTGAATGCGAATGCTACCGCCCCCCAGCTCGACTCCATTGAGCACCAGGTCATAGGCTTTAGCTCGTACACGTTCCGGCTGGCTGCTGAGCAATGGCAAGTCCGCATCTTGTGGCGCGGTGAAAGGATGGTGTCGGGCTACAAAGCGTCCCTCTTCCTCGTCCCACTCCAGCAGCGGAAAGTCGGTGACCCAGAGGAAGCTGTAGGTATTAGCCGGAATTAGATCTAGTAACTCACCTAAATGCAAGCGCAGGGCTCCTAAAGAAGCGGCAGCCACCGCCGGCTCGTCCGCCACAAAAAGCAGCAGGTCTTCCGGCTCAGCGGCCAACTGATCTTTAAGCTTAGCCAGTGTTTCTTCAGCAAAGAACTTGCTTATGGGCGAACGCACGCCGTCGGCCTCAACGGCAATCCAGGCTAAGCCCTTTGCTCCGTAACGCTTAACATATTCGGTGAGTTTGTCAATGTCCTTGCGGGAAAAGCGTGGGGCCGCTCCCTTGGCATTGATAGCTTTCACACAGGCGGCCGACTGGAAAACCTTAAAGTCACTTTCTTTGGCTACCGCTGTTACATCCACCAGTTCCAGGCCAAAACGAATATCCGGTTTATCGGTACCATAGCGGGCCATAGCCTCGTCATAGGACAGACGAGGGAAGTGAATGCTGTCTGCATCCAGGCCTAATACCTGGCTGCAAACGTGGCGTACCATGCCCTCAGCCATCTGTTGTACATCGGCCTCATCTACAAAGGACATTTCCACGTCTATCTGCGTGAACTCGGGCTGGCGATCGGCCCGCAGATCCTCATCCCGGAAACAACGGGCTAGTTGATAGTACCGATCAAAGCCGCTGACCATAAGTAGCTGTTTAAACAATTGGGGCGACTGGGGCAGGGCATAAAAACTGCCCGGATTAACCCGGGAAGGAACCAAGTAATCTCGAGCTCCCTCGGGGGTGCTCTTAGTGAGGATGGGTGTCTCTATCTCTAAAAAGCCATTAGCATTTAAGTAACTACGTACCGCCGCCGCAATTTTATGCCGCGTTATTAAAGCCTGCTGAATATCGGGCCGTCGTAAGTCGAGATAGCGATACTTAAGGCGCAAAGTTTCATCCGCGTCCAGGTCCGGCAGAATATAAAAAGGTGGGGTCTTAGCGGGATTTAATACTTCCAAATCACTGACATTAACCTCCACCTCGCCCGTAGGCAGGGTAGGATTGGCCTCGGGACGAGGGGCAACCTTCCCCCGACAGGCCAACACATACTCTCCCCGCACTTCTTCAGCAGCAGCAAAAGCTGTCGGCGCCTGCTGCGGATCCAGGGTCAATTGTACAATTCCGCTTCTATCCCTCAGATCAATAAAAATTAGTCCGCCTAAATCACGCCTCTTTTGCACCCAACCCAGCAAAACGACCTCCTCGCCCATGTGGGCTAACCTTAACTCGCCGCAGTAGTGGGTGCGTTGCCAAGCAAATCCTTTACTCAAAACAATTCTCCTCCACTCTAACACCTAAAGTTCGGGTAAATAACGATTATTTGCCACCTCTTCAGCGATGGTTGTTGCCTCCCCATGCCCGGGATAAACAACCGTATCGCCGGGTAGAGTCATCAAGTGCCGTAAAGAATCCTTCAGTACATCCCAATTACCACCGGGTAGATCATAACGGCCGATGGAACCAGCAAAAAGGGTGTCGCCGGAGAATAACACTCCTTCGCCAAAAATGACGATACCACCTTCCGTATGCCCCGGGGTATGAATTACTTCAAAGACTAATTTGCCCAACTGAAGTTTTTCGCCCCCGTCCAGCAGCTGATCCGGCTCGGGTAACGGTTCGGTGATGCCCACATAGCGGCTGATCATGTTGTCATGGTCCGCCAACATGGGGGCATCTAAGCGATGAATGAGGGTCGGCGCCTTAGTTAATTCCTTCGCCGCCTTGACTCCACTCACATGGTCCGGATGGCCGTGGGTAAGCACGATATACTTGACTTGCCCCTCAAAGCCCTCCAAAATCTCGGCGATACGCTCCGGGCGCCCCGCCGGATCTATCAGCATAGCCTCTTGGCTATCTTCCTCCCAAACTAAATAACAATTGGTTCCTAATGGCCCCATACGCTGTTTCTTGATCTGCATTGTCTACCCTCCTAAAATACCCGCTTGCTGTCCAACAAAATTGTTACCGGACCATCATTATGTATCTCCACTTGCATCATGGCTTGAAAGACCCCGGTGGCCACCGGCACTCCCAATTGCCGCATCTCCTCCACGCAGGCTTCATATAACTCTTCTGCCAACTGGTGGGGAGCAGCCTGGCTGTAACTAGGCCGCCGGCCCCTCCGGGCATCACCATGCAAGGTGAATTGGGAGACTGCTAAAACAGAGCCTCCCATCTGCTTAATATCCAGATTCATCTTACCTTCTTCATCGTCAAAAATTCGCAAGCCCACAATCTTCTGGGCAATATATTTAGCATCTTCTGGGGTATCGTCCTTTCCTACTCCCAGCAAAACAACTACACCCGGTCCAATGCGGGCTACCGTTTCTCCATCTATATTTACACTCCCATAAGTTACGCGTTGTACTACGGCTCGCATAGGTCCTCCTCTCCACCACTGAGGGCTACTGCACTCCCGGAGCAGCTACCCTTTGTACAGTAAACACATCCCGGATACGTCCCAGGCGCTCTTGCATGGCATGTAGATGTTGTCGATCCCTTACCACGATAGTAAAAGTTAATATAGCGGTGCCGTTCTTTTCCACCCGGGCCTGCAAAGCGCTAATAGGAATATTAGCATCAGATAATACTTGTACCACATCCCGCAACAGATCGGCCCTATCCAGGGCCGTCAGCTCAATGCGAACTGGGTAAGTAGATTTATCCTGTTCGTCCCAATAGACTTCAATCAGGCGCTCCGGCTCCCTCTGTAATGCTTTTGCATTAGGACAGCTGGCAGTATGGATCGAAACCCCTCGTCCCCGGGTAATATAGCCGATAATCTTATCCCCCGGGACCGGATTGCAACAACGGGAAAAGCGAATAAGCGCATCGGACACTCCCCTTACCCTTACTCCGCTGTCGCTATGGCCCTTCGGTTCCGGCTCTACAGCGGCAATATCGATGGGCTCTGTTTCTCCTTGTTCCTCCCGGTAATCGGCTAACAGTTTCTGCATTAGAGGTAGCAGCGAAGTACCTCCATAACCAAGGGAGGCGTAAAGGTCATCTATCTCCTGGAAATTTTGCTTGCGTACCATCCGCAGCAACCGTTCTTCACTAAGCAAAACATGGGGTTCGATGCCCAGACGAATGGCCTCTTTTTCCAGCATCTCCTTCCCCTTGCTAATATTCTGTTCCCGCTGCTCCTTCTTAAACCAGGAACGAATTTTGCTCTTGGCACCCGAGGTACGCACCATCTTCAGCCAATCTTTGCTGGGGCCTTTAATCTTATTGGATGTAAGAATCTCTACAATATCGCCATTTTGCAATTGATAATTGAGAGGTACTATTCGCCCATTAACCTTGGCCCCGACGCAACGATGTCCCACATTGGTATGAATGCGATAGGCGAAATCAATAGGAATAGAGCCGGCTGGCAAGTTAATAACATCGCCCTTGGGCGTAAAAACAAAGACTTCGTCAGGATACAGCTCGATCTTGACTCCGTCGACGAATTCCTGGGCATCCCGCAGTTCTTGCTGCCACTCTAAAATGCTACGCAGCCAGGTAAAACGTTCGGCCAGCTTTTGGTCTACCCTACCGCCTTCCTTATACTGCCAATGGGCCGCAATACCTGTCTCCGCCACCCGGTGCATCTCCCAAGTACGGATCTGTATTTCTAGGCGCTCCCCCCGGTCGCTAATTACCGTGGTGTGTAATGACTGGTACATGTTAGGTTTGGGAACGGCAATATAGTCTTTAAAGCGGCCTGGTATGGGGCGCCAAAAGCTGTGAATAAGCCCCAGAACCTCGTAGCATTCTTTTATAGAATTAACGATCACTCGGATAGCCGTCAGATCATAGATTTCTTCAAAGGTGCGCCCAGCCTGCATCTTGCGGTAAATGCTATAAAAATGTTTTGGCCGACCGGAGATGTCGGCCTCGATGCCAACCTCTTGCAGGCGTTCTCGCAAATCTATAATGGCATGATTAATGACTTCCTCCCGCTCTTCCCGCTTCCTAGCGACCAATTCCGCAATCTCGCGATACTTTTCCGGTTCTAGATAGCGGAAAGCGGCATCTTCCAATTCCCATTGGATGCGGCTTATTCCTAAACGGCCCGCCAGAGGTGCAAAAATATCCCTCGTCTCAAGAGAGGTTTCCCTTTGTTTGTTCGGTGGCAGATAGTTTAAGGTGCGCATATTATGCAGCCTATCGGCCAACTTAATTAAAATCACACGCAAGTCCTCAGCCATGGCTAGGAACATTTTGCGCAGATTCTCGGCTTGCCGTTCTTGCTTATTTAAATCTTCTAGGCGGCTGAGTTTAGTCACCCCATCGACCAGCTTGGCCACAGTCGTGCCGAACTTTTCTTCTATTTCCTCCAAAGTCACGTCCGTGTCTTCAACCACATCATGCAGCAAAGCAGCGATAATTGAATCCGTATCTAATTCGATCTCCGCCAAAATTTGAGCCACACCCAGGGGATGGACAATGTAATCTTCCCCAGATGCGCGCAGCTGCCCGGCATGGGCGCGGGCAGCATAAAGATAGGCCTGCTCGATTCCTAAGAAGTCAGCATGCTTATTATAGCTTTGCACTTTTTCTAACAATGGAAGTAACTCTGGTGGAAACATAATCTCATCCTCTTGTTGTCCGCGCGATCCTCCTTAATACTGCAGTAGAGAGATCACCGGATACTTATCCAAAAGCTGGCGCCCATTTAAATCCAGCAGTTCAATCAAGAAAGCAGTAGCTACAACTTCTCCACCTTGCTCTTCTACCAACTTAATAGTAGAAAGAATCGTGCCGCCGGTAGCCAGCAAATCGTCCAGCACCAAGACCTTCTGACCGGGAAGGATGGCATCGGCATGCATTTCTAATGCATCGGTACCGTATTCCAACTCGTAGGTAATGCGACGGGTTTCACCCGGCAGTTTTCCTGGTTTGCGGGCCGGCACAAAACCCTTACCCAGACGATAAGCTAGAGGCGCTCCCAAAATAAAGCCGCGGGCCTCTGGAGCCACGATCGCATCAAATTCATAGGGTTTCAGCTTTTCTATTAGGTCATCTACCGCCTGCCTAAAGGCGGCCGCGTCTTGCAAGAGGGGAGTTATGTCACGGAAAATAATGCCTTCATGCGGAAAATCGGGAATGTCACGGATCTTATCATACAAGTTCATTTGACGGCCTCCTTCTCCAGCTTCTAGCTGGACAAAAAAGTTTATCCTTAAGCGGGGCTAGAAATCAAGCTACGTAGGCTACGGGCAATTATGCTGCCTGCATCGGGCCCCCGCAGCCAGTCCTTTGCCTCGGCAAAAGCTGCCAGTTGGACCTGAGCCTGCACAAAGGTTTGTGAATTGGTAAGTTGTTGCCTTTCCGAAGGCTCAGGCAACAAGCTTACTCTCACCCCCTCACTAGTGCAGGCGTACTCAGCCAGCATGAGTTCATTCAGTACCTGCAGATGAAAATTGATCTGATCAGGTAAGCCTAGAAATCCGCCGGCTTGCATCACGCGACCAATTTCTTGCCAGCGCCACTCGCACCCTTCCAGCCTCCGCAGCCCCCGATAGAGGGTGGCCAGGGCGGAGCGATTGGGCCCATTCTTCACCAAAAAATTATGAATGCGGTCAACGTCATTCACATTATACAATAAATGAATTCTATGGTGGTAGAGGCTCTCCTTAAAATCGGCTACCAAGCGCATCAAGCTCGGTAAACCATGGGGAACATCGAGCCACACCAAATCACACCCGGGGGGTAATGATGCAGGAGCCACCGGTTGCCAGCGCCCCTCCATTTTTCTTAAATATAAGGGCTGCGCCCGCCATAGGGGGATGTCTTGCACATGGGCCTGCAGCTTAGGCCAAAGCGGCAAACTAAAAGCAGGCCAAAACAAGACCAATACCGTCTGTTCCTGCTCCCACAACCCTTGTAAATAGACCTGCCGCTGGGGCAGAAAGCGAGCATCATAGACGGGTATTGTTTCGTCGGCAGCCGGCGGGCGCCAGCCCTTCAGGTGCAGTACCAGCCGTTCGTGTCCATTCCAAAAATCTGCCCGCGGCGCGTAGGCCACGTCTAGCCATTGGGTCTGATTAATCTCGGCCACCTCTTGACCGCGACGCCAAGCCAGCACTTCCCAAGGTAAGCCACCGCCATTAAGTTCCAGCTTTAAATGTATACCCTCCTTGCCCAGCGGACAAACCTTTTCCACATGCCAGCGTTTGCTGCAAAAAACCGGCTCCGGGTTACCCGCGCCGTAGGGACCCAGTTTTTCTAAGGAATGGACTAAATCAAGGGTAATTTCTGATGGATCCAGCTCTCCATCCAGATATATATGGGGTCGCAACTGGTCGGCAGTAAAGTTGGCTTGCACGTGGGCATTGAGAGCGGCTCGCAGGGCCGGAATGTGAGCGGTGGACAAGCTGAGGCCCGCGGCCGCCCGGTGTCCACCATAGGTTAGTAACAAATCCCCGTGCTCAGCTAAACTAGCCACCAAATTATACCCGGGAATGCTGCGTCCCGATCCGCGTGCTTCATCGCCTTCAATAGTCAACAGAATAACCGGCCGGTAATAGCGTTCAGCTAGCCGAGAAGCCACAATACCAATAACCCCCGGATGCCAGTCGGCTTTAGCCAAAACAAAACACCAACGTTCTTCCGATGGCAACTGAGCGATCATGGCGTCGGCTTCTGCATAAATCTGCTGTTCTATTTCCTGTCGCTGGGCATTAAATACGCCCAATTTCTCGGCTAAGGATAGGGCCAAGTGATAATCGACAGTCAAAAGCAATTGTAAAGCCACTTCCGCCTCATTGAGCCTGCCGGCCGCATTTAGGCGGGGAGCGATGTTAAACGCCACTTGCCCCGAACTCAGCTTGAGCGGTTCTATGCCAGCAACTTCTAATAAAGCTTTAATGCCCGGTCGTTCGCCGGCTCGCATAGCCTCCAATCCAAAGCTAACGATAACCCGATTTTCATCCCGCAATGGGACCACATCGGCAATAGTGCCTAAAGCAGCCAGATCCAAATATCTAGCGGCGGTTGCCACCCCCCCTAGGGCTTGGACCAGTTTGAGAGCCACCCCTACTCCGGCCAAATCGGCAAAGGGATAATCGCCCGCCAATTTAGGGTTGAGCGTGGCCACCGCCTTGGGTAAGCGGGCAATTTCGGGCGTATGGTGGTCGGTGATAATCACGTCCAACCCCAGGTCCTGAGCAAAGGATACTTCCTCTTGCGCGTTAATGCCACAATCTACGGTGATTAACAATTTAGCACCGCGCTGGGCCAACTCGTGAATAGCTTCTTTATGTAAGCCATAACCTTCGTCCAACCTCTTGGGAATATAATAGGTGACGTTTAGACCCAACTCCCTGAAGTAGCTAACCAGAAGGGCGGTACCCGTTAGGCCGTCGGCATCGTAATCGCCGTAAATGGCAATTGGATGCTCCAATTCAATAGCCTCGCGGATACGCTCCACTGCCCGCCCCATGTCGGGCAGCAACCAAGGGTCATGGAGATGGCTTAAATCGGGATAGAGGAAGCGGTGCATTGCTGCTTCGTCTCTGATGCCCCGCTGCAACATGATTTCTACTGCCACCGGATGCAGACCCAGTTCGGGTGCCAGGCGGCGGGCTAATTCTCTTTCTCTCTCTCTAATCTCCCAAACTGCTGCGTTTTCTTTCAGCAAACATCTCACCTTCCTCCGCTTAACAAGATTCCCCTTCCCGCTCTTAAATTCCTGCCCGCGCTCTAACTATCGGTTAAGGGATTAATCTTCAAGGGAGGGGCAGGAAAAAGCAAAAATACGTCCAAGTAAGAGTATAGTATTGTTTTCCACGTATCTGGCCAAGGAGGTTCACTGACATGGGCAAAAGCATCAACACGGGCAGTTTGCGTAACCGCATGACTCTAACTGTCATTGTTCTAATTTCTATCGCCATAGTCGCGGTGGCAGTTTCCCTCAGTAAAACACTCACTAACACGTTATCCTCCATTGTCCGCCAGGAAGCACTGGCTAATACCAGCAACCTGGCCGACCGGCTGGGCCAGCAGCTTGCCTCTTACCAAAAGCAGCTGCGTCACACCCTGACCATTAACTCACCGGCGGACCTGACAGAGGAGGATCTGGAATGTATACTGGCGGCAAATCCCGAGTTAACCGGTGTCTACTTACGACTAGGGGAGCAGACCGTAGCGGCGGGAGCTAGCTGGGAGGACCTGACCACCCTACCCTTAAGCGATCTGAAGGCCGGAATAGCCAATCCGCTGCAAGGCTCCGACGGTAATTGGCAACTTCCCCTCTGGTCAACTATCGAAGATGACCAGGGTGAACTGACCGGTGTATTTGGCTATCTGGTGAACCTGCAACCACTAAGTGAATGGTTGGCAGAAACCGGTGGACAAGTTACGGTGCTCAATCAAACCGGTGAAGCAGTACTTAGTTCCGACTTGAGCAAAATCATGCAAGGAGATACCCGGCGGGGGGTTAGACATGGGGCGATTGGGACTGCTATCCGAGAAGCTCTTCTAGGTAATACAGGCATTACTGCCTTTCCCTTGGACGGAACTGACCATCTGATTTCATATGCACCGGTTACCGGTACCGACTGGGGCTTGACCCATCTGATTCGGACCCAGGATGCCACCTATGCCCAAACCACCGGTAGGAGCAACTTAATTTTGGTGGGTCTGGGCTGCTTGCTGGTGGCGGGCGCTGCGGTTTACTTCTATTCGGGTACGCTGGTAAACCCGATTACTCGCCTTTCGGAAGCCACATCAGTCTTAGCTAGTGGCCAGCTGGATCAACAGGTGGAGGTGGCTACTAAAGATGAAATTGGAGTTCTCGCCGCCAACTTTAATGCCATGGTCCAGAACCTGCGCCGCCTGGTAGGCGGTATGGATGAAGCGGCCCGCGAGCTGCTGGCAGCCTCGGAAACTCTGGCCTTCAATGCCCACGAAGCGGGCTTTGTTACCGAGCAGGTCAGTGCGACGATTCAGGAGGTAGCGGCGGGGGCTGCACGCCTGGCAGAGGAAGCGGGAGAAGGAAGTCACCTGGTAGAAGAAATGGCCGCCTCGGCGGAACGCATGTTGGCACAGGCGATGAAGGCCGGGGAGCATAGTGGGCAAGTCAAAGCAATGGCTCGAGCCGCTCTGCTAGTGGTAGATGAACAAAACCGGGCCGTGGAGCAAACGGTGCAGGCTGTGGACAGTGCGGAAACAACTATCCGCCAGCTAAATGCCTATTCGGAGGAAATTGGCCGCATCGTAGAAATTATCGGTGGTATTTCTGGACAAACCGACCTCTTGGCACTAAACGCGGCCGTAGAGGCGGCCCGCGCCGGGGAACACGGTGTCGGGTTTGCTGTGGTTGCTGAACAGGTCCGGGTCCTAGCGGAACAGACGGAAAACTCTACTAAGGAAATTGCCGATCTAATCAAGCGAGTTAAGCAAGGTACGGAGAAGGCTGTGCAGGAAATGAACGCCAGCCGCCAAGCGGCTGCCAATGCCCAATCGGCAGTACAGCAGACGGCCGACTCCTTCAATAACATCACCACTGCTATCGAGCAGACTGATAACGAGGTGGCGGGTATTACCGCCGGGCTACAAGCTTTACAGCAACACGCCCAGTCGGTGGTGCAAGTAATTCACAATGTGAGTGCCGTTTCCACCCAAAGTGCGGCCTCAGCGGAAGAGGTTACGGCCGCTTCTCAAGAACAGACCTCCCAGATACTGCAGATCAGTAAGGCTGCTAACGACCTCAGCCAGTTGGCTAATAAACTGCAAGCGGCTATCGACGCTTTCCGTTTGAACTAGTTAGGTATGTAAGAAGGGGCTATCGCAACAGTGGTTTTGCGATAGCCCCGTTGTATTAAGCGGTCGTGCTGGAGCGCCTGTACCCAACACTCGGCGCGTATGATCAACGGCCCAGTAGCTAGGGCCTAGGATGCTTCGACAGACCTCTCTCATTACCCCGATCTGCTACGCTCACTGGAGGCAATCTGCACCAGGCTAGCCGTATTTAACTCGTCAATGATGTACAGACTGCCGGCCGCCTCCTTGGCAACTTTCCGTAGGATACTGTGATTCGGTTGTAAACCGATACAGCAGAGATGGAAACTGGTCTGATTTCGAAAATCCCTTGCTGCAATTAAGGCATCCTGCAAAGGATCAACCGCTTTTTCGCCCAACGTTGGGATGCCATCGGTAACTAATATTAGTAAACCGGGGCGACGGCATTGGGATCGCACGTGATCGGTAGCTTTGCGCAAACCGGCTGCTAAAGGAGTTAGCCCCCCCGGCTTAATAGTGGCTAAACTCTGTTTGATAAGCAGCCGATTGCGAGTGAAGGGAACCACCACATTTACAGCCTGTTCTTGAAAGGTAATCACGGAAATACGGTCCCGACTGTTCTGCACTAAATGCTCGGCCAAATTCTTGGCCGCCGTCATGCGTTTCCCTAGCATACTGGCCGAGGCGTCCAGCAATAGGCAAATATCAATGCCTCTGCGAGCTTGCCGCTGTTCGAAACGTAGATCCTGAGGTTTTATAGCCCAATCACTGGTGTTTTGTATCACTCGCCTGGTGAGGGCATTGGTAACTGTGGCGCTAACTGCCAAGAAGTCGCCACTGAGCTCTACCACTTTGGGCCGAGCCAGTCCACGACGAACGGTGCTGTCTTTGTAGGTGGTTCCGAAACTACCGGAGCTATCCCCCGCTTGGCGGGCCCAGAGAATACTCTGTTGGCGAAGGCCCGCTTCTATCTCCCTCGCATTTACCAATAGTCGGCGACTCAATTCCATTCCCGCTTCCGTTAAGCGATAGCGATAACCTTGCCGGGTAACCAGGCCATAGCCTTCGACTTTAATCCAAGTATCCTGGAAGCGGTGTTCGCGGAAACCAAAGTTGGGCATTCGCCCGGCGCGCTGGACTTCTTTTAGAATTTGGCCCAGTTCTTGCAGGTCGTTCAAATTTTCCATAAGGTCGGCAATCATGGCCAGCTCGTAACCGTAAGCTTGGTCTTCACCTACCACAGGGGATTCGCGCAAGAATGTATCAGTAAAAGCGGTGTAGGGAGACAGATCTTCATATTGACTCCTAAATTGATTCTCTTCGTGTTGCAGAAACTCGATGCGGCGTAGCTCTAGACCTTGCTCTATGATGGCCCGTTCCACGGCCGCAACAATAAAGAAAACTGCCGCCAGATCACCATTGGCCAATTTACCACTCAGATGCACATGATTCAGGTGGGCCTTTTTAACCGATTCCTTCTGGCCAAATAACTGGGAGCCGGTTACCCGCCCCCCGCCTAGGCCGGTCTGCACATCGAAGAAATGGGCCAACTGGTGCAGTTCCTTAGCTTGTTCATAGCCCCGTTCCACACTGACATGTTGAGCGTAACGTTCCAAACCGCGCTTTACCGCTTCTGCAATCGGTTGCGGACGCAAACGACCAACGGCATGAAAAATATCCACGTGAATTATCTCACCGGTTTTTTGGCGCTTATAAAAAACTTGCCCCGCATCGGCATTCTTCACCACAGTCACAAATTCGGGCCGATAGGGGTCAACCAGGTGCACCTTACGGCTACAAACGGCTGCCTCGCCTACACGGCAACCATCGCCGGCCTTGAGATAACGCAATAATTCTCGTTGTTTGCTGAAATAAACACTACTTATCACGCCTCAACTCCATCTCCCCCATCACCAGGTCCCGTTCCGCCACCTTATCCAGCGGCTGGGCCACATTGGGTGGGGCAACAACGGTTATCAGCTCTGGATCAATTAGGCTGGCTTCTATAACCGCCCGCCGGTTTTCCCCCTGGCTGGGGGGCATAGCCAAGGGGGTAGAAACGGGCAGAGGTCCCTTTTCCTCCGAATCCTGTTCTCGCAGAGAACTAAAAAGGCGGCTTAGAAAGCCCCGATTTGCCCCACTGGTATCCACCATCGCCGGCTCGGCTGCTTCCACTTCCGCCACCGGTTCTTGCCGCTGATCGCTCAGCCCCTCCATAATATCGGCAATAACGTGAGGAGCGGCGCGATGCTTAAGGGCCATGGGAATGACTACCTGCAGGTCCTTCTTATCTACTTGCTCTTTGCCTACCAGGGCCGCATGTACCTTGGCTGCCAAAGTGATGGCCTCCAGGGCGCGCAAGCTTTCCAGTCCCTGGTCAATATATACATGGGCTAAAAGGGAAAGAATCTCCCTATCGATCTCAAGTCGGGATAGACGTTCATACCCGTTGGCAAGGCGAGCTGCTATAGCTCGTCGCCCCGCTTCCCTTTGCTTGCTGTCCGCCCGTTCGGGCTGCAGGATAGCCATAAGAGTGGCATGGCTGGTGGGGCGTTTCACTCCGATGCACAAATCAAAACGGTCCGCCAACTGACGCCTAATGCCTTCCAAGGGACCCGGGTCTTCATCGGGGTTAGATGCAGCCCACACGGTTACCAGACTAGTAATCTCAACTTTGGGTAACCCCGCATCTTCGATTTGCAGCCGTCCCGGCTTAGTACCCATTACATCTAATAGGACATCGGCCAATTCGGGAGATGTGTCGGCTAGGCGGTTAATTTCGTCGACAAAAACGATACCACGATGGGCTTGGGCTAGAGTTCCGGGTAGCAGAGCCGCTTCGGGGTGGGAGCGGTTCACCAGTCTCTCTAAATCGATGCTACCAACAACGGTAGCTACCTTGGCAGAATGAGAAATCTCCAGGAAGGGCATCGGTATCCATTCACTGCCCAGTTCGGCTATTTCGGCGGGCTTTAGTCCGGCATGTTGCGGGCAATGGGGTGCCTTAGGATCACAATTGTATAAACATCCTTTCACCCGTTCTATTCGGGGTACAATACTTTTAGCTGCCCTTAGGATGCTGGTTTTGCCGGTGCCACGCAACCCTTCCGCATGAATATGAAGCGGCATATTGCTTTGGGCAGCCAGAATCGACATCTCCACCGCCTGAAACAGGGCAGCATTATCGGGATGGCGAACAAGGCTAACGTAATCTCTGACCAATTTCCATTCCCCCCATAGTTAGTTCCTGACATATTTTGTCCTGGGAAACACCAAAAAATCCTAAGTATTGGCCCTTTGGGGAAAGATAGGAGGAAAAGGAGGTGCACACTGTTGGAATACCCGGCAATCAATCTTTCGTTGGAGGCTCTCAAGGCTCGGGAAGGCCAAAGGTTGGAGAATTGTAATTTAGAGGAATTTGGGTTTCATATCGAAACCTATGAGCCCGGCAAGGGGGGGAGTGGATACTTCAAAGGAAAAAGACAACCTATTCCTTTTCAGGACTTGAACGAGTTGGCTAACATACTGGTCAATCAAAGTGACTTGCCAGCAGAAGCCTTCTATTATCCTGACGCTATGGCCACCTGTGAAAAGATAGAAGAAGAACTGGCCGAAGACGGGATCACCTGTCATTGGAAGGACCAAATGATCCTTTCCGACTTTACTGGCAAACACCCGGCACGGGCCCGAGTTTGTTATTATCGTCCTCCCGGAGAGGAGAGGATAATAGCTATCGCCGTATTACGGGACGGCACCACCATTGCCCACTTTCGCCCTCTACAGGGGGACTAAACGGTCATATGAATACAGGGCAGTAGCATACTGCTGGGACTAGGAGGTCCTACTAAGTATGTTACTGCCCTCTTGTTTCTTAATTAGCTCTGTAGCTCCTGTAGACGGGCTTCAACCCGCTGGCGCTTTTGCTGCCAATCGGCCAGCTTTTGTCGTTCCTTTTCTACAATCTCAGCCGGCGCCTTATTGACGAAGCCGGGATTAGCCAGCTTCTTCTCGCAGCGCAACACCTCTTTATTAAGAGTTTCCAGTTCAGCCTGTAAGCGTTTAATCTCCTGATTGATATCGATTAATCCGCTCAGTGGCAGATAGAGTTCGGCCCCCGTTACTACCGCCGACATGGCCTTCGGCGGCTTGGCATCGCCAAAGCGTCCGATAGTCAATTGGGAAATACCGGCCAACTTATTGAAGTAGGGCACCACCTGCTGCAGCAAGTCCTGTTCCTTTTCACCGGCGGCGTGAATATGGCATTCGACCCGGCGGCTAGGGGCTACCCCCAACTCGGCGCGGATGTTGCGCACCGCCTTAATGGCCTCCATAATCATACCCATGGCCTGCTCCGCCTCTTTATCCTCCAACTCCTCCTTGTAGATGGGCCAAGGAGCGATCATGATACTCTCGCCGGTCTGAGGCAAGTGCTGCCATATTTCTTCGGTAATGAAGGGCATGAAAGGATGTAACAAGCGGAGGGTCTGCTCCAACACATAGGCCAAGACCGATTTGGCTGTTCTCTGGGCTGCTTCATCTTCGCCATAAAGGCGGCTCTTGGCGATCTCAATATACCAGTCACAATACTCGTTCCAAATGAACTCATAGAGGCTGCGCATAGCTTCGCCAAAATTATAGGTGTCCAGGAAGTGGCTTACTTCCTTAGTCACATGGTTAACCCGGCTCAATATCCAGCGATCGGCCAACTCCAAATTGTGCTCAATATCGATTTCTTCGGCTTGGAAATCACCTAGGTTCATGAGCACAAAGCGGGCCGCGTTCCACAACTTATTAGCAAAGTTGCGGGCCGCTTCTATTTTCTCCTCATAGTAGCGCGAATCGTTGCCCAGGGTGGTACCGTTCAACAAGCTCCAACGCAAAGTATCGGCTCCATAGTGCTCGATCACTTCCAAGGGATCGATACCGTTCCCCAATGACTTGGACATCTTCCGACCTTGAGCATCGCGAATGAGACCATGAAGCAGTACATCTTGGAATGGAACCTGTCCCTTAAAGTAGAGCGAAGTGAAGATCATCTTGGATACCCAGAAGAAAATAATATCGTAGCCGGTAACCAGCACATTGGTGGGGAAGAAATAGTCCAGCTCGGGAGTCTCATCGGGCCATCCTAAAGTAGACATGGGCCAAAGAGCCGAACTAAACCAGGTATCCAGCACATCCGGATCTTGCTCCAGATTACTTGATTGACATTTACTGCAGCTGGTGGGTTCCTCTACAGCTGCCATCACTTCGCCACAATCTTGACAATACCAAACGGGAATGCGATGACCCCACCACAATTGGCGGGAAATACACCAGTCGTGCACATTTTCCATCCAGTGATAATAGATACGGGCAAAACGCTCGGGTACAAACCGCGTTTCTCCCCGGCGCACCGCCTCGATGGCCGGTTTGGCCAATGGTTCCATTTTGACAAACCACTGCAGCGTAACTAGCGGCTCGATGACGCTATGGCAACGGTAGCAGTGACCCACCGCGTGCTGGTGAGGCTCGGTTTTGACCAGATAGCCACCGCTTTCCAAATCGGCTAGCACCGCTTTACGGGCTTCATAGCGGTCTAAGCCCGCATATTTGCCAGCCTCGGCGGTCATCTTACCGTCCTTACCAATGACTACCACGTGGGGCAAGTCATGGCGTAGACCGATGGCAAAGTCGTTAGGGTCGTGGGCTGGGGTTATCTTAACCGCGCCGGTGCCAAACTCGGTATCCACGTAGTCATCAGCAATAATAGGTATGGGACGATCCATGAGGGGCAAAATTACTTCCTTCCCCAGCAGCGATTGATAGCGCTCATCTTCAGGATGAACGGCTACAGCCGTGTCACCTAGCATAGTTTCCGGCCGGGTTGTAGCCACTTCAATGAAGCCGTCGCCATCGGCCAACGGATAGCGCAGGTGCCAGATGTGACTATCATGGTCCTCGTGCTCCACCTCGTCGTCGGAGATAACCGTTTGACAGCCGGGGCACCAGTTAGTGATGTAGCTGCCGCGGTAAATCAAGCCTTCATTAAAGAGCTTAACAAAGGCCTCGCGCACGGCCCGGGAACAACCTTCGTCCATTGTAAAACGGGTACGCTCCCAGTCGCAGGAACAGCCGATTTTCTTCAGCTGATTAATAATAGTCCCGCCATACTTCTCATACCAGGCCCAAGCCCGTTCCAAGAATTTTTCCCGCCCTAAATCATACTTTGTCAGCCCCTCGGCGGCCAGCGCTTCTTCAATTTTTACCTGCGTGGCGATACTGGCATGGTCGGTACCCGGCATCCATAGCGCTTCATAGCCCTGCATCCGCTTCTGGCGGATAATGATATCCTGCAGGGCATTATCCATGGCATGACCGATGTGTAGCGCACTAGTGATATTGGGGGGCGGAATCACAATAGTAAAAGGTTCCTTATCCGGATTCACTTCCGCATGGAAGTAGCCCTTCTCTTGCCAATATTGATACCATTTTTCCTCCACCGCCTGAGGATCATAAACGGTGGGCAGCTGTTTTTCACTCATAACTACAAACCTCCTTCATACTAATCTCGCAACCAGGACATTTCCCTCACATAAATAAAAGCCTTCCACCCCATAAGGGCGGAAGGCTCACTTCCACGGTACCACCTTATTGCAGGGGCTACCCCCTGCACTCGCTTTGCTATAACGGGCAGACCCGTGCGGCTTAACCGTTCCGGCTTACCGCAAAGCTCCGCGGCGACGTTCGTACCATTCCAACCGGGAAGGCTTGCAGCCGGTGACCTTCCCTCTCTGGGGCGAAAGCGGGTACTACTCCTCCGCATCAATGCTTAAAACCTTTTGTTCATTATATGCGGAAGGACTCGGGCTGTCAACATTTAGTACTATCCTTCCGTTGCAGCTAAAGCAGTAGCACAGACACAGTTCCGCTCCGCATCGAGAGGCAAGCTTTCAATGACGGAGAACAACAGACGTTTGACCTTGTCTACGTTCTGGGCAAAAACCTCCATCACTGCTTGGTGGGTAACCGCCTCTATATCGGAGCGCCCTTCCAAGCCCGCATCATAGTCGGTGACTAGAGATATGTTGGCGTAGCAGATTTCCAGCTCCCGAGCCAGTATGGCCTCCGGATAACCGGTCATGCCGATCACATGCCATCCATGGGCGCTATATTCGCGGCTTTCGGCCCGGGTGGAGAAACGAGGGCCATTAATAACCACCATAGTTCCATTAGGATGGGCTTTGATGCCCAGATCCTTTGCCACATCAGCAATATGGGCCCGCAAGCGAGGGCAGTAGGGGTCGGCAGCACTCACATGTCGTACTTCCGGGCCTTCATAGAAGGTATCGGCCCTCCCCCAGGTACGGTTGACAAATTGATCACAGATCACGAAGTCGCCGGGGGCAATATGGGCCTGCAAACTACCCACCGCACCGGGGGCGATAATATGGCGCACACCCAAGCTATGCATCGCCCACAGATTGGCACGATAGTTGATCTTATGGGGCGGTATCGTATGTTTGGAGCCATGGCGTGGCAAAAAAGCCACAACCTTATCACCTAGGCGGGCCAGCTTAAAACTATCGCTGGGGCTGCCATAGGTAGAACTGCTGGTGCTCGGTACGAGCGATAATCTCATCTTGCAACGGTCGGCTAAGATTGCAGAAATAGTCGCTGTAGCCGGCTACTCGCACAATGAGATCCCGGTATTGTTCGGGGTTTTCCTGGGCAGCCCGCAAGGTGGCCGCATCCACTACGTTAAATTGTACATGATGGCCATCCAGCCGGAAATAGGTACGCACCAATTGCATTAATCCCTTTATACCCGCTTCATCGGCCAGCAGCGACGGTGTGAATTTGAGGTTAAGCAAAGTGCCACCCGTCATCAGATGATCCATTTTTGAAGCCGACTTAATTACAGCCGTGGGCCCGTGGCGGTCGGCGCCTTGCACTGGAGAAATACCTTCTGAGAAAGGCTGTCCCGCTTGGCGACCGTCGGGGGTGGCTCCCGTAACCGAACCAAAGTAGACATGGCAAGTTGTGGGTAGCATGTTGATGCGATACACCCCGCCTTTGACCGTAGGCCGCCCATTGACGGTGGTGTAAAATAGCTGGAATAGTTCCCGCATAATGTTATCGGCCTTATCCAGATCGTTACCATACCGGGGCGTAGCCCCGCTAAGTAATCGTTGTTCCTGCTCATAGCCAGCGAAATCGGCAGCCAGGGCTTGCATCAGTTCGGCCATTGTTAGCCTACCTGTAGTAAAGACATGTTCCTTAATGGCAGAAAAACAGTCGGTTAAGGTGCCTATACCCACCCCTTGAATATAGTTGGTATTATAGCGAGCTCCTCCCGCATTGTAATCCTTCCCCTTAGTGATACAGTCATCGATGATGATAGACAGGAAAGGGGCCGGCATACGGGTGGCGTAAAGGCGGTCGATAATGTTGCTGCCTTGCACCTTGATATCAACGAAATGCTCTAACTGCTGCTTGTAGGCCGCTATCAAATCCTCGAAGCTGGTGAATTGATCAGCCTCGCCGGTTTTGGGGCCCAACTGTTTGCCCGTGCGTGGGTCAAAACCGTTATGCAAAGTAATCTCCAGGATTTTTACCAGGTTTAAATAGCCGGTTAAGATATATGCCTCCTTGCCAAAAGCACCAGTTTCCACGCAACCACTGGTTCCACCGGCTCGAGCATCGGCCAAGCTCTTACCCTGACGTAAGAGTTCCTGCACTACCGCGTCCGCATTAAAAATAGAAGGTTGCCCCCAGCCTTTGCGCACTATTTCGCAGGCCCGTCGCAGAAAACGATCCGGGTTCTTTTTACTCAACTGAATATTGGAGCTGGGCTGCAGTAGGCGCATTTCATCTATCACTTCTAGCAGCAGGAAACTCACTTCGTTCACGCCGTCGGCGCCATCGGGGCGCAAGCCGCCCACGTTGATATTGGCAAAGTCGGTATAGGTACCACTCTCGGCGAGAGTAACGCCCACTTTAGGTGGAGCCGGCTGGTTATTAAATTTGATCCAGAAGCACTGCAAGAGCTCTTTAGCCTCATCTCGTGTCAATGTTCCCTCGGCTATCCCGGCCTGGTAGAAGGGCCACAGGTGTTGATCCAACCGCCCCGGGCAAAAGGAATCCCAGGTGTTCAGTTCGGTGATCACACCCAGATGAACAAACCAATACATCTGCAGCGCTTCCCAGAAGTTGCGGGGCGCATGGGCTGGCACGTGCCGACAAACCTGGGCAATTTGCAGTAACTCCCGCCTACGCTCAGCGTCTTCGGTAACGGTGGCCAGTTGTTCGGCCTTCTCCGCATGTCGCTCAGCGAAACGGATCAGCGCCTCGGCACACATATCCATGGCCCGCAGCTGCTCCCGTTTATCGTAGGCTTCCGGGTCATGCGCGAAGTCTAGTTTAGCTATCTGCTCCCGGATCTGGGTCTGGAAATCCCGCATCCCAAAACGATAAATCTTATCATCGGCCACCGTATGGCCGGGAGCCCGTTGCTCCATAAACTCGGTAAAGATACCGGCCTCGTAGCAATTTATCCATTCCTCGCTCATCTCATTAAAGATGTGGTCGCGCATGGATCGCCCCTGCCAATAGGGGATAATCTCTTGAGCCTGGATCTCCCGCACCCTATCGCTCACTTGAAAGGAGATTTTCTCCCGGCTGTTAATGAGATCCAAGTCCTTTAAGCTATGGCAGCAAAGCTCCGGGTAGGTGGGTGTAGCTTGAGGCCGCTCACCCCGCTCCCCCACTATCAGCTCCCCTTCGCCGATATGGATGCTTTTCTTCTCCATCAGGTGGGCAAAGGTTAGTGCCCTCAATACTGGTACCGAAACCTTGCCGCTGTGCTCCCGATAGATTTCGGTCACCAATTGGGCCCGCTCAATAGAGATGTGGGGCACTGCTGATAAACTTTCCTCCCGCAGACGTTGCACCCGTTGATTCATCCCTCTCTCCCCTTCCCTCTTAAAGTAATGCAATTCCGGCCTCCCGCAAATAGTCGGCGCCAAACTGGACGGCTTCAGCAGCCGAATCTAATTGTTCAGGTAAACGATAGCTCTGGCCTAAATGGGCATACTTTGCAACCCCAAAGGTATGGTAGGGCAAGAGCTTGACACCTAAGATTGGTAAGGGACGCAAGAAGTCAGCCAGTTTCGCTAGACTAGCTTGATCGTTGTTGACACCAGGAATAATCGGCACCCTCACTTCAATCTCACCGTGTATCCGCGTCAGGCGTTGCAGATTTTCGAGAATAAGCTGATTGGGTTGACCGGTATATTCTATGTGGCGGGCCGCATCTATTAACTTGACATCGTAGAGAAATAGATCGACTAAAGACGCTACCCGGGCCAATACCTCCCAGGGTGCATAACCACAAGTGTCAACTACCGTATGCAAACCTTGCTGTCGGCTGGCCAGTAACAAGCTCTCCAAGAAGGCGGGCTGTAACAACGGTTCCCCACCAGAAAAGCTAACCCCTCCTCCCGATTGGTCATAGAAGAGCTCGTCCTTCATTATTTCCTGCATAACTTCCTCGGTGGTCACTGGGCGCCCCACCAATTCTAAAGCCCCTTGGGTACAAAGGGCTATACAGTTACCACAGGCAGCACATCGCTGGGGCTGCCTTTTACCTTCCTTAATCAGCACCTTACCCTGGTTACAGGCGGCTAGGCAAGCCCCGCAACCTCGGCAGCGCTCACTCCGGACCATAATCTCCGGTAAAGAATACTGGCTTTCCGGGTTGTGGCACCAAGCACAGTTAAGCGGACAACCCTTGAGGAAAACGGTCGTCCGAATACCGGGGCCATCGTGAATGGAAAAACGCTGTATATTGAAAATTACCCCTTGTTGCATGCAACCCCGCCTCCAACTAACACTTAATGCAATATTCTAGTGATGCAGACCTAATCCTGCCTTCAACAAAAAAGGGGCTTGCAGTGAGATCAAAAGCATCACTCATTCCAACAGAAACTCTAGTGTGACCACGTCCCAAAAACAGAAGGGAGCTGAGCGCAAAAACTCTTGCGCCAGTCCCACTAAGAAACGACTGAACAAACTGCTTTAGATGAGCTCGCCAAAAAGATTCCAAGTTTGCGCATCAGTAATGCGAACGGTCACGATTTGACCAGCCAGATCTTTCGGCCCTACAAAATGAACCAGTTTGTTCCCGCGGGTGCGCCCGGTGAGTTTATCCGGGTCATTCTTGCTGGGCCCTTCCACCAGCAGCTCCTGTTCACTACCAATTAGCTCCTGGTTGCGCTCCAAACTGATCCGGTTTTGCAGCTCAATGAGCCGGTACAACCGTTCCTTGCTAACCTCCTCCGGCACCTGTTCCCGCATCTTTGCAGCTGGCGTTCCTCCCCGGGGCGAATAGGCAAAGGTAAAGGCCGCATCAAAACGTACCGCTTCTACGAGGCTAAGGGTTTCCTCGTATTCTTCTTCCGTTTCCCCAGGGAAGCCGACAATTATATCGGTAGTTAAAGCGATATGGGGAATGGCGGTACGTATCTCTTCAACGAGCTGCAAATAGCGTTCCCGCGTATAGCGCCTATTCATGGCCTTTAAGATTCGGTTACTGCCGGCCTGTACTGGCAGGTGCAAATGTTCCATCACATGCTCGCAGGTGGCCATAGCTTCGATAAGGCGAGGGCTAATATCCTTAGGATGGGAGGTGGTAAAACGGATACGGCTGATACCGGTCTCGTTTACCGCGTATAACAGATCGGCAAAGTCATAGTTTTGATCCAAATCCTTACCATAACTATTGACGTTTTGCCCCAACAGGGTAACCTCTTTATAACCCCGGCTAACCAGTTCTTTCACTTCCGCAATTATGCTTTCCGGCTGGCGACTGCGCTCCCGGCCACGGACGTAAGGAACAATGCAATAGGTGCAGAAATTGTTGCAACCATACATTATCGTTGTCCAAGCCTTAAGGCCGTCCTGGCGGACCCGGGGTAACTGCTCTCTTATGTCGCCTTCCTGATCTAGTAGCTCCAGCACCGTTTCCTGACTCTCTTCCGCCGCCCGTAGCAATTTGGGGAAATCGGCTAAATTATGGGTCCCAAAGATGATATCTAAATAAGGAAAGCGCTGCTTCATCTTCTTAGCTACCGGGCTTTGCTGCGACATACAACCGCCTACAGCCAGCACCAGATTCGGGTTTTCCTGCTTTAAGCGGTAGAGTTCGCCAATCTTACCATAAACCCGTTGCTCCGCATTCTCCCGCACAGCGCAAGTGACCAAAATGATCGGCAACCGTAGGTATAAGTTTTATAGTATAATTGCTTCTGGTTCTCCATTTTAGAGACACCTCCTGGGTAGATTGTACCCATATAGCAATCAATTCGCAATCGTAGACTAAAGGACGCGCCTTAATGACGCGTCCTTTTGCATTATCCTTTGTTCTCGTCCTTGCGCAGCAGTTTGAGTATGAGACCCTTCGCCTTAGCACGCCGCGCTGCCTCCTCCTCATCGTCGCGCTCAATAGTCAAAGACAGTACTGCGCCCTCGTACACATACGGCAGCAGCTCTAGGGGCCAATCCACTTTAATTTCATCCGGCCCAACTAGTAGCACCGCCGTGTCGTCTTCGAATCTATCTACAACTGCGGTTAACGTTAATCTCATCTTTATCACCTCGGTGGATTGCAGACGGTGCATGGCTCGTACTTGCCGCGCACCTCAGTTAATGTTTTAGCTATGCTACTACTGCTCAGGTACCGACATCCGGCCACATGATACTTAGTACCGGTCTTGGTCACGTACACAATGGCAGTCTGCGGATCGGGCTCGGGCTCTATAATCGGGTCCATATCGGTACTAGTACTGATAGTATACTCCTCGCCATCGGTAACCACCACGATGGTGCCGTGCAAGTCGGTGCGGTATACCTCAATGCCTGCTAGTCGCGCCAGGACGTCAGTATGCGGGTGCCCGTAGTTATTGCCTTCGCCGACGCTAATAATTGCGACCTCGGGCTTTACGGCCGCCAAAAACTCATTGCCGGTAGACGTATTACCCCCATGGTGCGCAACTTTGAGTACCTGGGCAACTAGGTTAGCCCCGCTGGCCAGCAAGTCACGCTCAGCAGCCTGCTCAATATCGCCTGTTAGCAATACTGAGACGGTGCCGACCGTTAGTTTAGTTACGACCGAGCTATTGTTTAGGTCGCTATACTCGCGCACTGGACCAAGCACTTGCAGGGTTACACTATCGCCTAAACTGATGGACTGCTTGTCCGCTCTCTCAAAAGGGATATCTAACTCATCTATTAACTCTAAGTATCTTGCATATGTATTCGAGGTATGCGGCACTGCAGGGTCAATGACGCGCCCAACGGGTATCGCATTGAGCACGGCCACCATGCCGCCTATGTGGTCACTGTGGGCATGGGTGCTAACAACTGCGTCTAGGTGTTTGATGCCCTGGGCTTTAAGGTAGTCAACTACCTGCTTGCCTGCCCACGACTCGCCAGCGTCAATAAGGGCTGCTTTGCTGCCGCTCTTAATAAGGATAGCATCACCCTGGCCGACGTCAATGAAATGCACTTCGGCCGCAATCTCTGGCTGCTCTGGCTCGGGTGCCGGCGACGTGATGGTAATGACGCGATTAGCATAGTGGACATTAGCCCCTAATGCCTCGCCCACGAATCGAAGAGGTACAAATGTGGATGAGCCGATTAACTGGGCGGGTGCGGCTAGTTTGACTGGTGAGCCATTGATATAGGCTGTCGGGCTGTCTATGGTTAGCTTGACAGTGATATCGCCCTTGGTGGAAGTGATAGTGCGGGTAGCGCCGTCCCAGTTGACGGAAGCGCCGAGGCTTTGGAAAAATGCTCGCATGGGTACAAGGGTAGAAGAGTTCACAATAGTGGGCGCAGGAGTAAAATACTTTTCGTCACCGTCAATGATGACGCGGATCGGCTGCTGAGCCCCAACTGCAGGAACCAGCAACAGAGACAGCATGAGTGCTATTAGCAGTATAGGTAGCAGTTTTTTGCGCATGAAATACCTCCCTAATGGCAGTTTGTGCTCATATTCTGCACTGGCGGCTATTTCCCTTCTAGCTGGAAGGTATTTGCATTACTGGGAGGTTCTCTGCGCCGTTCTAAGGCGTTTTGAAATGCGACGAGGCATTATACTATCGGGGTTCGGGGGCGTTTTTGGGCAAAAAAAAGACCCGGCTAGTTAACCGGATCATCAAGATAAAAGAGTTTGTCAACTGGCACCTTTAGGATTCTTGCTAACCTCAACGCCTCGCCTATGGTGGGCTCTTTCCTGCCTATCTCTATCAAGCGCACCCATGTATGATGCTTGCCTGCCATAGTGCCCAGTTTGCGCTGGCTCAAACCGGCAGCTTCGCGGCAATGCCGCACCCGATTGGGCGTCGGTTGCTCTTGTTGCGGAGCTAACCCGATATCTGCCATAAAGGCGTCCACCGAGTCATAAAAATCGCGAAACGCGTCCGGCAAAGTTTGCCCATCTACTTTCAGACCCGCCACAAGCATATCTATGGCGACCTTGCGCACTTTCTCGCGGCTCCATGTCTCAGTACGCGATACCTCGCGGTACTCAATGCCCGCCGCCTCTACTGCCGCAGGCCAGGAGCCGAAATGAGTACCAGCTGCCCCGTACATTGCTCCCGCTAACAGGTTGACATTTCTGTCGGACAGATCAGCTCCCGCTGCATGCAGCTCCCGTATCTTGGCGATCAGTTTCTCCGGGCTCCACTCTGCAGTTTTGCGATGCTCTAGGTAATCTAGACCCGCCGCCTCTACAGCTCTGCCCCAGCTGTCAAAATATGTCCTAGCTGCACTGTATAGCTTGGAGTCATCTACCTGTACGGCGTGGGCATTGAGTGGCTCTCCCCGCTCGGCGCGGGCTTTGATGGCCTGAATGATAACCTCAGCATCCCACGTGCCTGGTGGGTTACGCGGCCGCCCACGAGCCTCAGCTTTTATAGCCTCATAATCCAGCCCCGCGGCCGTGATGGCATTGCCCCAACTAGCAAACAGCCGACGGGCTGCACCAGTCAGTGGCTCATCATCAGCTGTTGCATCTGCGTAGTTGAGAGGCAACCCTGCAGCTTGCCGCTCCTTTATACGTTGCAACACTAGTTCCTTTGACCAGCGTGTTTTTTCCTGGCCCATAGTCTCACTCCCTAGATGAAACAGTGGCAGGCACGGGGCCGCCTCCAGGGGTGGCCCCAAGCTGTTTACAGATGCGATGGAGCATGGTTAGTTAATTTCAAACTCACTACCAAATTTCTCGCGGTGCAGCTCCAGGTAGGCGCGCAGAAACTCATCGTCGGTGCATGGGGCTAGGTGATTGTGCAGCGTCTCTCTAATATCAGCGTCCATGTAGTGGGCGAGAGTGTCCATGTCAAATCGCTCAAGCAGGTCATCCGCCCGGCCGTCTGGGTCGTACTGCAGTTGCTCGTTGATGTACTGCAGTAGGAGGGCGGCGATTTGCTCCAGTTGCTCCTGCGAGGCGCACCCCAACTCCTCGGGCCACGTCTCGGGTAACTCTCGTACGTACTGACGTACCATTTGCACTATGCTGCGACAGCCATCATCAATAAAACAGACCACAAACTCGGCAACACTCTGCTCGCCTACCCAGCCCTCCCATGCCTGGGGCGGGGTGGTATTAGCAATAACTTTGCTCAGTTCTTCTCTCATTTTTTCGACCTCCTCGTATTTATTAAATAGATCTCCTAGCGCTTCTATGACGAGCGCTTGTTTGCTGGTGCCGTTTTCAACGGCCAGCGTAGCCAGTTTTAGATCCATTTCTCGCGGCACACGCGCGCTCAACATTTTTTCTGACATTTCAAATCCTCCTCCCTGTGGTTTAGGCGAGAGCTGCCTGAATGCCGTTCTCTCACTGTCAATTTGATTATAATGCCTACATGACTACATGTCAACATGTAGACAAGCGATTTTTAGCCCAAAATCCAAAGTGCTTATTTCCTGACAATACTTTAAGGCAACAAAAAAAGCCCCCGAAGGGGCAGAAGGGAAATTGCACCTAGCTTGGCAGCTGGGCAATAAACGATTGTGCTAATTTGGGCGAGTCGTCTAGGCGCCGTTTCATTTCTTGGACGGCCCATTCTATCATCTCGTCTATTTCTTTCTCGCTAACTATGGCCCGCAGTATCAGTGGCAGGCGCTCATACACCCAGCCCGTAACCAGCGCGTACTTAAATTCGCCGGTTCCGTTACCAAGGGCTTTCTCGGCTTGTATGACTAGGGAATACACGATTTTGCGGACCGTGTTCTTGTAACCCTTGTACCACAGGTACGCTAGGCCGGCGGCTGCTAGTGTCACCAGCAGTATGGTCCCCGTCGGCGTGTTTAGAAATGCCATATAATCACCTCCTTAGTGTGGTCTCTCTAGTCGTTGCGTTCCAATGCACGGAGAACCCCATGGCTTCCGCAAACACACGCAGGGGAACCTCCGCATCGGGCCCTAGCATGTCCACCAACGTCCGTAGCGGCAATACGGTGGTGTTCCCCTTGATGGTGGCTGGATAACGTTTGCCGTCTAGGTTGACGGTGGTTGGAGTCCCCGTTCCCGCTGATGTCAACTCGGCCTGCACGTCGGCCAAGAACTTGTCCCATATAGGCAGTATGTGCCGCGGGCAGTTTTTACCCGTCCAACGTTTGTGAGTGGTCAACCGATCCACGCCCCATCCATACCGGCGCAGAATGTCGGCCGCCAGCGCTACGGCGTTACGATATGCTCGCTCGTGCCGCACTGGGTCGGTAAACTCGCACACCTCTATACTGATGCTCTGCCGGTTAGCCTCGGGCCCGGCGTGCCACGACATCTCGCTCTCAGGTATGCACTGGATTGCCTCTTTGTCGTCTACTACCCAGTGGGAGCTGACCTTGGCATTGGGGTGGTTGCTGAAGTAGTCTCGATTGTTCTGCGCCGTTGAGTTGGGGTTACCGGTGTTGTGGATGGTCACTGATGTTGGTGTAATGCGTGTACCTGGGCGGTTGTGCTTGATTAACTGTCGCCTCATCTCCACGGATCTTCACCTCCCTGTTGATTAGTCGCTGGTGGCGGCCCATCGCCATGCTCTAACTTCTGCATCTCCCGCTCAAACCTGTTCTTCAGTGGTTGCAGGCTAGTTAGCCCTGCTTCCGTGAGATTTTCAAACACACTTATACCCTCGACTATCAGCAAAAACATGTATATTACTGCAGAGAGTACCTCGCTCAGCTGCGGGATTGGTGTAACCCGCCTTAACTGGTAGGCCACCACGGCCAGCACGTAGTAGCCAA
This sequence comes from Bacillota bacterium, assembly GCA_023622465.1. GTDB lineage: Bacteria > Bacillota > UBA994 > UBA5500 > UBA5500 > UBA5500. Next base: position 438 of record JAMNZE010000023.1, on the reverse strand, counting down.
AAAATTTGAGAGCTGTACCGCGAAACATGGCTTTGCTGCGGATATGCCTGGTCTTTATGGCCATGAAAAAGCCGCCTGCTTGGATCGACTCAGCTACCAGGCGGCAGAGTAGATCGGCTACCATCACGATAAACAATGCGCTAAGCGCTGCTGACGGTCCGCCTACCAAATACATAAGGAGCCCTGTAATAGAGCTCCACAACCACACTACCCAGTTCTGCGCGTGTTCCCAGACACTGCGCAGCCAATGCATGTCGTCCATCTCTCCCACCTCCCGATCGGGCCGACCTCGGCAGCCGGCGCACTAAAAAACGACCCCGGGGTTCGCTATCTTGTGTCGCTTAATGGGTCTACTGTGCAGTAGACTATTGCATATTATTGATGACTTGCGTTACGACTGTCTTTAGGTTGCTTAGTTCTGGCACCTGCTCTAGCGTA
>JAMNZE010000010.1:0-2197 GCA_023622465.1 Bacillota bacterium | reverse complement strand
ATACCCGGAATCCAAACGGCCAACCTAAGCCCCAAGGCAAAGGAAGCCACGTTGGCAACCAAGGCATAAAGCCCGGGCTTCCAAGCGGGAATATGGGTAGTACTCTTCTTCCTCATATAAAGCGTATAGATAATAGCTTCCACGATAACTACTACAATCTCCAGTAGAACATAGAAGAATATAAATACCAGTGCCCCCGAGTAGTAATTGATAATGTTCAGTGCCAGATTAAGTGCAACCTGGGTGAGAACGTTAACTTGCAAAATAAAGCGGAATACCCTTCTTTCCCGAAAGCCAAAGAGCAGGGCAATAGCCAGCTCGGCAATAATCGTGAGGGCAATACGTATAAGCAGAGATAGGACCTCAGTGGTATAGTCATAGCTTTTGGTTACGCATATGTCTGTATCAGAAATCTCGGCGGTGAAATAGCTATCGAAGGCATAGCGCTCGTAGACCTGATCGCTAACGATGAAATGGTCCGTGTCTGGAAAATACAGCAGTATCTTAAATTCCTTTGGCGGGTAGTAGGTCCATCTAAATTGGTGAGATTCGGTGCAATTCTGGAAGAACTGTAGAAAATAGTAGCCGTCGGTATCCTGGTACTCCACAAACTTTAGGAAGACCTCATAGTTGTCGTCACCCTCGTGGTAACGGGCATAGGATTCATCGTCGATGAGTGCGTTATGTGGGCCGGTCGATTTTACACTAGAAAGCAGCGTGACGTAGTATGTCTTTCCTTCCAGCCCCTCAAAATTGATCACTATGGATGGTTTCGGTCCCATGTCAGCCCTGGCTTGCGAAGGCAACACAACTATTATGGCTAGAATGGTCAACAACATGAAACCTACCCTAATCGGCTTAGCCATTGCGGCTCCCTCCCTTATCTGCCCTGTAAGACACAGTTCACCACCAGAAAGCCTTTCCCTGCCTGGATGGGTTTGTTATGCTGCTACTGGGGCTCAATGATAAACTAACATGGTTAGAGGGTGTAAAGGATGGGTGATTATATCCCCGTGTATCTGCTAGCTATTAGCACTTGGGCCGCTGGACTGGTTATGTACGACAAAGGTGCCTCCCGGCGGGGTGGATGGCGAATTAGAGAACGCACGTTGTTACTGGTAGCGGTGCTGGGCGGCTCCCTGGCTATGCTTATAACTATGCGTCTCGTTCATCACAAGACCCGGCATGCCAAGTTCATGTTGGGTATTCCCATTATAATTATTCTGCAGCTGGTTCTTGCCGGGCTCTATCTATGGTGGCCATTGGGAAAATGAGCGGCCTTGCCCATTAACCCGGCAGCGTAAGCAGGATATAATTAGAGTAATGTTGTTAATATGGAATCGGGAGGGTTGTTTGATGAAGGCGTTACTGGTTATTGATATGCTGAATGACTTTGTGGACAAAGAAGGGGTTTTATGTGTGGGCCCCGCTGGGGAAGAACTGATTCCGTTTATCAACCAGAAGATACAAGAATTTCGGCAGGAAGGCGGTCCCGTCATCTTCATCTGCGATTCCCACGAAGAGGATGACAGTGAGTTTGCTATGTTTCAGCCCCATTGTATAGCTGGAACTTGGGGAAGTGATATCGCGGAAGGGATTGACTTTAAACCGGAGGACAAGGTGGTTAGAAAACGTCGCTACTCGGCCTTCTTTGGCACCGACCTAGACATTACTCTCCGCGAGCGGGGGGTTAATGAGCTATACCTGGTGGGAGTCTGCACCAACATTTGTGTCCTGTATACGGCAGCCGATGCCCGCAACTTAGGATACAAAGTGAACATATACCGGGAGGGCGTTGCATCCTTTGATCAAGCTGCCCATGATTTCGCCCTGCAAGAGGCGGAAAAAACGCTAGGCTGTAAGGTGATTTAACATCTGGAAGGGGTATAGGGTAATAAAAAGAGCTGTCGCAACAGGTTCTGCGACAGCTCTTGCTGTTTGCGGGCCGTGATCAGACTACAGTGCCTGTGGCTAACTTCTGTGTGTCTGGCCAGCGGCCCTGCTCACGGTACGAGGTGCTCCCGGTTGCGAGAGCCGAGGGGGTCTGCGTAAGCACAGTTGGCGTCAGCCAGTGCTCTAGCAGAGCTCCTCGGCTCAAGTTGTTTTGTGGGGCGTCCCCACAACGAAACTCCCGGATGCTACAGCGCCTAATGCGACGACCTTTTTTACTCCTCATGAGGAATCACTACAGGAACCG
>JAMNZE010000069.1:0-12626 GCA_023622465.1 Bacillota bacterium | reverse complement strand
GGCCAGTTGTCCTTGCTGCCAACCGGCGAACAAAGAGCATTAGGAGGTAGACATGAGTAAGCTAGTCGTTAATGAAAGGCGTTTTTTATCCTGGTTAGAAGAACTTAGCCGTGTCGGCAATAGCAGTACTAAAGGGGTAACCCGCTTTGCCCTCACCGAGGGCGATCGGCAGGCACGAGAATGGCTGCAGGCCCGGGCTCGAGAGCATAATTTACAATCCCATTTTGATGCGGCCGGCAACCTGTTTATTTATGCAGGCCCTAAAGATGAAGGGCCCCCGCCGGTAATTGTCGGTTCCCACGTGGACACGGTGCCCGATGGTGGCCGCTTTGATGGCGCTTTAGGCGTCCTAGCCGGTCTGGAGAGCCTTATTCGTTTGCAAGAAATGGAGATACCACTAAGCCGGCCCGTATGGCTGGCCGTCTGGACCGAGGAAGAGGGGAGCCGTTTCCCCGGTGGCTTGATCGGCAGCAGAGCCTTCATCGGTGAAGTTTCACCCACTGAATTGGAGGAGACCGATGCCAATGGCGTCACTTTGGCTGAGGCCCTTCGCAATTGGGGATTAACTCCGGAGGACTTGCCGCAAGTAGCCCGCCAGCCGGGACAGGTTCATGCCTATGTGGAGTTACATATCGAGCAGGGGGCTAAGTTGGATCAGGCTGACCAGCAGATTGGAGTTGTGACGGGAATCGTCGGTATCCGACGTTATAACCTATCCGTCAAAGGCCAAGCCAATCATGCGGGTACAACCCCTATGCAGCTGCGGCAGGATGCCCTGGTGGCCGCCTCTTTGATGGTGCAAGCGGTGGAAGAGGTGGTAAAGAATAGCGGGTACGAGGAAGCGGTAGGAACGGTAGGACAGCTGCGCGTATACCCGGGTGGGGTGAATGTGGTGCCCGGGCGGGTGGACTTTTCTTTGGAGATTCGTGATATCGATGAAGCGGTTATGGACGAATTGGCCAACCGGCTGCGGACCACATTGCAGGGGATTGCTACTGAACGGGGTGTGGAGTTAAGTTGGGAGACGGCACCCGCGGTGAAGCCCTCTCTCTTGGATGAATCGCTGCAGCAGACAATTGCGGAAGTGGCTACCGACCTGGGTTATTCCTGGCGTTATATGCCCAGTGGAGCCGGCCATGATGCCCAACACCTAGCCCGCATCTGTCCCACCGGCATGATCTTCGTTCCCAGCAAAGATGGCATCAGTCATTCTCCCGATGAGTTTACCGCCGACGATGATTGTGTTCGCGGTGCCAACGTTTTGCTAAATACGATTGCCCGTCTAGCTCAGTAAGGCAGCGCTTTAGGCCTAATAGTACTTCCGGCGCCTACGTATTGTGCGAGTGGCGTCGCCGCCCTTGATGCTCCAGCTCACTCCAACAGGGGTTGGGCACAGGCGCTTTAGTATGATCACGCTCTTAGGCATACAAAACAACAGAAAGGGGCTATTCGCAAAACAATACTTGCGAATAGCCCCTATTGTTATGGGCTTATGATCCTAAATTGATCATGCAGCGTAAGCCACGGAAGGCCTCAATATAGTCCTCATGGCTAAAACGAACCGTGCTGCCGTCAACCCGTACGGCACCGGGCATAATGGCAGCCGCATCGGCCCCTCCGGCTTGGATAAACTGCAGGTCAAAGGTGTAGGGGCCCTGCGGTAAGAAGGGTTTGTATTGCCCCAAGTTTTTAAGGGCCCGTTGTACCCCCTCCTCGATCAGCTGGCAAGCTCTGTCCGGATGCAAAGAACGGGCGGACACGCGGGTGATGGCTTTCTTCACACAGGCCGTCTCGATGTTACCTAGGGTCTGCTTCGCTTCCTGGCACAAGAAGTTGTCGCCAGAGGCAAAGACCACTGGCACCCCATAATAGCCGGCGATGGCGGCGTTAATGGCTGTTTCGCCCACCAATTCTCCATTCAAATAGATGTTGGAGACGCTACGGCTACTGATGGTATGGCTCAAGATGCCATGTTGGTGCATGCGGGCGTGATAACCAATAAATAGGGCCGCATCGAAACCAGCGTCTATGCCCTCCATCATCATCAGCGGTTTAGGTGAGCCCTGAATCAGCTCTGCCGCCGGATGTAATCCGTGGGGCAGTAGGTTGGTCTGACTGCCATGGGAATCGTTGATTACTATTTCAGTAGCACCGGCGGCCAAAGCACCTAAAACGGCCGCATTGGCTTCGGCCGTCATTTGCCGGCGGGCTCTCTCATAATCGCTGCCCTGAATACTGGTGCTTTCGCTATTGACCAAAGTGGCTATACCTTCAATGTCCACCGAGATGTAAATGCGCATGGATTTCGCTCCTTTGAAAATGAATTCTTAAGCCTGGCTGGCCAAGCTGATCATACAACGAAGGCCGTGGAAAGCTTCCACATAATCTTCATGGCTGAAACTAACCGTGCTGCCATCGACCCGGGTGGTGCCGGGCATCAGGGCTGCCGCGTCGGCATGCCCCGCCTGGATAAATTGCACAGTGAAAGTATAAGGTCCTTTGGGCCGATAGGGTTTAAAGGTCTCCTTGTTTTCCAGCGCCTCTTTGACTCCTGCTTCAATTAGTTCACAGGCCTTCGTCGGGTGTAGGGAACGGGCAGAGAAACGGGTTATGGCCTTCTTAACGGCTACCGTCTCCACCGTGCCCAAAGTTGTTGCCGCTTCCTGACAAGCTTCGTTGTCGCCAGAAACAAAGACGACCGGTACCTGATAGTAGCCGGCGAGAGCCGCATTAATGGCCGTTTCACCTACCGGTTGGCCGTTCAAATAGATATTGGAAACGGTCCCCCCGCTAATGGTGTGGCTGAGAATGCCGTGTTGGTGCATGCGGGCATGGTAGCCGATGAAAATGGCCGCATCAAACCCTTCATCTATACCGGCCATCATCAATAAAGGTTTTACCCGACCCTGAATTAATTCGGCTGCCGGATCCAGTTCTTCCGGGATAAGATTGGTCATGCTACCATGGGCATCGTTAATTACGATTTCAGTCGCTCCGGCTGCTAATGCTCCGAGGACGGCCGCATTGGCTTCTGCCGTCATTTGGCGCCGGGCCCGCCCATAATCGTGGCCATTTATTCCCGTACTAGTATTGTTAACAACCGTACTGATACCCTCAATGTCCACCGAGATGTATACACGCATTTAGCAGATCCTCCTTTGCCTCAGTTTTTATTCCCAATCATCCATATTGGCCTTTTTCTTTTACAATCCTGCTAGTGGGTGACAAAGTTAAAATGTCGACTCTTGTCAAAGCAATAATTCAATTTAATTACAAACCTAGCATTTTCTATTCAATAAACGGAGAGAAGGTATATCATTAAGGATAATAAATTTCGGCCCCCAGCTTTTCCAGCAAATTGAATCGGTTTGTAGTAGGAAAAAGGTCTTTACATGTCGAAAAACTACTGGTCGCATGAATGGCCTAGAGAAAGGAGACACCATGAAGAAATTATATGCCTTTATAGTCCTTCTCTGTCTATTAGTTACGATCATCCCCGGGGAAGCGGCCTTGGCAGCGCCTGCAGCCAAATTATTTCTTGACGGAAAACCGCTTGCTTCCGATGTGCCCCCTACTATAGTCAACAACCGAACCTTAGTACCTTTGCGGGTGATTATGGAAGCTCTAGGGGCGAATGTGAATTGGGTATCTAATTCCCAGCCCATTGTAATTCGCAAGGGTAATACGGAGATTCAAATACAGGTAGGCAAGACCCGAGCGCAGATTGGCGACCAAACGATTACGCTGGATGTGGCACCACAAATTATCCACAATCGGGCTATGGTACCAATCCGGTTTATCGGTGAAAGTTTAGGAGCTGGAATTCATTGGGATCATACCTCCCGTAGTGTATTTATTACCTCGCCCATAGGGGAGTTGGGGCCGGGTGAGCTCTTACATAAAGCAGGCACAGTAACAGGCCTTAGATTTGAGGCTACTCGGCCGATGCAAGTCGGGCCGTTAGAGGTCAGTGACGATGGGCACGAGGCCACTGTAGTTGTTCGTGATGTGGTGGCCCAGCCGGTTTCGCAACCGGTTACGGACAGCGATTTATTAAGCTTTGCCATTGAACCTTTAGACGATAATAGCGCCCGTATCCGCTTAACCTTTGGGGAGCGGGCTCCCTATCTTGGCCCTCAGCTCAAACTCAGCTCCGATAAGCGGGTATTGACTTTCAGTTGGCCGCTAACTCTAAAAGAAGTATTGTTTAAACAGTCGGGTGGTGTGGAGCAGCTAACCTTTCCTTTGCCGGAAAGTGTCAAGCCCGTTGTTACCGATACTACCTTTGAAATAGAGACTCGTAGTAGCCTGCCAGGCCGCATTACCGTCACCGTAGGGGCTAACGTGCGTGCTAATCCCAGTACGGAGGCGGAAAGGTTAGGTGTAGTGCCCTATAACGGCCGTGTGGAAGTAGTCGATGTTACCACCGGCTGGTACCGGGTGCGCCTTAATAATGGTGTTTACGGTTGGATTGCCGATTGGTTAGTAGCCGTGGAAACGGAAATTGAAACCAAAGTTGGAGTTAATGTACGCAGCTCGCCGAGTACGGCCAATAAATCCAATATCATCACTACCCTTTACCCGGGGCATAAGATTTGGGTGCTGGAACGGCAGGAGGGCTGGTGTTACGTGGAGTATGCCCCTGGTAAGGAAGGCTACATAGCCGACTATCTGGTGCCTTTAGAAAGTAGGTTAATCGACTCAGAAACGGTGCCCGGGATAGCCATCAGTTTCCCAGGCGTCAGTAAGGGTGACCAGGTGAAATTATCTATCAAGGACTCGGGGCACTTCGCCGCCGCCGAGTGGCAGGAGAAAGAGAACGGAGTCTCACTGCTGCTGCAGTTAAAACAGCCGGTCAGCTACCGCCTGAGTCGCGGGGACGAAGGCTGGCAATTGACCTTCGGCACCTGGTTACAAGAGTTAAAGCTTGTGTCTGGCCAGAAGGGGCCGCGGGTGCGTCTGACTTTAGATGGCCCTAGCCAGCCGACGGCTCAATACAGCTCGGCCGAAAAAGCTATCGTGGTGACTATTAAGGGAGCCACCCTAGGGACGGGAGTAAAAACCAGCCTACCGGGCGATGGCACCTTAATAGAACGGGTAGAAGTGCAACAGAGCGGGTCAGAAGTACGATTGATGGTCAAGTTGCCTCGGACCTTGGCTTATAGCCTGCAAAAGGTGGGAGATGCCACCTGGGAGCTGGTAGTTGCGTCACCGGGACTGGTGGGCAAATTGATTGCCATTGACCCTGGCCACGGAGCTACTGACCCGGGGGCTATGGGTACATTAGGCTGGAATGAGGCCGACTACACCCATGATATTGCCTATCGTCTGCGGGATCTGCTAACTAAGGCGGGAGCCGAAGTAATGATGACGCGGCTGTATGAAAGTGGCCCCATTCAAGGACCGGCCCGTGCCGCTAAGATTAATGAGGCTGGTGCCGATGCGTTTATCAGTATTCATATCAATTCGGCTGGTAATAGGTCGGCCCGGGGCATTGAAACCTGGTATTATCCTCGCGGTGATAACGCCTATTTTGCTCGTCTAGTGCAAGATAGCCTCATGGCCCAGTTGGGCTCCAGCTGGCCCGATAGAGGTATAAAGCCGGGGAACTATATTATCTGCAAGCAAACCTTGACTACCGGTGCCATGGCCGAATTAGGTTTTATCTCTAACCCCACCGATGAGAGTTTGCTCAATCAGCCGGAGGTAAGACAACAGATGGCTCAGGCCCTGTTTAATGCAATTGAAAAGTATTTTGATCGGTAATAGAAGGGGGGGCTGCGCAAACGGCGGTTTGCGCAGCCTCTGACTATAGCGCTCCCCTTTACCCCTTGACGTAACTTCCCTTTGTTTGTTAGCATGGTAAGGAGAGGGAAATAGACTGAAATTACTTAGTATTTTAGGAAAGTAGGTGAAGGGGATGCCTCAATCGGATGCAAGCTTTGAGCAGACTATCATAGAGCTAGATCGTTTAATTAGACATGCGAACAGTATAATCCGCCGGAGAGGACGCGATATCCTACAGGAGTTTGATATCACTCCCCCCCAGTTTGATGCCCTATTAATTCTGAAGAATAATAAGGGCGAAAACCTAACTATTGGCGAGTTGGGGGAGCGCATGTACTTGGCTTGTAGCACGGCTACCGACTTGGTCGATCGCATGGAGCGTAACGGTCTAGTAGAGCGAATCCGAGATACCAACGATAGGCGGGTAATCCGTTTACAGATACTAGAAAAGGGTTACCAGATGGTAGAGGAAGTTTTAGCGGCACGCAAGAGGTATTTATCGGAGGCGCTAAAGGATGTTCCCCAAGAAGATATACAAGCCATGATTAAGAGTATGACCCAGTTGGACCAATTGCTAAGAGCTAAACGCGGTTAAAAACAGGCTGCCTAGTAGGCGGCCTTTTTTATGTACACCAATTTAACCGCCCCTGACTGGTTAGCATATAGTGTGAAAAGAGCTTGAAAGGGGTGGTGTCCCCGTGTCTTGTCAACCTATCGGTCTTTTTGATTCAGGGGTAGGAGGACTGAGTGTGTTACGGGAACTGAAGCGCCAGTTACCTTCCGAAAACCTTATCTACTTTGCCGACACCTTGCATATGCCCTATGGTTCCCGTACTAAAGAAGAATTACATGAGCTGGTATTTGCTATTTTAAATTTTTTACAGGAGCAGGGCGTTAAGCTCGTCATCATGGCCTGTAACACATCCTCGGCGGTCGTATTACCTGCCGCTAGAGAGGCGTTTTCTATGCCAATCTTAGGAATGATCGAGCCCCTAGTGCGCCAACTGGCTGTCAGCCCGGTAAAACGGTTGGGGGTAATGGCTACAGAGGCTACAGTACGCAGTGGAACATATAATAGGGAGCTGCGTAGGGTCGGTTTTCAAGGGGAGGTTTACTCTCAGCCTTGTCCGGAACTGGCAGCTTTAATTGAGACCGGTGCCGATGAACGGAGGCTGGCAGGGGCGCTACAGGTCTATACATCCCCTCTACGTCAGGCGCAGGTGGAGCAGGTGGTATTGGGCTGTACCCATTATCCTTTTGTCAGCGAAGAACTGATTACAGTTTTCGGGGGGAAAGTGGAATTAATAGATCCGGCTACCTACGTGGTTGCTGAGGCGAAAGGTGTATTAGAGCAGGAAAAGATGCTCTGCCAGTCGGATACACCGGGTAGTAGGAGAGCTTACGTGAGTGGTAATCTAAGTGCATTCCAACAGCGGGCTAGCCAGTTGCTGGGAGAGACAATCGTTACTCAACCCGTAAGTCTTGATCAAAAGCTGTAATTTGTATTGGCCGACCTGTCCTTCTTATTTGGTATGTGGCCTAAGGTACAGGCATAAGTTGTACCACAGGGTTAAAATGCTAGATAAGGAGGGTTTGTCTTGTTGGCGAGGCACAAACTAACAATTTTGCCTTTACTGCTGGTTTTAGCATTAACAGGTTGCTCTTTGCTTTGGCCCAGCGTTAACACACAACCACCGGAGGAGAACCCGGACCACAAGAGCGGTTCTTTTCTGCCGACAGTTATTCCTACAGCTGGGGAAAATACCCGTTTGCGTACCGTCTATTTGCTGGACCATGCTAGTCGCTATTTGGTGCCCTATGTGCTTAGCGTCCAGAAAACGGAGGGTATAGCGCGAGAAGTCTTAAGTCGCTTGGTTGATAACCCGGAGAATGCAACCGCTTTGGTGGGAACCGAGTTTCATCTGCCCTTTCCAGAAGGAACCACCATTCTGGGTATGACTATTCGGGACGGGTTGGCCATCGTGGATTTGAGTAAAGAGTTCTTAAACTTTCGTGATGCCACCCATGAGCGCTTAGCTGTAGACGCCTTGCTCTATACACTGACCGAGTTTGATAACGTGGATCGGGTTGAATTGCGGGTCGCCGGCCACCCGATAACTACTTTACCCAGCGGCTTGAGTTTGCCTAATCCTTTTTCCCGGGCCGAACGGCCCTTGAATCTGGAAATAGCTTCTGAGATTACGGACCCAAGTCAGGGTACGCAAGTGAAACTCTATTTTACCTCCGTTGGCCCCGCTGGAGGGTTAATCTATTTTGTTCCCATAACCCGTCAGATTCTGCCGCAAAATGATCCACTGGCTGCCGTTGTGTTGGAATTAATCAAAGGGCCGGCGGTGGGCAGCGGTCTCAATGGGGACATTCCGGTGAGTACGGAATTGCGCAGCATCAAAATGGAAGATGGCATTGTGTATGTGGATTTTTCGTCGGAGCTAACTAGTTATGGCGGCGGTACGGCGGCTGAAAATGCTATGTTGGGTTCGCTAGTGCTATCTTTAACCGAAATCCCGGGAGTTAATGGCGTTAAAATTACTATTAACGGGCAAACCCCTATGTTACCGGAGGGTACCGATGTCAGTCGGCCGGTGAGCCGTCCCATTTTTGTAAATCCTTTTATTATATAAACGCATGCCCCGGCGCATTGTAGGTTCATACTAGTTACGATAGAATGAAGTAACAAAAACAAGCTTGGCCACTGTATGTGCTTCGGGCCGTAAGACACGGCCCGCGCTCTTTTTAGTCGTATACAGGACAAGCTGCTTTTGATAAGGGAGGTCTCTGATAATGGTCAGAAGCGATGGACGCGGTGCCCAAGAATTGCGTCCTGTTCGTATTACTCGCAACTATATTAAGCATGCGGAGGGCTCCGTACTTATTGAGATAGGGGATACGCGGGTGATCTGTACAGCTACTGTGGAGGATCGGGTACCGCCATTTCTGCGCAATGCGGGTACGGGCTGGATCACGGCCGAATACAGCATGTTGCCTCGGGCTACCGCCGTCCGTAATACGCGGGAAGCGGCCAAGGGCCGGATCGGTGGGCGCACCTATGAGATTCAGCGTTTGATAGGACGAGCCTTAAGGTCAGTGGCTGACCTGAGTGCAATTGGCGAGCGAACCATTTGGTTAGATTGCGATGTTATTCAGGCCGACGGCGGCACCCGTACAGCTAGTATTACCGGTGCCTTTGTTGCCCTTTGTGATGCCCTTTATCTGCTCTACCAGCAACAAGTTATTCCCCACTTGCCCGTTAACGACTTCTTGGCCGCTACCAGTGTGGGTTTAACCGATGGGGTTGGCCTGTTGGATCTTAATTATGAGGAAGATGCGGCTATCGACGTGGATATGAATGTGGTGATGACCGGGGCGGGAAGATTGGTAGAGATTCAAGGCACCGGCGAGGAGGCCACCTTCTCCCGTCAAGAGTTGGATCAGCTACTAGATTTGGCTACCCATGGTATTGAGCAACTAATTGCAGCCCAACGCAAAGCCCTTGGGCCTATTGCAGACTTGGTGGGGATAGAGAAATGCAACGAGCAATAGTGCTGGCTAGCCGTAATCAAGGTAAAATCAAAGAGTTTAGAGCTCTGCTAGCCCCCCTTGGATTACAACTAATTTCACTGTTGGATCTACCGGATGTTCCGGATATCGTTGAAGATGGTGACACCTTTTTTGCTAACGCCCGCCTGAAAGCGGAGACCGTTTGTAAGGCCACCGGGTTACCCACCTTAGCCGATGATTCGGGTTTAGTGGTCCACTACTTGGGGGGAGCGCCAGGGGTACATTCGGCTCGGTTTGCTTGGCCAGAAAAAGGGGATGGGGCTAACAACGCGAAGCTGTTACGAATTTTGGCAGACGTTCCCGAGTATAAACGGCAAGCCCATTTTACTGCCGTAATTGCACTGGCCATGCCCGATTCCGAGACCCAGTTTGCAACCGGCCGTTGCTTTGGTTTGATCGCCAATGAGCCGCGGGGTGAGCAGGGTTTTGGTTATGATCCTTTGTTCTATATCCCCGAATTAGGCAAAACAATGGCGGAAATTGAACCAACAATTAAAAACCAGATAAGTCACCGAGCCAAGGCTATGAGGCATATGCTATTATTACTAAGATCTAGTTTATCTTGCGTTCAATAGCAGTTTTGATGTATAATAGCTGTCGAATCACTGTGTGCGCCTGTAGCTCAGCTGGATAGAGCAACGGACTTCTAATCCGTAGGTCAGGGGTTCGAATCCCTTCAGGCGCGCCATTCCTACTTTATCCTCTTGCAGAGGTCTGTAGCATGTGCTAAAATAGGCTTTGCGCGATACGATTTTGATTTTCGTGGTGGGTGTAGCTCAGTTGGTTAGAGCACCAGATTGTGGCTCTGGGGGTCGTGGGTTCGAGTCCCATCATCCACCCCAAACTTGCTTTTAACGCAGGCAGTCCTGCGTTTTCTATTCCTAGTTATTTGCGCCCGTAGCTCAGTTGGATAGAGTAACAGACTTCGAATCTGGGGGTCGCAGGTTCGAGTCCTGCCGGGCGCGCCATTTTTTTTTGCTCCATTATGCATGCGCCCGTAGCTCAGCTGGATAGAGTAACGGACTACGAATCCGGTGGTCGCAGGTTCGAATCCTGCCGGGCGCGCCACTTATGATTTCTATTTTTCTTCTTGACAATAGCGGTCGTTTTGCTTACAATTATTCTCGACCGGCGGAAGTAGCTCAGTGGTAGAGCATCGCCTTGCCAAGGCGAGGGTCGCGAGTTCGAATCTCGTCTTCCGCTCCAAAATTGCTAACCAAAAGCTTGCCGATGTGGCAAGATGAAAGTAGATGCTAAGGCTCTCGGCAATAACAAAGTAGAATTACAGGTTGAGTGTCCAGAAGAACAGGTGGCTGAAGCCCTCGATCGGGCTTATAGAAAAATTGTACGCCAGGTATCGATTCCTGGTTTCCGTAAAGGTAAGGTACCGCGCCAGATTTTAGAGATGCGCTATGGTGTAGAAGTTCTCTACGATGATGCCATCGATTTTCTGCTGCCTCAGGTTTATCAAGCAGCTTTAGACGAGGCTGCAGTGGAGCCGATTGACCGGCCTGAGGTAGAAGTTGTGGATTTCGCCTCAGGAAAGCCGGCTGTCTTTAAGTTTGTAGTACAGGGCCCACCGGAAGTCGAACTAGGGGAGTATAAAGGCGTGGAAGTTGAAGCCGTTTCCTTCCCAGTAGAAGAAGAGGACGTGGATCAGGTTCTAGCTCAGATGCAGGAACAACATGCCCGCCTGGTGGAGTCACCTAACAACGTGGTGGCGGAGGGCGATTTTGTAAACCTGGCCTACGAAGGATCTATTGATGGTGAACCTTTTGCCGGGGGCAAAGCCGACAACTATACGTTAGAAATTGGTTCCAACACATTTATTCCTGGTTTTGAAGAGCAACTAGTCGGCCTGCAACAGGGAGAAACAGCTGAAATAAATGTGGTCTTCCCGGAAGATTATCACAACGAGGAGTTGGCGGGAAAACCGGCCGTCTTCAAAGTGGAAATAAAGGATATCAAGCAGAAGGAAGTGCCTGCTTTAGACGATGACTTCGCAGCCGAAGTTAGTGAATTTTCTACTTTAGAGGAATTACGGGCCGACATCAAGAATAAACTACAAGAGTCCGCTGCTCAGAGAGAACGCGATGCCTTGGAAGACCGTGTTATCGATGCGGTGGTTGCCAATGCTACCGTCGATATCCCAGAGGTATTGATTGCTCGCGAAATCGATGAGATGGTCGAGGAACTGGTCTTTAGTTTAACCCGACAAGGGTTCCCAGAAGAGTTTGCTCGTGAATATATTAGTGGCAGACTCGATACCATCAAGGAAGACTACCGTGAAGGCGCAGAAAAGAGAGTCAAAACTCGTCTGGTATTAGAGAAAATCAAGGAAGTTGAAGCGGTAACCGTTTCGGAAGATGAATTTGAGGCTAAGCTACAGGAAATGGCCGATTTTTATCAGCAAGAACTTGAGGAAATACGCAAGACACTGACCGAGCAAGGTAGTTTGGAACTATTGCGGCAGAACATAGCCAATGAAAAGGTGATTCGACTCTTGGTAGATGCGGCAGTACAGGTAGAGCCTGCTCCGGCCGATGAGCAGGAAAACGAATAGGGTTAAGGGGTAGATTTTAGATAGAAGGAGGATGTCAGATGAGTCTTATACCGATAGTAATTGAGCAAACTAGTCGTGGCGAGCGCAGTTACGATATCTATTCACGACTTTTGAAAGAGCGGATCATCATTTTGGGTACCCCCATTGATGATCGGGTTGCCAATTTGATCGTTGCCCAGTTACTGCATCTGGAAGGAGAAGACCCGGAGAAGGATATCAGTATTTATATCAACAGTCCCGGTGGTTCCATTGATGCGGGGTTAGCCATATATGACACCATGCAATATATCAAGCCAGATGTGCGCACCATTTGTGTTGGTCTAGCTGCCAGTATGGGCTCCTTGCTGCTGGCAGCCGGTACGAGGGGCAAGAGAATGATATTACCTAATGCCCGCGTAATGCTGCATCAGCCGATAGGCGGCGCCCAAGGGCAGGCAACAGATATTGAAATTCAAGCGAAAGAGATTCTACGCTTACGCCAGAAACTTAATCAAATTTATGTGGAGCATACCGGTCAACCGTTGGAGCGAATTGCCCGCGATGTTGATCGTGACTTCTGGTTAGATGCAGAGGCAGCCAAAGAATATGGTATAGTTGACGAGGTCTTGAAGCATAGAAAGTAAGAATCCGGAGAGCAGGTGAAGTATGCTGAAATATGATGACAAGAACGTGGTAAAATGCTCGTTTTGCGGAAAAT
>JAMNZE010000033.1:0-10744 GCA_023622465.1 Bacillota bacterium | reverse complement strand
TGGCCGGGATTCCCGAGTTGTTGGCTCGGGGAGAGCAGCTGGGTATCAGTGTGCTCCCGGGCGTGGAGCTCAGTTGCGAGGGATACCATATTTTAGGATACGGAGTGGATTGCAACTACGGACCGTTGTTGCGGCAGTTGCAGGAGCTGGCTAATGCCCGGCAACAGCGGGCCGAACGGATAGTCGCTAGACTGGCCAGTATCGGGATAGAGCTGGAGCTGGAGCGCATTCGCGAGCTGGCTGGTGTAGGAGTGATAGGGCGCCCCCATGTGGCGGCCGCCCTAGTTGAGCAGGGCCTTGCCGCCGATGTGGCGGACGCCTTTAGTCGCTATTTGAGTAAGGGGCGGCCCGGTTATGTACCCCGCTATCGACTGGAACCCCAGCAGGCCATCGAGCTCATTCGTTCGGCGGGTGGGATACCAGTCTGGGCCCACCCGGGGAAGGACTTTTCTCGGGAGCGCTTGCTACAGCTAAAATCCTGGGGCCTATTAGGAGTAGAAGTTTGGCATCCGGATCACGATCGGGAAGAGATGCTATGGTTTGCCGACCAAGCGGCCCGGGCCGATCTCTTAGTTACCGGCGGATCCGATTTCCATTGCCCGCCACCGGGTAGTGCCGAATTAGGTAGCTTTCCCACCCCCGAGTGGGCTTGGGTGGCACTCAATCATAAAATGACATAAGGCAGCGTGATATGACATGAGAACTGAGATTGTGACCAGAATGGAGATTTCTTTGGATAACTTGCTGTTTAATTATCAGCAAATTAAGCAGCATGTGGGTCCGGCAGAGGTGGTGCCGGTTTTAAAGAATAACGCCTATGGGCATGGCGCTATTCCCCTGGCAAAAGCCTTGCAAAATGCTGGATGCGATCATTTGGCGGTGGCCATGGTGGATGAAGGTATTCAGCTGCGGCGGGCTGGCATTACCGCTGAAATTATGGTGCTGGGCGTCACCTTGCTTCAGCAGTTGCCGGTTATGGTGGAATATGGGCTGACTCCGTCTATCGGCAATATGGATGTTCTGCGTCAGTGGGCTCAATTGGCAGAAGAGAGCGGGCGCCAACTGCCGGTACATCTGGCAGTTGACGTGGGGCTGGGGCGTTTAGGTTTTCAGCCGGAGCAGGCCAATGAAGTGTTGGCTTTGGTACGGGAATTGCCCCAACTAGAGATAAGAGGCATCCGTACCCATCTTAGCCACCCGGCGGGAGGTAGGGAGCTCAATGACGAGGAATTTGCCCGTTTTCAACAGTTTTGCGAGCCCTTCTTGCCCGAGTATCCCCACTTGGTACGCCACCTGGCCGCATCCAAAGCGGTACTTCTCTACCCCCATATGTACCTAGATTTGGTACGGGTAGGAGGAATTTTGTATGGATTTAAGTACGATTATTGCCCAGCTACGTTGCAACTAAAACCGGTTTTGAGCTATAGTACACGAGTGGGGCAGGTAAAAACCCTTCCGCCCGGTTGGGGGGTTGGCTATGGGAGGAGCTATGTGGTACAAAAGCCAACCCGCGTGGCCCTGCTACCAATCGGTTGGAGCGATGGGTTGTACAACCAGCATATTGGCAAGGCTCAGATGCTAGTAGGTGGAGAATTTGCGACGCTGATCGGTGCTTGTACCGACTTTGCTATGTTGGATGTAACCCATTTGCCGCAGGTAAAAGCGGGCGATGAGGTGGTCATTATTGGTACCCAGGGCAGTCGCTCCCAATCGGTCGACGAATTTGCTAGCGCCGCAGAGGTGACACCTTCCCAATTACTAGGTCGTACATCTTTACGGGTGACGCGTCTATATACTAAGGGCGGAGTGGTACAGGAAGAGCTATCTATTCTAAGCATGTAAATATGTAATAGTTATTCCTCCTGCCGGATAAGGCAGTCCGGTGGGAGGTTTTTTATATGGAAAATAAGTAACAAAAATTTGATATAGGGGTGATAGGAACAGGTCGAGCATTGACGAATACTGTATAGTAGAATTGGATTGATGGACTATTCCATTAGGCCTAGGAAGGTGGTGTAGTATGGCCTTTGAACTATCTCGTAAATCAGGCATTCCTTTATATATCCAATTGAAAAACCAAATTAGACAACAAATCGAGTCGAATGCCTGGCGGCCTGGATTCCAGCTTCCTACGGAGAGACAGCTTGCTAGCCTGTTGGGAGTTAGTCGTAACACCGTAAGTATGGCTTATCAGGAATTGGAGGCAGAGGGCGAGTTAGTCTCCTATCAGGGTAAAGGCACCTTTGTGGCCGAAGCTGCAGTGGAACGATTAAGCGAGAGTAGAAAACAACGTCTGCAACGTTCTATCGACGATCTGTTAGATACTGGCGCTAGCCTTGGTTTCAGTGCCGACGAAATTTTAGAAATGGTACGGAAGCAAGTTGAAGCCAAGCAACAGCTGTTAAACCGGATTAAGATCGCCTTTATTGAATGCAATCGGGAGCAAGTAGATTACTTTGCACGCCAATTGGAGTTAGAGTCGGGGGTATCAATTACTCCTTTAGTGTTAGGTGAAATCCGTAACGATCTCGAATATGTGCGGGCTATTGCTAAAGATGTGGACTTGGTGGTCACCACTTTTTTTCATCAGGATGAAGTAAGGGCGATGATTCCAGCCGCTTGTCGGGTGCTGGCTATAGCCCTCGATCCGCATTTAGAAACCATTGTGAGGATCGCCCGTATTCCGCGGAACAAACGCCTTGGGTTGGTTTGCCTTTCGACCAATTTTGCAGAGAAAGTGGTCAACTCGATCCGCTCAGCAGGTATCGATTATTTGCCCATTGAAACCACTATTGCGTTAGATGAAACCTCAGTACAAGGTGTTATCGAACGCAGTGACGTTTTGCTGGTCTCGCCGGGAAGACGGCGGGAAGTGGAGAAGCTTTGCCCTGAGGGCAAGGAAGTCATTGAGTTCGTTTACCGCCCGGACCAAGCGTCGGTAAACCTGCTTAAGACAGCCCTTTTAGAATTTAAGAGTCAGCAAGCTAGAAAGGAAGGAGTTTAGAGACAATGGGAGGAAAGTTTAAAGTAACTATCAACCCAAAGTGGTGCAAGAAATGCGGTATTTGCGCTGCATTTTGCCCGCGCCAAGTGTTCACATTCAAGACAGGACAGGTGCCTGAAATCACCCATGAAGACAAGTGCATTGGTTGTAACCTGTGCGAACACCGCTGTCCTGATTTTGCTGTTACTGTAAGGGGGAGAGAAGATGAGTCCGACAGTTAAGCTATTACAAGGTAACGAAGCCGTTGTAGAAGGTGCGTTAGCAGCTGGTTTGAATTTCTTTGCTGGTTATCCAATCACTCCTTCTACCGAAATTGCTGAGGGGTTAGCTGAACGGCTGCCCAAGGCCGGCGGCCGTTTCATCCAAATGGAAGATGAAATCGGTAGCATGGCTGCCGTCGTCGGCGCTTCCTTGACGGGGGCCAAAGCTATGACGGCGACCAGTGGCCCCGGGTTCTCTTTGAAGCAGGAAAACCTTGGCTTTGCCATGTTGGGAGAGATCCCCTGCGTGGTGGTAAACGTAATGCGCGGCGGCCCCAGCACCGGTTTGCCTACCGCTCCGGCTCAAGCCGACGTGATGCAGGCTCGCTGGGGTACCCATGGTGACCATCCGGTTATTGCTGTCTATCCGGCATCGGTGCCCGAAGCCTACGAGGTGACTATCAAGGCTTTCAACTTGGCTGAAAAGCTCCGCACTCCTGTTATTCTCCTCTTAGATGAAGTAATCGGACATATGCGGGAACGGACTGAAATACCGGATACACCGCCAGTTCCTATCGTTAACCGTCAGCGTCCTACCTGCCCCAAGGAGAGCTATTTGCCCTTTGATAACAGCCAAGATGTACCACCGCTAGCCAATTTCGGTGACGGTTATCGCTTCCACGTGACCGGGTTGATCCACGACCAAACTGGTTTCCCGACTACCGCACCGGCAAAAGTAACTGCCTTGCTTGACCGCTTGCATAACAAAATTAATAACCATCTGGACGAAATCCTCATGTGGGAAACGGAAGGTATGGAGGACGCCGAAATAGGAGTCTTCGCCTACGGCGCCACTGCCCGTTCTGCTGCCCGCGCAGTTCATCTGGCCCGTGAGCAGGGTATTAAGGCGGGTCTGTTACGCCCGATTACCATTTGGCCCTTCCCCGATCAACTGGTGAGAGAATATGCGACCCAGTTAAAGGGATTAGTTGTTGCCGAAATGAATTATGGGCAATTGGTCAATGAGGTCGAAAGAGCAGCTCAAGGACAAGTGCCGATTAAACGCGTGCTGCAGGCCAACGGCGAGTTGATTGCTCCCGATAAGATCTTACAGGCGATATTGGAGGTAAGGTAAATGCTGGCAGAAAAATATTTGCGCGATGCCATGATGCCTCATATTTGGTGCCCGGGCTGTGGCCATGGCATTATTATGCAGGCAATTATTCGAGCTATTGATAAGGCTGGGCTAGATCAAGACAAAACGGTTATCGTTTCCGGTATAGGTTGTTCTTCCCGTGCCTCCGGCTACATGAACTTCGATACCCTGCACACAACCCACGGTCGTGCCTTAGCCTTTGCTACCGGTATAAAAGTGGCTAATCCTGAGCTGAACGTGATTGTAATTACGGGTGACGGGGATGCATTGGCCATCGGAGGCAACCATTTCATCCATGCTTGCCGTCGTAACATTGATATCACTACCATCATCTTTAACAACTCTATCTACGGTATGACCTCGGGGCAATACTCCCCGATGACTCCGGCAGGCATGTTTGCTACCACCTCGCCCTATGGCAATATTGACCGCAATTTTGATGTATGCGAGCTGGCGAAAGCAGCGGGGGCTACCTACGTTGCCCGCAGCACCGCTTATCATGCGAACAGCATGCCCGACTTGATTGTAAAAGCAATCCAGAATAAGGGCTTCTCAGTAGTAGAAGCAATTTCCCAGTGCCCAACCTATTATGGTCGTCGTAATAAGATCGGCGATGCTATTGATATGCTGAACTGGCAGAAAGAAAATACTGTAAATGTGGCGGCCGCCGCCCGCTTAGAGCCAGAGCAGTTGGCTGGTAAACTGATTATCGGTGAGTTGCATAATAGTTCGGCTCCCGAGTTCACCGAACAATATGAGCAGCTGTTAGCCCGTGTACAAGGGAGGGAAGAATAGTGGCAGTTAGACATGAGGTGCGTCTCAGCGGAAGTGGTGGCCAGGGGATGATTCTTGCTGGTATAATTTTGGCAGAGGCTGCTATTTTAGCCGGCAAGAATGCGGTGCAGTCGCAGAGTTATGGGCCAGAGGCACGGGGCGGTGCCAGTCGGTCGGAAGTAATTATCAGCGATGGCAAAATAGATTACCCTAAAGTTACCCAGCCAGAAGTATTTTTGGCTCTCACCCCAGAAGCTTATGCAAAGTATCGCCATGACCTAGCTGATGATGCTTTATTGGTGGTGGACGAGTCCTTAGAAATCGGCGATGATTTGCCAGAAACCGTAAGAGTTCTGCGAGTGCCGATCATCGATAGCGCCGTCAACACCCTCAAACGCCCCATTGTTGCTAACATTATCGCTCTCGGCGTTGTAGCAGGAGTCAGCTCCATAGTAGAGAAAGAGTATCTGGAGCAAGCTGTGTTACACCGGGTTCCCAAGGGCACGGAAGAGCTCAACAAGCAGGCATTAGAGTTAGGGTTTCAACTAGCAGCGGATGCTGTTAGCGGAAATAAATAGAACAATATTTGAAGGGGGAGTTTAATAGTGGCTGGCAACAGTGCTGAAACTCTACGCCAAGTGCAGAGGCAGATCAAGGACGCCTGTGACATCCTCGGTCTAAATGACAACTATTATGAGATTCTAAAACAACCGCTACGTGCTTTAGAGGTTACCGTTCCGGTAAAGATGGACGACGGTACGGTCAGAGCTTTCACCGGTTATCGTGCCCATCACAATGACGTTATGGGCCCGGCGAAAGGTGGCCTGCGTTATCATCCCGATGTGGACTTTGACGAGGTTAAGACTCTGTCCATGTGGATGACCTTTAAGTGTAGCGCCTTAGGATTGCCTTATGGTGGGGCAAAGGGCGGAATAACCGTTGATCCTAAAGAGTTGTCTCCTGGCGAACTAGAGCGGCTTACTCGTGCCTTTACCCGGGCTATGAGCGACTTCATCGGCGATGATCGCGACATCCCGGCCGGCGACGTGGGTACCAATGCCCAAGTTATGGCTTGGATCTACGACGAAATGAGCAAACAGAAGGGCCGCAACATGCCCGGCGTTGTCACTGGTAAGCCTGTCTCCATCGGCGGATCGTTGGGTCGCACTGAAGCAACTGGCCGTGGTGTGATTATAGCCCTCCGGGAAGCTGCCAAACGTTTAGGTATTGACACCAAGGGCGCAACCATTGCGATCCAGGGCTATGGTAATGTGGGTAGCCATGCGGCTATTTGCGCTGAAGAGATGCTGGCCTCCAAGGTAGTAGGCGTTCAGGACCATACCGGTGGCGTTTACAATGAAAACGGTTTGGACGCTAAAGAGCTGGCCGCTTACGTGGCTGAGAATGGGGGCGTAAAGGGCTTCCCAGGCAGCACCAAGGAGCTTACCCGCGATGAGCTCTTTGCCCTCGATGTGGACTTCTTAATCCCGGCAGCCCTCGAGAACCAGATCACCGATGAAAATGAGCATTTGATCAAGGCTAAGATTCTGGTAGAAGCCGCCAATGGGCCTACTACCGCATCGGCCTCCAAGAAGCTATGGGATCGGGGTGTCTTCGTAGTGCCTGATATCCTGGCCAACGCCGGTGGCGTTACTGTTTCCTACTTTGAGTGGGTACAGAACTTGCAGAACTTCTATTGGAGTTTGGACGAAGTCAACTCCCGTCTTGAGCGGCTAATGGTGAATGCCTTCGATGCTATCTATGAACAACATAAAGAGCTGAAGATCGACATGCGCACTTCGGCTTACGTTATCGCTATTCGTCGTCTAGCAGAAGCAATGAAGTTGCGTGGTTGGGCTTAGGCACGTTTTAGCATAACGGCTAGTTTTGGCCCTCCCTGGCCGCGGCCGGGGAGGGCCTAACAGTATCGGACAATTCTTATCAGGAAGGTGAGTATAGTGAGCTCCAAGGAAGATTTGCGGCACATTGAGAAAGCGCGAATTGAGTGGGAACAAGGACCTCTACAAAAAGTCCTCAATCGTTTCCCCGAGCGAAAAGCCGAATTTAAGACCCCATCGGGAACGGAAATTAAGCGGGTTTATACACCAGAGGATGTGGCCGACCTCGATTACCTGCAGGATTTAGGTTTTCCTGGCCAATACCCCTATACCCGTGGTGTGCAGCCAACCATGTATCGGGGACGCCTTTGGACTATGCGGCAATATGCGGGCTTTGCTACCGCTGAAGAATCGAACCAGCGCTATAAATATCTGTTAGAACAAGGTCAGACCGGACTTAGTGTCGCTTTCGACTTGCCTACCCAAATTGGGTACGATTCGGACCACAGTCTAGCCGCCGGCGAAGTAGGGAAAGTCGGCGTAGCCATTGACTCGTTGGCCGATATGGAAATCCTCTTTGATGGTATACCTCTTGATAAAGTTAGCACTTCTATGACTATTAACGCCCCCGCTGCTGTTCTGTTGGCCATGTATATGGGGGTTGCGGAGAAACAGGGTGTTCCATTCAATAAGCTGAGTGGGACCATTCAGAACGATATATTGAAGGAATACGTGGCCCGTGGAACTTATATTTTCCCGCCGGCCCCGTCTATGCGTCTAATCACTAACATTTTTGAGTTCTGTTCGCAGAATGTGCCCAACTGGAACACCATCAGTATCAGCGGTTACCATATCCGCGAAGCCGGCTCAACGGCGGCTCAAGAAATTGCCTTTACTCTGAGCAACGGTATCGCTTATGTACAGGCTGCCATTGATGCGGGCCTCGATGTGGATGATTTTGCTCCGCGCCTGTCCTTCTTCTTCAACTCCCATGTGGATTTCTTTGAGGAAATTGCTAAGTTCAGGGCTGCGCGTCGACTCTGGGCTAAGATTATGCGGGAGCGTTTTGGTGCTAAGAAGGATAAATCTCTAATGCTACGTTTCCATACGCAAACGGGCGGTTCCACCCTTACAGCCCAGCAGCCGGATAACAACATTGTGCGGGTAGCTTTACAGGCTTTAGCTGCCGTCTTGGGTGGTACCCAGTCGCTACACACCAACTCGCGCGACGAAGCTTTAGCACTACCTACCGAGGAATCGGTACGTATTGCCCTACGCACCCAGCAGATTATTGCCTACGAAAGCGGCGTAGCCGATACTATCGATCCCTTGGCCGGCAGTTACTACATCGAATCTCTGACCAACTCCCTACAGCAGCAAGCTGAAAAATATATTGCCCACATCGATGAGATGGGCGGCGCCGTTAAGGCCATTGAAAATGGCTATATGCAGCGGGAGATTCAGGATGCGGCCTATGAGTATCAGCGTAGCATTGAAACCAGCGAGCGCATCGTGGTCGGTGTTAATCGCTTCCAGATAGAGGAAGAATCGGTGCTAGATCTTTTGCAGGTTGATCCTGCCGTTGCCGAACTGCAACAGCAGAAACTGGCCAACTTACGCCAGCAGAGGGACAACATAGCGGTTGCTACGGCGCTGGATGAGCTGGAGCAGGCTGCTAAAGGCGATGCTAACCTGATGCCCTATATTTATAAGGCAGTTAAATCCTACGCCACATTAGGTGAAATCTGCGACCGCTTGCGTAACGTGTTCGGCGAATATGTCGCCCACGATTTGCTGTAAAGGAGGCGTGGCATTCATGGAAAGAAAAATCCGTGTACTGGTGGCAAAGCCAGGTTTAGATGGACATGATCGCGGTGCCAAGGTGATTGCTCGCGCTCTGCGCGATGCGGGCATGGAGGTTATCTATACCGGCCTCCGGCAGACGCCGGAACAAATTGTAACGGCCGCTATACAAGAGGACGTGGATGTAATCGGATTGAGTTGCCTCTCGGGTGCCCATAACCATCTTTTCCCGCGGGTAGTGGAACTGTTGAAGGAACAACAGGCAGAAGATATTTTAGTCATCGGCGGTGGCGTCATTCCTGATACCGATATCCCAGGCTTGAAGGAAGCCGGTATTAAAGAGATTTTCACTCCTGGCACATCCATGCAGGATGTCATCGCTTTTGTGGAAGCCAATGTCAGCAAGGAAGACTAATTGGCAGGAAGCCTTTCTCAGCGGTGATGTGAGGGCGTTGGCTCGCGCCCTCTCCGCCGCTGAGAATGAGCCGACCATAGTGCAAGACTTCCTACGGGAACATAGTCAGCGGCTGGGGCGGGCTCATATTATAGGCATTACCGGGCCTCCCGGTGCGGGTAAGAGCACCCTTACCGGTCGCTTGGCCACCGAGCTGGCTAACCGGGGATTTTCCTTGGGGTTGCTACTTGTCGACCCCTCCAGCCCCTTTACCGGTGGTGCCATACTGGGGGACCGCCTGCGTTTGCCCGAGGTCGCTTACCACCCGCGTGTATTTGTGCGCAGTATGAGTTCCCGTGGAAGCATGGGAGGGCTATCGAAGGCCACCAATGACGCCATAAAGCTGTTAGATGCCTTTGGTAAAGACATCATAATCATAGAAACGGTGGGCACGGGACAATCGGAAACCGACATCATTTCCGTCGCCGACTCGGTGGTAGTAGTGGCAGTACCCGGTTTGGGCGATGATATTCAAGCCATGAAGGCAGGTATCTTAGAGATCGCCGACCTTTTTGTAGTCAATAAGGCCGACCGGGAAGGGGCGGAAAAAACGGAGCGGGAGTTGCGCAACATGCTGAAAATGCAACCCAACTCTTCCGACTGGTCAATTCCGGTGATCAAGACCGTTGCCATAAAGGACGAAGGTATCGCCGAATTAGCAGATCAGTTGTTGGCCCATTATGAGTACTTGCAAAGCAGTGGCCTTTTGCTCGAACAAAGGGCTGCACGCACGCGGGCTGAACTTGGTGAACTATTACGTTCGCAGCTAATGCGGGAGATAGATTCCCTTATTGGTCCTGCTCGCTACGAAGAATTGGCTCAGGAGGTTGTGGGTGGTAAGAGATCGGTCTATGATGCGGCTTATGAGCTGTGGCAACAGTTTTTAGGGCAGATTACCTCTAATCAATAATACATAGAAAGGAGATTCGGTCCATGATTAAGAAGATTGCACACCTGGGTATTGCCGTTAAAGATTTGGAGGCGGCTAAGCGTTTCTATCAGGATGTCTTGGGACTTACTTGTACCGGTGAAGAAGAGGTTCCTTCTCAGAAAGTGAAGACGGCCTTTTTCCCAGTGGGGGAAGTGAATATCGAATTGTTAGAGTCTACCGATCCGGAGGGCCCAATTGCTAAAGCCATCGAAAAGCGGGGCGAGGGCATCCACCATTTGGCCTATGAGGTAGAAGATATTGAAGCCGCCTTGGCTGCTATGAAAGAAAAGGGAGTGCGCCTCATCGATGAGGAGCCGCGGGAAGGTGCCCATGGGGCAAAGATTGCTTTTATTCATCCGAAGGCCACTTTGGGTGTGTTAGTAGAGCTTTGTGAGTACCCGCGTTAAGCCCTGTATTTACAAGCATTAGCAAAGGCTAAAGGAGGTTGGCCTGATGTCGATGGACAAGAAAATTGAGCGGTTAGTTCAGGAGCGGGAGAAGGTCCTGGCTGGGGGCGGTGCTAAACGTATTGCTGCTCATAAGGAGAAGGGCAAGATGACTGCTCGCGAGCGGATCGAGCTCCT
>JAMNZE010000056.1:0-13123 GCA_023622465.1 Bacillota bacterium | reverse complement strand
CCAGGCCCACGGCCACGTTGGTTCCGCCGATGTCTATACCTATTGCTTGTCGCAACTTTATCCCTTCCTTCTGCTATCCGCAGGCTCTATATCTATTAGAAATGTCTTGATCTCATAAGGCTTAAGCTCAAAGCGTAGCACAGCCTGCTCCTGTAGCTCGCTACAGGGTTCCTCTAGCAGGTTGCACTCCTGCCAAGCTATAATGGGCAGCTGGCTCCAAATTTCCACCGGACCCCGCCGACCAGTGAACTCATGGACCCTTAGTACCAAGCGATCTTCGTCTTCCGCCTTCTTGACCGCATCGATCATTACGTTCTCCCGGTTAATCTGGAACAGTCGTTGAGCAAGCTGACGCCATACCCGGTTTCGGATAGATCGGCCCATTGGTGACCCACCACCTCAAAGCGGGCGTGATCCCAACTGGTATTCCAGTGGGTGGGGCGGCGCACATTACCGAACTGAATGTCATAGGTGGCCTCGGTGGCCCGTACTTCCACGGGGAAAGCCACTTTCAGTAACTGCTGCTGCTCGTGCCAATCCACCTCGGTGACAAAGTCAATGCGGCGGTCGTGGGCGTAGGCGACCAGGTCTTGTTTGATGGTGGAGTCTTGATAGCGCCAGTTGAAGCGCACCACTGCGCGCAGAGCTCCCATTTCTACCACTTCCACCGACAGCAGTTCATCAACTTCCCGGTGTTTTTGCTTATAGAAGATGTCGATATCCCAAGCGTCACGCTGATGCTCCAGGTCATAGAGCTTAGTCAGCTGGCCTTTTTCGTTCCAAGCAATGCTATAGTAGGGCGTGGTAATGCCGTTCTCTTCGCAGGAGAAGGGGGAAACGTTGTCACCTTCTGCTGCTTCCGGCGGCTCATAGCTAATGACGGTGTAGCCCATAGCCGGTACCGACACTTGCACCAACCAACCGTCTTCCGAGCGCTGTGCCCTTAGCTTTTCGCCCTTAGAGCCAACCCAAGTGCCTGTTTCCGGGTAGTCCGCATACGATAGCCGCACTAAATCAATACGGTCCCACGGGCTGGAGTTGAATACAGTAACTGAGCGGTTGTTTTTCGCCGGCGAAATGGTATGGGCTGCCTCTTGCCAAGCCGACTGGGCCAGCTGTTTTGCCTCTTCATATTCCAGCCGACTATCTTCGTAGACCTCGGCAATGGAAGAACCGGGTATGATGTCGTGGAACTGCTGGCGTAAGAGAATGCGCCAGCCTTCCTGTAACTGGGACTGCGGGTAGTCGGCCCAGGAAGAGCCAACACTCCGGAGCACATTTAGCCACTCGGTCTCGCGGTAGAGTAGCTCCAACTTGCGGTTCATGCGCTTAGTATAGGCTTGGCTGGTATAGGTGCCCCGGTGGTATTCCAGATAGAGTTCACCATCCCAGATATGCAAGTACTGGTCACTATTAGCCAGCCGACTATGCAGGCCTTGCAAGAAGTCGTCGACGCGGCTGGTACGCACCTGGGGTAAGCCGGGCATCTCAGCTAGACGGCGCCGCATCTCCAGCATGATGCGGTTGACGCCGCCGCCCCCGTCCCCATAACCGTAGGAGAGTAGCAGCTCCTGGTTGAGAGCCTTATCCTGGTAGTTCTCCCAGCTGCCGATAATACCCACCGGCGAAATGTCCCCTTCATAGATGTAGCGGTGGGCGCCACGCACGCGAGGTGTGGTGATGAAATAGGTTTAGCCAAAGACATCGGGCAGCCAGAGATAGGAGCAGCGCAGCCCGAACTCATCGCGGATGAAACGGGTGCCGTGTAATATTTGCCGCACCAAGGACTCGCCAGAAGGCAGGTTGCAGTCGGCTTCTAGCCACATGCCGCCGTCCACTTCCCAACGGCCTTCCCGCACCCGTTCTCGTATCTGCTCATATAACTCGGGGTAGTCTTGCTTGATATAGGCATAGAGCTGGGGTTGGGCCAGCAAGAATATATATTCGGGATAAAGTTCCATGAGGCGCAAAACTGTGGCCAATGAACGGGCCGTCTTTTCCCGGGTATGCTTTAAGCGCCAGAGCCATGCCACATCGATATGGGTATGACCTATACAGTGGATCACCACCGGATGGTTCTTAGGCAAGCGGCTTAAGTGTTCTTTCAGCGTAGCCCTGGCCAATTCCGTGCTGGCATAGAAACTGGCCGAGCCCGGCTTTGACCAATCCAACTGCTGCAGGGCCCGGTCCAGCGTCTGTAAGAGCTTGTGATACTCGGGCTGATTTTGGTCTAATACATCTAGAGTCTCTACGATAGCCTGAGCCCAAAAATAGAGGTCGTCGACTATCGGGTCTAGCCAGGCAATCTCAGCTTGCTGTATGCGATGTTCCTGCACCCGGGGTGGTCCGCCACCTTCTAGGCCCGACCATAAGCGGAAGGTTAGTGAAATAGTGCGCCCTACGTTTTCCGGGCCAAAGAATACTTCCTGATGGTTGGAATCGACTCCCTGATAGGGTATGCCATCAACGAACAACAACGATTCAAAGCCGGAATTGTGGCCACCACCGGTGCGGCCGAAATCAAAGAGCCCAAGTACTTGCTTGCCAGCCCACTCGGTTGGCAAGGTA
This sequence comes from Bacillota bacterium, assembly GCA_023622465.1. GTDB lineage: Bacteria > Bacillota > UBA994 > UBA5500 > UBA5500 > UBA5500. Next base: position 10,555 of record JAMNZE010000056.1, on the reverse strand, counting down.
ACGTCCGCCTGTAACCAGGCGTAGAGGTCACGCCCTTCCCAGCGGCCGCCCAGACGTCTAGTTTGCCATTCATCATCCTTTGGAGGACGAGCTCCAACTTGCCCCTCCGGGTCCAACCGCCAACGGAACTCACGAATTTCCCGCCGATCCCGGTAACGGTAGGAGCTAAGCTCCTGTACCCGCGCCTTTAACTTCTCCTTGGTCCACCACATATGTTGGCCTCCTTATACTTCTATCCAGATTAATGCTTGTGAAAGTATTTCTATGCACCGCTGCTTAAGTCCTGCGCCCGGACGGGCCCTAGCCAGGAATGGCGAAATTGGCTAAAATGTGACTATATGGATAAGGAGGGTGTTTGCATGCAAGCTACTTTAGAAGCCATTATCGCCCAGAACCGTGCCTTAACGGCCCAAGGCCGGGTGGCAACTTACATACCGGAGTTGGCCATGAGCGATGCCGATGCTATCGGCATCTGCCTGATAGATGGGGAGGGTAAGACTTATTTGGCCGGCGATACGGATATTCGCTTCACTTTGCAGAGTGTATCGAAGGTGTTTGCCCTCATGTTGGCTTTGGAAGATCAAGGCTTTGACGGTGTCTTTGATCGCATCGGCATGGAACCGACGGGCGATGCTTTTAATTCGATTGTTAAATTAGAAACCTTTTCATCCCTCCGTCCTTTAAACCCCATGATTAATGCCGGAGCTATTGCTACTACTGCCTTAATCAAAGGCAACAGTGTGGCTGAACGCTTCGAGCGTTTGTACTCGTATATTAAAGCTATAGCCGGTAATGAGCGCATTCGCTTCAATGAGCGGGTTTACAAGTCGGAAAAGGCCACCGGTGACCGCAACCGGGCTATCGGTTATTTCTTGCGCGATGTGGGTGCTATCGATGGGGATGTGGAAGAGGTGCTGGATTTGTATTTCCGCCAGTGCTCCATTGAGACCGATGTGGTAGGCCTAGCCACTTTAGCGCGACGTTTGGCCCTGGGTCCGGATGCGGAACCACAGCTCAGCCCGGAAGTGTTGCGCATTGCCCGCACCTTCATGTATACCTGTGGTATGTACAATGCGACGGGGGAGTTTGCTGTTAAGGTGGGTATTCCTGCTAAGAGTGGCGTTTCTGGAGCCATAATGGCTACGGCTCCTCGGCAACAAATGGGTATTGGTGTAATTGCTCCCGCCCTAGATGAGAAAGGCAATAGTATTGCCGGAGTACAGGTGCTGGCCGACCTCTCGCGTTTGTTAAGCCTCAGTGTATTTTAAAACAAAAAGAAAAAATCTGGCTCACGATCACAAGCCAGATTTTTTGCTTCGTAAAAACTAGCACTGCTGCCTTAATTTTTGTAACATGGGTTGCTACCTTTGCGGGCAGCCTAACTAGTGAAAGGGGGGAAGATAACAAATGGCACGAGGTAGCGATACCAGTGGACGTCAGCTAGTGCCGGCCGCTCATAAGGCACTCGATGACATGAAGTACGAAATTGCAGCTGAGCTGGGTATCCCCGTCTATCAGGGATCGGAAGACTATTGGGGCGATATCCCATCTCGTGATTGCGGCGCTGTTGGGGGCCGCATGGTGCGGCGCTTAATCCAAATGGCGCAAGAAGCTATGATTAACGGCCAACAGCCAAGTTAAATTTACGAAGAGGGCGTTTGCCCTCTTTTAAATTTTGCCCAAGTCTTAGAAAAACATTGAGCTAACTATTTTGTAAGTATTCTATGCGGGGTCGGTAGTGCATTTGGTCAAGCATTTCTTCATATTCGGTATGGGTTAAAGGCCGATTCTTACCGGCCACCGCCACTAGCGCCGCTTCTAAAACGTTAGTAGCAAAGGAACGGCCATTAATTTCTGGCGAACCGGTAATCAGAGCTTTTACACCCCGCCGCCGCAAATCTTCCACATCATCTTTGGTCACCGTGTTGGTGACTATTATTTTGTCCTTTAACGTGGGTGGCATATAGCGCCTTATATAATGATAATCGCCGGTGATCAGGTCGGCCCATTGGAAATATTTACCCCAGCGGGGTGTATTCTCTTCTTGTTGTTTGCCGGTGGGGTAGAGCCAGTGGAAGGGAATAAAACGCAAAAGCGGCCCTACTAATGAGCCATAGAACCAGATAGTCGATAGTTTGCGAATCGGTATAGGTAGATTGACACCAAACATGAAGTCACCATAAATTACATCGGATTCCAGTTCCCAGAGGGCTTCCGCCATACCAAAACGGTCAACGGCCGACATAAGTAGAGTTTTAGTACCACGCACCGGTATGCCTTCTTCTTCCATGATATAAAAGGTGCGACGTTCGATAGTATCCTTCAAACCACTACCATCAACTAGCGGTGTTTTCTTAACTGCCGCTGCCACCTGCTTGGAACCCCGTAAAGGAAAAGGCTTTCCGGCCGCATGCACATGCAATTTAATTCCACCGGTACCGATTGCATCGACTTGTCCGTCGAGTTCGCGCAAAAGGGAAAGCAGCTTTTGCATATCGCCATCGGTTCCGATTCGCTCCATCCGTACCTTTTGCCCCAAAATCTCCGCTTCACCCACGCTATTCCGCGAAGAAGAGCCTAGACTAACGCTGACCACGTGTTTCATGGCGGCACCTCCTATGTGCACAGTTTTGTGCTATCCCTATAAGCATTTTAACCTTGGCACTTTTTGCTGTCAAACACTTATAACAGCATGCTTTTGGAAGGTAATAGGTAGAGGGAGACCGAACATAAGAGATAAGCATTTAAGAGGGGGTAATATGACCGTGGCAAAAAGAGGTTTGCAGCCTAGCGATCTGTATAACATTAAATGTGTGGGCAGTGGCGATATCTCACCCGATGGTAAATTCCTAGCCTACGTGGTACAACGCCTAGATGAGAAACAGGACAAGAGCTTTACCGATATCTATCTGTGTGATCTCGAAACCCTGGAGACTAGGCGTTTAACCAGCAGTGGCAAAGACAGTTCACCGCGCTTTTCTCCCGACGGTAAGCGTCTAGCCTTTCTTTCTAGCCGAAAAGAAAAAAGCCAAATTTACATATTGGATTTGGCCGGCGGTGAGGCCTGGCAGCTACCTACCGAGGAGTCGGTCGGGGGTGAACCGATTTGGTTCCCCGATGGCCAGCATATTGCCTATACGGCCAATGTCTTTAGTCATCCGGAGGATTGGCAACCCTACCCGGGTGCCCCGGCCTACGACCGGGAGCGGCTGGAGGCTATAGCTAAGCGGGACAGCAGCAAAGAGAAAGAGGAAGACAAGGCCAAACAGAACAACGTGAAAGTCATCACCCGCTTGAGTTACCGGCGGGATGGGGTCGGCTATTTTGGTGATAAGGCTCGTCAGGTATTTGTCACCCCTGTGCCGGAGACAACGCCCAGCGAAGATTTAAAACCGGCCGGTTGGCAAGTGACCAGTGGTAACTATAACCATGGTGCTCCCGCCATTTCACCCTGTGGGCGTTATCTGGTGACCAACGTGCGACGCTCGGAAACTGCCGACTACGACCAAAAGAGCGATCTTTGGCTGTGGGACTTAGAAACCAAGGAATTCTATTGGCTTTATGATGGGCCTGGCCCCGTTTGGGAGCCCCTTTGGTCGCCCGATGGGCGCACCATAGCCTTTGCCGGCCATGATCGTTCCCACGACGTGTCAACCACTACCGATTTGTGGCTACTACCCGTTGACAAATGGCTGGAGCGTTTGGCTAAAGGTGAAGGGCCGGAACCGCTACAAAAGGCTCAGGCTATAAACGTGACCCGTCCCTTTGATCGCCCCTTTGGCGCTCATGCCGGCGCCGAGCTGCGTTATAGAGGTGGGTACCAGATGTTCTGGCAAGGTTCTCATCTTTACTTCTTGATGAGCAACCGTGGAGCCGCCGGCATTTACCGCACCGACGCTACAGGGCAAGTTACCCCGGTATTGGTGGATGAGCATTTGGCTATCACCAGTATTGTTGGCGCTGGGGATACCTTAGTTTACAGCGCATCTCAGCCCAACAAATTGGAGGAGCTCTACCTCTACGACGGGGAGTGTGGGGCGCAAGCCATTAGCAAGGTTAATGAGCGGTTCATGGAGGACATTGAGCTGGGTAATTGGGAGCGGATTACCTATGAGAGTGAGCCGGGAGTAAACATCGATGGTTGGATTGTTTACCCGCTAGATTATGAAGCGGGCAAACGCTACCCTCTGTTGCTATTAATACATGGGGGACCCCATGGTGCCTATGGCCCCGCGTTTCTGTTTTCCGCTCAAATTTTTGCTGCCCAAGGGTATGTGGTCCTGTATACCAACCCGCGGGGTAGTACTACCTATGGGCAGGAATTCACCTGTGCCATTGACCAGAATTGGGGAGATGTGGATTACCTGGATATTATGCGCGGCGTAGATGAAGTTATTGAACGCGGCCTAGCCGATCCGGAGCGTATGTTTGTGCATGGCTGGTCCTTTGGTGGTTACATGACCTGCTGGATCGTGACCCAGACCAATCGTTTCCGCGCTGCCTGCGGTGGTGCCAACGTCACCAACATGCTCAGCGGTTACGGCACCTCAGATATCATCTGGGCCGATGAATACGAATACGGTGGCCAGCCCTGGAAAGACTACGTGCATTTGATAGAACACTCGCCCATAGGGCATGTGCATAAGGTGGAGACGCCAATTATGCTCATGCATGGGGAAGATGACCTGCGTTGCCACGTGGCTCAGAGTGAAGAGTTTTATGCCAGCCTGAAACGCTTAGGTAAAGAGGCCGTCATGATTCGCTATCCCGGTGAATACCATGGCCTAAGGCGGCCATTACATCGAGTCGACCGTTATGAAAGGTTGCTGGCCTACTTCGGGTACTATCAAGGGTAAAAGAATTGGTGCGATAGCCCCAGGTAATTCCATTGTTGCTCGTTCACTCTCCCCGAACATAAAGCATGCAAAGTTTAAGCCGCCCTAGTGGGCGGCTTCACTACTTGTTTTTGGTTTGATTGCTAAGATACCACTATCTTCTCGCCATAGGGCTACCTCGCCGTCAATAATGGCCACATACTCGGTGTAGGTTAGGCCCCACCAGCCGGGCGAAAAGGCTAGAACTTCGCCTACCTTTACCCGGTCGCCTTCCTTTTTGAATACAAAACCTTCCAGTACACCGTCGATGACCGGTAGTTGCACCACCTGCCAACCTTGGGCCAACTCTTCATCAAACAGGCGGCGATGACGCTTTAAAGTGGTCACCTTACTTGAGAACAGCGGGATAGGCTGATCGTAGAGTAGTTGGTTTACGGTAGCCCGCCGTGCCAAACCGGCCGGTACGGCTATGGCTAACACATAGGCCAGAACAACACGCCAGCTGAGGGATAAGATGTGGCGGGGCGCAAGAGCTATTAACACGCCGCGGGCAGCCATTATTTTGCTAGCCACGTAAGAGAGGCCTACGCCCAGTAAGAACCCGCCGATGGCCGTGGCCAAGCCGGCGATTAGAAACAGGCCCCATAATTCTTTTGGCATCAGCCCTATACTCTTCAGCACGGAGAGTTCCCGCTTACTATCTATAAAGGATAACAAGAGGGCGGTTAATACCCCTAAGGTAAGAAACACGAAAACAAGTAGCACTAAATTGCCGAAGCCCTGATAGGTATCTCGCACCGCCTGTTGGGCCACCAGCTGGGCCTGTTGGCTGGTGATGATCAGTGAATCGGGGTAAAAACGGTTTAAGGCATCCAGGGCCGACTGTAGCTTAAGCTGCTCCACCGCATCATAGAGAAAGACATTAAAGCCGCTGTTAGTCAGCAAGGGTTGCAGATCCTGGTACAGAATGAGCACGTGGCCGGTGGCCGAGCTGGAGTTAAAGCTGCCGCCAATTTGTAGAGTGATTTCCTTGCCCGTGTGGATATCGGCAAGGGGTAAGCCCCCGCTGGTGGGTAGACCCAATCCTGCGGCCAGTCGCTCGTTGACTAGTACCTGCCCCGGTTGGGGCAAGGGGCCTTGGTAGTTGGCCGCCGGCTGTAACGCCAATACACTCAATTGGCCATAGGGTGAATTAAGTCGCAAGGCATGGGCTGTAGCCTTAAGCTCAGGTGTAGGGCGAGTTCTCCAGGCTCCCGTGGGCTGCACGGCGGCTGGTAGCAACTGGTCAGCCTTCAGTTCCACCTGAAAGTCGGCTATAAGGTACAACTCGCTCGTCCTGCGCCCGTAGCTTAAGCCAACCTGTTCCATATAGCTCTGGTAGAGCAGAAAGGCGGAGCAAGTTAAGCCGGTGAGTAAGAGGGCAGCCAAATAGATTTTCCAATCGGTTTGCAAACGTTGCCGGGCTAGGCGCAGCATCTTGTTCATTGGCTGACCACCATACCGTCCCGCATAGTAATTACTTTATCGGCAAATTTGCTCAAACTGGGATCATGGGTCACCATTACGAAGGTCTGCCCTTCCTGCTGGTTGAGTTCTTGGAACAGGGCTACGATACCATCGCGAGTTTTTGTGTCCAGATTGCCGGTGGGCTCATCGGCCAAGATGACCGCCGGTCTATTGGCCAGGGCCCGCGCAATAGCCACCCGCTGCTGCTCGCCACCGGAAAGTTGTAGGGGGAGATGGTGGCTGCGTTTCTGGAGGCCAACCCGCTCCAGCAGCTCTAGTCCCCGGTCTTTGGCCGCCTTATTGGGCACATTGGCAAACTGCATGGGCAGCATAACATTTTCTAGGGCTGTCAGATGGGGAATGAGGTTAAAAAACTGGAAAACGTAGCCCAACTTATGCCGCCGCAGGAGGGCCAGCCGATCTTCATTCAGTTCTCGGTAAGATTGACCTTCGAGTAGAATATCGCCGCTCATGGGGCGGTCGAGGCCTCCCAGCAGGCTGAGCAGGGTGCTTTTGCCGCTGCCCGATGGACCCACAATTACATTCATGCTACCGGCCATGATCTGTAAGTTTACATTGTTGACCGCATAGATGGTTTCGCCCAGGGAGAAGGCCTTGTTGAGATTGATGGTTTCCATAATTACTTGGCTCATGTGCGTAGCACCTCATTTACAGTCATTTTAGATAACCGCCAAGCTGGCAGTATACCGAATAGCACACCTATAACCAGGGTTTGACCCAGGATGATACCGTAATTCTTGGCCAATAAGCCACTGATCTGTGCCCAGGGCAAGTTATTAGTTAGCTGTTGAAAGAGGGCCGCCGGGTAAGCAATAAGGAAACCGATGGTGGAGCCGATAACACAGAGAACAACGGCCTCGGTAAGCGCCATGAGCAGGATGTCGCGGCGGCGGGCCCCTAGGGCTTTAAGGATACCGATTTCCTTCTTGCGAGCAGCGGCTCCAGTGAGCATGCGAGCCGCCATTAACAGGCCAGCGATTAGATAAACAAAGGTGGCCAAAGTACGACTTATATCCAATGGAAAAGCTCTCTGAGCCCGGCTTTGGCGGCCCGCCCACACTTCAGGGGGAGCCTTGTGGAAAGTGTCCAGCAGCGCACCGGCCTCCGCCTGTTTTACCAGATTAGGTACGCTGACGATTGTCCACTGGGGATGGGCCACCTGTAATTCGCTAACTACCGATTCAAGAATGCTCATATCCTGCACCTGTAAGCCTAGGCTACCAGCGGCCGGCGGCAAGTCGGGGGCTGCCAGCTGCCATAGGTGTTCCCAATCCTGGGGCTGTAGCCAAACTTCATCTAGATCAAAATAGCCCTGCTCTGATAAAAAGGTATCGCCCGTGGTGCTAGGCCAGTTGACCACACGAGTAGGTAATGCATAGTGGCCAGCCACGATGGCCCGCTGCTCAATAGTTTGTTGCCAGTCGTATTGTAAGGAGCCGTCGGGGGCTAACCAAATGCGCGGCACACTGATGTATATTTCACTGCCCACATCCGGTAGGGGACGCTGAGGGTCTTGGCGGCTATTGAGCCAAACGGGAAGCGCATCATCCCGGCTAGCTGGCTCCAATTGTTCTTCAACGTATTGCCACAACCCGGAGTCTAGAGGAACCGAGCGAAGAGAAAGGGCCAACTGATCGATGCCTAGTATCTGGCGCCGACCGGGCATGCGGTAGAGAAAATTAACTTGTTGAATTTGCTCATGTTGTGATAGGGCTTGGGCATCGGCCTCGCTAAAGGGCTCTAAAACCGGATTAGGCGGGGCTAGGAAGCCTTCGTGCTCCAGGTGAGGATAGAGAATGGTGAGAGTAGAGAACGGGTCCGGCTGCAACCGATGCAGTTCTAAATTCTGAGAGGCTGCCGGATTACCCATGATGTTGATGGGATAGACAATAATATCGCCACCCAGATAGTGGCGGTAATTAGCAAAGGCCTGGGCGGGGTATCCCAGGCTAATGGAAAGGCTGTTAGTCAAACTGATTGCCGCTAGTACTAAACTGATGAGGGCCAGTAAACTACGTCCTAATTGGCGTGTAATGTTAATGAAGCCGAGACGAAAGAACAAGGCGGGTCCTCCTTAGCAGGAAGTCTTGATGCAAAAGTCAAGGCTGCAAGACATTCCAGGGAAGTTCAATACAAAAAGTATTATAGCACAAAAGTAGGGTTCATCTGAGATAAAATTATACGAAATGACAAATTTACTATTATGGAAATATGTTGGATAGGAGGCCTGTCCTAAATTCATGTAATGAGCGTCAAATTACATGAATAAGCTAGAAAAAAAGCTTTAGGAGGGGCCGACGTGAAGTTTCAAGCTTTTGTAGAGCAAGTAACTGAGAAAGAAGTTCATTTATTTGTACACGATACCAGCGTAGTATTGCCCCGTTGCTGCTTGCCGCCGGAAGTACAGGAAGCGGATATATTAGATGTAGTTGTATTTGTCAATGAAAAAGAAACGCAAAGGCAGTTAGATAAGTTGCGCCATCTATTACGAGCCTGCGGTGTCCACAGGGCCCGCAGCTTGCAGGCCAAAACTTCCGACTGATCTATACCCCGTAAATGCTTATAGGCATAGTCATACTAGAGCGCTGTGCCTATGACCACGGCCCTTGCTCATCTGCTTGCAAGAGCCGAGGGGTCTGCGTAAGCCCAGTTGGCGCTAGCCATTGCTCCAGCAGAACCCCTCGGCTCGGGCTATTTGCAAGTCAATGGGTCTGTTCTAAAGGCCCCTAATGCGACAGCCCTATTAGCACTACTTAATACCCCAAACAGGCACCGTCGCCGCGAGGGTCGCTGGCACCGTAACGCACATTGGTGCGGGGGTCGATCATGATCAGCTGCACCGCGCCACCACCGGCCCAGGCATCGACCACTACCAGGTCGTGTCCCAATTCTCGTAGGCGGTCTTGGATGGAGTCGGAAAAGCGGTTCTCTAGCCGTAGGCGCACCGGATGCTTGATGCTCGCCGGATCTGTTCCGGGAATGCTGGTCCAGCGGGGAGCGTTGACGGCTTCGTATACCGACATGCCGAAGTCGATGCAGTTGACGATGATTTGCATATTCCACTGGGGTTGCCCATCGCCACCCGGTGTATTCCCCACTAAGTAGGGGCGACCGTTGTAGGTCACTAAATAGGTATTAAGGGTGTGCATCGTCTTTTTGCCGGGAGCTAGGCAGTTAGGATGTTTAGGATCGAGCACGAAACCCCGTCCAGCCCGGTTATTGAGCAAAATGCCCGTGCGGGGGATGGTAACACCCGAACCAAAGGCTAAAGAAAGACTATGGATAAAGGAAACCGCATTCCCAGCCGCATCGACTACCACAAAGGAGGTGGTGTCGCCGTCCGGGTCGCCGCAATCCACCACGTTAGCCGCCTTGGACGGGTCGATATCCTGCCGACGGCGGGCTGCATAACTGGCGCTGATTAGCTGCTCCACCGGTGTATCCACGAAGCGGGGGTCACCGGCATAGGCCAGCCGATCGGCATAAGCCAGTTTTTTTGCTTCTACCATCAGATGGATGGCTGTTGGGTTGTTTGGTCCTAGGGCAGCCAAATCATAGCCCTCTAATAGGGCCAACTCTTCCAGCATGATCAGACCCTGCGAAGGCGGCGCCGTCTGGTAAAGTAAATTTCCGATTCATGTTCAGCCAATTCTCGTTGGCCAATCAAGCCGCCGGTGGCTTCCATATGGGCAACGAGCTTTTCTGCCAACTGGCCTTGGTAGAACTCCTCGGCTCCGCCTCGGGCAAATAGTTCAATACTATCGGCATAATCGGGTAGCCGCATAATTTCTCCTGCTTGATAGGTGCTGCCATCTTCCTTTAAGAAGGTCTTGGCGGTTTCCGGGAAGCGGGCTAGCTTTTCACGGTAAGTACGGAAATGGTCGGCCAGAATCTCAGAAACGGGGAAACCGTTTCTAGCGTAGTTGATGGCCGGCTCCATGGCTTGGGAGAGCGACCAGGTCCCCCAGCGCTTGAGAGCGGTGGCAAAGGCATGGGGTGAGCCGGGTACCGCCACCGACAGGGGGCCTTCCAACGGCATATATTCGGTATAGCCTTTTTCAGCATAATGTTCTAGGGTCGCGCCGTAGGGGGCGATGCCACTGCCATTTAAGGCTTCTATTTTACCCGTACTAGCATCGTAGTAGATGAGAAAGGTGTCGCCACCCAGTCCGCACATGGAGGGCAACACGACA
>JAMNZE010000140.1:0-3895 GCA_023622465.1 Bacillota bacterium | reverse complement strand
CTACTATTGCTTTCTGCTTGTCAGTCTCCGAATACTATCGCTAATTTGCCCGAGCAGCTGGCTAAGAAACAGGCCGATCTGACCAGCTATCAGTTGCATTTACTGTTGGAGCAGAGCGATGGACAACAGTTAGCAATTCATCAGTGGTATCAAGCTCCCGATCGATTACGTACCGATGTTTTGCAGGCAGGAACAACTACCTATCAGTTTTTCTTGCGGGGTGATGACCTAACGGTACGTCATGTGCCTAGTGGTCAGCAAGAACAGTTGCGCTTGTCCAGTGAAACGGCCCTGTTTACGACTCCCCTGTTGTTGGAGCTATGGCGGGAGGCCCAAGGGGCCAATTGGCAGGAATCGGAGGAGCGGCCGACCTGCTATTTGGGTGAATTTTCCTGGCGGGACCTGGGCGGTGAACCCAAGCTGGGGGCCCTATGGTTAAATAGGCAGACACTCTTACCCGAAGAAGTGACCCTTTTTTATGGGTCTACGCAAGTATTGCGATTGTGTATGGAGGATATCACCCTAAACCCTGTCCTGGAGGAGCAAGTGTTTCACCCATAACCTGTTGCTAGGAGTGAAAACACATGTATCCACAGATTCGACCGACCTGGGCAGAAATCAATCTAGATAACATCGCGCACAACATACAAGCAGTAAAAGAGCGTTTGCGACCCGAATGTGAAATAATAGCTGTTGTTAAGGGTAATGCTTACGGACACGGAGCGGTGGAGGTAGCGCGGGCGGCTCTGGAGGCGGGCGCCACCCGTTTGGCCGTCAGTATGCTGGAAGAAGCATGGCAGCTACGACAGGCCGGAATTGCCGCTCCTATTTTGGTCTTGGGCTATACCCCTCCAGCCCAGGGGGGCTTGGCAGCCAGTTTGAACATCAGCTTAACCGTCTATGATCAGGAGCAGACGTTGGCTTTGCTAGAGGCGGCAAGAGCCAGCGGCGCAGTGCTCAAAGTACATCTGAAAGTCGACACGGGGATGGGAAGGGTTGGAGCCCAACCGGAAGATGTGCTGGCACTGGCGAGTTGGCTGCAGGAAAGGTCCGACTGTGAACTGGAAGGCATCTTTACCCATTTTGCCCGCGCCGATGAGGAGGACCCTAATCCCACCCTCGTACAATTGGAACGTTTTCAAGCTGTACTAAAGCAACTGGAGGAAGCCGGTATCCACATTCCCCTAGCCCATTGCGCCAATAGTGCGGCGGCCCTGCGTTTTCCGGCTAGCCATTTAGCTGCTGTTCGCTTGGGGATAGCCATGTATGGCTTTTATCCCAGTCCCCTATTGCGGGAGCTGGGTGTGGAGCTGAAGCCCGCCATGACGCTGAAGACTACAGTAACCCATACTAAGTGGTTGCCGTCGAATTCGCCAATCAGTTATGGTGGGCGCTTTGTCACCGGGAGACCATCTTATATCATTACTTTGCCCATCGGTTATGCCGACGGTTTAAGCCGTAGCCTCAGTAACCAGGGCTGGGTGTTGGTAGGCGGTCGTAAGATACCTCTGGTGGGGACCATTTGTATGGATCAGTGTATGGCCGATGCTACCCAGGTCCCGCAAGTAAAAGTGGGCGATGAGGTTATCATTTGGGGTGAGGGGCAGGGAGAAAGTGTATAGAGCGGGGCTTGCGTTGACACAATTATAGAGAGATGTATATAATCTAGTATAGCTGTTCATCACGCATTACCCGCATATATCTAGGGGGTGTAGGCTTGGCGCAGACGAGAAGAATCATGATTAGTTTGCCCGATTCTCTATTGGCTGAGGTTGACGGGATTGTTGCCTTAGAGAATCGCAACCGGAGCGAACTAATTCGTGAGGCGATGCATATGTATCTGCAAGAGATAAAAAAGCAGCGGATTAGAGAGCAACTGAAAAAAGGGTATCAAGAGATGGCTCGTACTAATCTGGCTTTGGCGGAAGAGGCTCTCCCCGCCGAGAACGAGGTCGAAAGATATTGGCATCGCCCACCAATTGGTGCAAAGAAAACGTGATGATTAAGCGCGGTGATGTCTTCTTTGCCGACCTGAACCCCGTCATCGGGTCCGAGCAAGGGGGCATGCGGCCGGTGCTGGTGATACAAAATAACGTGGGCAACAAATATAGCCCGACGGTGATAGTAGCGGCTATTACTTCCCAGATTGACAAAGGCAAGTTACCTACCCACGTGGAAATAAGTGCTGCCGAAAGTAGCTTAGAAAAGGATTCGGTCATTCTCTTGGAGCAGATACGCACGATTGATAAACAACGGTTAGCTCAGAAGGTGGCCCACTTGGAACCGGAAATAATGGAACGCGTTAATGAGGCCCTAGAAATAAGCCTTGGCCTTATTCCCTTTTAGGGACCCCGGAGGATGGGGTCTTTTTTTTAATTTGCGCAGGAAAAAAGTTGGGTGTGCCGAATCTCATGGGTGATGGGTGTAGATTTACACCCTAATTATAAGGAGGTTATAGATATGTACTTAGCCAAATTCCCGCGGGTCGAATTAGCAACCTTACCTACCGCCTTACAGCCGGCCCCCCGGTTTTCTGAGGCTCTAGGTGGGAAGGTGAACATTTGGATTAAACGGGACGATAATAGTGGTTTAACTTTAGGGGGCAATAAGGCCCGTAAGCTGGAGTTTTTACTGGCCGACGCGCTGCGACAGGGCTGTGATACCCTGATTACCACCGGTGGTCCCCAGAGTAATCACTGTCGAATGACAGCCGGTGCGGCAGCCAAATTGGGAATGCAGTGCCACCTGGTATTTAAGAGCACCGAGTTCGACCTCCGGCAAGGCAACCTGCTGCTGGATGAGTTGCTGGGGGCCCATTTGCACTGGCGCAACCCAGAAGAAATTGATGATATTGCCCGGGAAATGTCGAAATTGGCCAATGAGTTGCAGGCCCAGGGGCGTAGGCCCTATATTATCCCTCTGGGCGGTTCCAATTCCTTGGGAGCTATGGGATACGTTTACGCAGTAAGGGAATTGCTGCAGCAGGCCGATGCTTTAGGTTTGCAGTTTTCCGCCTTTGTCCATGCCAGTGGCTCCGGTGGAACACAAGCCGGACTTTTGGCCGGCACCATCTTGAACCATCTGCCAACGGAGGTTGTCGGTGTCAGCGTCAGTCGCACCCGCGAAAACCTGGAGCCGATTGTGACTAAGATCAGTAAATTGGTCTTGTCTCTGCTTGACTGCCAGGTGGATCCGACGGAGCGAGTGCAAGTACTCGACAATTTCGTGGGAGAAGGCTATGGCATTCCCACACCCCAGTCGCAAGAGGCCCTAGAACTGCTGGCACGAACGGAGGGGTTGATTATCGACCCGGTTTATACGGCAAAGGCCGTTGCCGGCCTAATTCATGAGGTGAGGGCGGGCCGCTGGCCGGAAGGTAGCAATGTTCTGTTCTGGCATACGGGAGGTAGTCCCGCTTTGTTTGCCGACCAAATCTTCTGGGAGGGTAGTAAGATATGAAACAACCGATTATAGGTATCACCTGTTTTGTCGACTTCAAAGAAGAACGCCAACGACAAAATGAAACCTATATTCAAGCCGTGCTAAAGGCGGGCGGTGTTCCCGTATTATTGCCGGCGGTAGACTCGGAAGATATAACAAAGGAACATGCCCAATTGATCGATGGCTTGCTCGTATCCGGAGGTCCCGACATGGACCCCCAATATTTCGGGGAACAGCCGGTGCCCGAGCTGGGCAATGTTAACCCGCTGATGGATATCTATGAAAGTCGGCTGGTGCAGCTGATCCTAGACTTGGATAAACCCCTCTTAGGCATTTGCCGCGGTGAGCAAGTGTTGAACGTGGTAGCCGGTGGGACTTTGCACCAAGACCTGCGCCGGGCTCTGCCCCAGGTTTTAAAGCATGGCCAGGACCAACCCCGCTGGTATCCAAGCCA
>JAMNZE010000143.1:0-11479 GCA_023622465.1 Bacillota bacterium | reverse complement strand
CGTCAAAAGGGAGCAAAGGGCTACTCCAACCCTAATCGGCGCAGCCGCCTGTTTATGTGGGCAAACAAAAAGGCTGTGGGATAGCGCCCACAGCCCGAACAGATCGTCTTGTATTTAGGTCCCTACTTGGTACGCCGGAAAACTTGGTCGACCAACTTGTCGTTGAGAATACGGATGAAGGTCCCTTTCATACCCAGAGAGCGGGATTCAATAACACCGGCGCTCTCCAATTTGCGTAACGCATTAACGATGACGGAACGGGTGATACCGGCTTGATCTGCTACTTTGCTAGCCACCAGCAAACCTTCGGTTTCGCCGCCCAGCTCGTGCATGATATGTTCGATTGCTTCCAATTCGGAATAGGACAGGGCGTCAACCGCCATTTCTACCACTGCCCGCTCCCGAGCTTCCGCTTCCAGCTCATCACTCTTGGCCCGCAAAATTTCCATTCCCAGGATAGCTGCGCCAAATTCGGTGAGAGCCAAATCCGCATCATCCAGCGGGGTAGCAAAGCGAGCTAGCAACAAAGTGCCTAAACGTTGGCCGCGGCCAATTATAGGAACAATAGTTGCCAGCTTATCTTCAAACTCGCAAGGTGCATTATCGAAAACGCAGGTATCCGATTCACGGCAATTGACAACAGGTGTATCGGTGGTCAGCAGCTGGTTGTTGTACTCGCTGGGGAAACGTCCACTACGTACATAGCGGGACAGAATGTCACACTCATAATCATTTCGCAGAGCATACCCTAACAGTTTGCCGCGGGTATTAAGGACATAGACGTTGGCATTAAGCACATCGGAAAACACCCGTGCCACGTCGGTAAAGCGTACCGCTTCGCCCGCCGATTGCTGTAAAATCCTTGTCAATCGCCTAGTATTCTCCAGTAATTTACTACTCATTTTGGAATGTACCCCCTATACTTACAAGATATATCGACTGAGATCTTCATTTTGTAAAATGCCTTGCAGGCGCTTCCGTACATATTCGGCATCGATGGTGATCTTATCACCCCCATACGCGTGCGGATCGAACGCAATATCTTCCATGACCTGCTCTAACACGGTATGTAACCGGCGAGCACCTATATCTTCAGCGGTGGAGTTAATGTGATGGGCTATGCTAGCTATTTCCCTCACTGCAGAATCGGTAAATTCCAACTCCACGCCCTCGGTTGCCATTAGGTGTTTATACTGAGACAGGAGCGCATTTTCCGGCTCTACCAGTATTCTCTCCAAATCTGCTTCGGTCAAACTATCCAACTCCACTCGGATGGGAAAGCGGCCTTGCAGTTCGGGAATCAAATCGGAAGGCTTGCTGACATGAAAAGCACCGGCGGCAATAAACAGGATATAGTCGGTGCGCACCGGTCCATATTTCGTTGCCACGGTAGATCCTTCCACAATAGGCAAGATATCTCGTTGCACCCCTTCTCGGGACACATCGGGGCCATGGCTATTCTTACCGGCTATTTTATCAATTTCATCAATAAAAATAATGCCCAGCTGCTCTGCCCGTTGGATGGCTAGGCGGGCGATTTCTTCTTGATCTAAGAGGTGATCCACCTCTTCCTGCAAGAACAGCTCACGGGCCTGCTGCACCGTCACCTTTCGCCGCTTCTTCTTTTGGGGTAGTATGTTCTCCAACATCTCTTGCATACTATTAGCCAAATCACCCATGCCCGTGTTGGCGAACATATCAAACATGCCACTAGGCCGCTCAGTGACCTCAATCTCTATTAGGAGATCTTCTAGTTCGCCGGCCCGTAGTCGACGCCGCAAATCTTCCTTTTGCGCCCGACTGGAAGTATTTTCCTCGGTTTCTTCCGGTTGCTTTTGCTCCCCTAAACCTAACCAGGATTCAAACGGATGGCTAGTGGGTCTCCGTGATGGCAACATGGCGGCTAAAACTCTCTCTTCCACTCTAGCTTCCGCCTGTTCAGCCACCTCTTGTGTTTTTTCTCGCTTAACGGTGCGCACCGCATTCTCAACCAGATCGCGAACCATACTTTCCACGTCCCGCCCCACGTAACCCACCTCAGTATACTTGGTGGCCTCCACTTTAACGAAGGGGGCTTTAACTAGGGCTGCTAGGCGCCGAGCCAACTCGGTTTTGCCCACTCCCGTAGGGCCGATTAACATAATATTCTTTGGGCTAATTTCAGCCTGTTGTTCGGGAGAAAGTTTACTGCGGCGCACCCGGTTGCGTAAGGCAATAGCTAATGCTTTCTTGGCAGCCGCTTGTCCTACGATAAATCGATCTAACTCGGCAACAATTTTACGTGGCTCTAGTTCCACCTCAACCCTTCGCCTCCAATTTTTCCACCGTAATCTCATGGTTGGTATAAACACAAATATCGGCCGCAATATGCAGAGCTTGCTCAGCAATCTGGCTAGCCGATAAATCGGAAAATGCTAATAGCGCCCGCGCAGCTGCTAAAGCCAAATTGCCCCCAGAACCGATGGCTACCACACCATCATCCGGTTCGATCACTTCGCCCGAACCGGATAACAGAAAAATCTGTTGTCGGTCGGCCACCAGTAATTGGGCCTCTAAACGCCTTAACATGCGGTCGGTACGCCATTCTTTTGCCAACTCCACAACGGCTCGTGCCAAGTTACCTCGGTACTTTTCCAAACTTCCTTCAAATTTATCGAAGAGGGTAAAGGCATCGGCCACCGAACCGGCGAAACCGGCTAATACTTGACCGTGATATAGCCGACGCACCTTTTGAGCCCGTGCTTTAATGATAGTGTTATTACCTAAGGTAACCTGACCATCCCCGGCCATTGCCACCTCATTGTCGCGTTTAACGGCCACAATGGTTGTACCTGAAAACAATTGCAACACCCCCTAAGCCCGTGGATGGGCTTTTTTGTATACCGTCGTTAAACGTTCTCGCGTGACATGGGTGTATAGCTGGGTTGTGGATACGTTGGCATGTCCTAGCAGCTCCTGCACACTACGCAGGTCGGCACCGTTTTCCAGCATATGGGTAGCAAAGGAGTGCCGCAAAGTGTGGGGGCTAATCTGTCGCCGCAGGGCCACCTGTTGCACATACTTGTCAACCAATCGCCGGACGCTGCGGTCCGACAGTCGACCACCGGCTTTGTTTAAGAAAAGGGCTTTCTCTTTAGTACGGCCGGGCTTCAGCAACGAGGGCCGCGCCTCCTGCACGTAACGCTCAATGGCTAAGCAGGCCGGCTGCCCTAAGGGAACAATCCGTTCCTTAGAGCCCTTTCCCAGCACGCGCAGGTAACCTTGACGATAATCCACATCATGCAAAGACATACCAACTAACTCGCTGACGCGAATACCGGTGGCGTAAAGGGTTTCTAAGATTGCCCGATCCCGTTTCCCTAAGACGCTATCGTCGGGTGCTTCCAGCAAACTGACACACTCGTCCACATGTAAAAAGCTAGGCAATTGGCGCCTCTGTTTGGGAGTGTTCACCCGCTCTAGGGGGCTCTGGGCGTAGTAACCTTCTACCACTAGAAACCGAAAGAAGGAGCGTAAAGCCGAAAGTTTTCTAGCGACGGTAGAACGGGCGTACCCGGCCTGATGTAAGTGGGCCAAAAAGCGCCGTACGTCGTTTTTGTCTACCGCCGTCGGCACTATTACATCATCGCACAAAAACTCAATGAATTGCAATATATCTCGCTGATAATTGCTGATAGTATGGGCCGACGCATTCTTTTCCACCCGTTGAAAACGTAAAAAGCGATCCAGCAATTCTTCCATAGAAGCATCTCCATGTAAATATTAGCATAGCCGCCAAGCGAACATCAATATCATAAAGAGGAATCATTCAAAAACTTATTTAATTCAAACAAAGCCCTTTCAGCATAGGCTACCCCTCGCTCCCGTTTGTTGCGAGGAGGATTTGGTAAGGGCGGGAATAGGCCAAAGGTGACATTCATGGGCTGAAAATCCTTCTTCGGTTCGGCGGAAATGTAATGCAGCAATGCCCCATGGGCTGTAGTCTGTGGAAAAACTACCGGTTTCAACCCTTGAGCCAGGCGAGCCGCATTGATGCCAGCCACCAGCCCGGCTGCGGCCGACTCCACGTAGCCCTCCACGCCGGTTATCTGTCCGGCAAAGAATACAGCCTCATCGCCGCGCCACTGTAGGGTGGGCAATAGTAACTGCGGAGAATTAATGAAGGTATTACGATGCATTACACCATAACGGGCAAACTCGGCCTGCTCCAGACCGGGTATCAAACGCCAAACTCGCCTTTGCTCTGGCCACTTTAAGTTGGTCTGAAATCCTACCATATTATACAGGGTCCCGGCCAAATTGTCTTGGCGTAACTGCACCACCGCATAGGGCAACTGTCCTGTTCGCGGATTGGGGAGCCCCACCGGTTTCAAGGGACCAAACCGTAAGGTGTCATAGCCCCGTTTTGCCAGCACCTCTATCGGCATACAACCTTCAAAGTAAATGCCTTGTTCAAACTCTTTTAAGGGGGCCGTCTCGGCCTCCACTAGGGCCTCATAAAAGACTTTATATTCGTCGGCCTCCAGGGGGCAGTTGACGTAATCCGCATCCCCCTTATCGTAACGGGATGCGCGGTAGACCTTCTCCCAATCAATACTCTCTGCCAACACGATGGGGGCCGCCGCATCATAGAAATGCAAATAATCCTCCCCCAAGACGCCTTGCAAAGCATCGGCTAAGGATTGGGAGGTTAGGGGGCCAGTTGCTATGATCAGTGGCCTTTCCGTAGGCAACTGGCTAACTTCCTCCTCTACTATTTCAATTAAAGGATGGGCTTGAAGACGGGCGGTGATATGCTCCGAGAATCCCACCCGGTCCACAGCCAGTGCTCCCCCCGCCGGGACCCGGTTGGCTAAAGCCGCTTCCATAATCAACGATCCCATTACCCGCATTTCCTCTTTTAGTAGGCCAACCGCGTTACTTTTGCTCACTGCCCGCAGGGAATTGCTACAGACCAATTCGGCGGCCAAACCGGTTTGATGGGCGGGCGTCAACTTCTGAGGACGCATTTCAAATAGGGTAACTGCCACCCCCCGCTCCGCTGCCTGCCAGGCAGCTTCACTGCCGGCCAAGCCGGCGCCTACGATTGTAACTTGCGGTCGATTATTGACCATCATCTTGCACCACCCGTTCTTCATGCCTGCATTCCTGGTTGATGCAGGCATGGAATTTTTGCCCGCCCCTCTGCTTATGCACCATTAGTCCGCCACACTCGGGGCAGCTTTTTTCAGCTACTGGCCTATTCCAGACAACGAAATCGCAGTCGGGGTAGCCAAGACAACCATAGAAAACCCTTCCCTTTTTACTGCGACGTTCCACCAATTTGTTCCCACACTTGGGACATTTTGCCCCTGTATCTTTAATCAGCGGTTTAGTATTCCGACACGCAGGGAATCCGGGACAAGCTAAGAACTGGCCGTACCGCCCGGTCTTATAGACCATGCGTCGGCCGCATAACTCACACTCCACATCCGATTCCATCGGCGCAATTTCTACCGCCTGCATCTCCTCTTCTGCATGCTTCAAGTCTTGCTCAAAGGGGAAATAAAACTGCTCCAATACGGATACCCAATCGACGGTGCCCTCTTCAACCTCATCTAGTTGTGCTTCTAGAGCCGCCGTAAACTCCACATCGATAATCTTGGGGAAAAATTCCTTTAATAGGTCAACCACAATTTGCCCCAGTTCGGTGGGATAAAACCTCTTCTGCTCTAGCACCACATAACCCCGACTCTGGATAGTGTCAATGATGGTGGCATAGGTACTAGGTCGGCCGATACCCAGTTCCTCCAACGTTTTCACTAGAGCAGCCTCATTATAGCGGGGTGGCGGCTCAGTAAAGTGCTGCCTATCGGTCAAACTGGCCAGCAACAATTCCTGCCCTTCCTTAAGCTCTGGTAACAGTCCATCTTGGTCTGTGTCTTTATCTTCTTTAACATCCTTATATATTAATAGAAATCCGGCAAACTTAATCTGGGATCCTCGAGCTCGGAAGGTGTAACCATTGGCCTCAATTTCAGCGGCCACCGTATCGTAGACAGCGGGGGCCATCTGGCTAGCGATAAATCGCTCCCATATTAGCCGATAAAGGCGCAACTCATCGCGGCCCAGATAGGGCTTTAACTCATCGGGCGTACGTGCGGGAAAAGTAGGACGAATGGCCTCATGGGCATCTTGCCCGCGCCGACCACCCGTATACTGACGGGTTTGGACGTAGTCGGAGCCATAGAGGTTGTTAATCACCTGCTCCGCTTCGCCGATGGCTTGCGCCGAAACGCGAGTGGAATCGGTGCGCATATAGGTGATTAAACCTACGGCACCCTCCCTGCCCAATGTTACTCCCTCGTAGAGGGTTTGGGCTATGCGCATCGTCTTCTTCGCCGTAAAACCTAATCGCCGAGAGGCCTCCTGTTGCAATGTGCTGGTGGTAAAGGGGGCCGCCGGATTACGTCGGCGTTGGCTGCGACGTACGGAAGCAACAGTAAAGGTGCTTTGCCGCACCTGTTCTAACACCTGTTCCGTCTCTTCTCGGTTGGATAACGCTATCTTTTTCCCACCACGACCATAAAAATCGGCAGTGAATTTTTCTTTCTTATCAGTCTGTAACTGGGCCTTTATGGTCCAGTATTCCTCTGGACGGAAATTCTGAATTTCCGCCTCCCGATCGCAGATTAATCGCACCGCCACCGACTGGACACGCCCCGCACTTAACCCCTTTTTCACCTTTTTCCAAAGCAAGGGGCTCAAGCGGTAGCCCACTATGCGGTCCAAAATGCGGCGGGCCTGCTGAGCATTTACCAAGTTCAAATTAAGGGGCCGCGGTTCCTTAAAGGCTTCTTTTACTGCATTCTTGGTAATCTCGTTAAAGGTCACTCGACAGGCAGAGTCGGGTTCCAAGCCAAGCACCTGGGCTAAGTGCCAAGAGATGGCCTCACCTTCCCGGTCCGGGTCGGTAGCCAAAAAGATTTTGTCGGCCTTCTTGGCAGCCGCTTTTAATTCTTTAACGACCGGTCCCTTGCCCCGGATAGTTATATATTTCGGCTTAAATCCGTCATCCACATCGACAGCAAACTGACTCTTCGGCAAGTCTCGTACATGCCCAACCGACGCTTTCACCGTGTAGCGTCGTCCTAAATATTTACTTATAGTCTTAGCTTTGGCTGGTGATTCTACAATTACTAAGTTCTCTGCCATGTTATTTCCCCCCAAGTAGCAAGACAGGTTTATACCTAATCTATGACTCAAGTCTTTACCGGAGTACGTCGGTAGCTCTGAGCAGCCGTTGCTTCGATCCAGCCACCTAGCTCTAACTCCATTAAAGAGGCTAACACTTCCGCTGTCGTTAATCCTGAGGCATCAACGATAGCTTCCAAGCTGGTGTTCTGGTAGTCAATGGCCTCGTAAACCAGTTGGGCTGCACCCGCAAAATTGGGTGCTTCTTCCTCTGCATTGACTGTTCCTCGTCCCCAGCTCCACTCGGCTAGTATATCCTCGCTGCTCGCTATTAAGGTAGCCCCATGCCGCAGCAGGTTATTCGTTCCGCGGCTAAATCGGCTGGTTACGTTACCGGGGACAGCCCAAATATCCCGCCCCAAATCGAGCCCATGATCAACGGTAATTAAGGAACCACTCTTATGATCTGCCTCCACCACCAGTATGGCGTCGGCCAAAGCAGCAATGATGCGGTTACGGGCAGGAAAATGATGGGCCTCGGGATGGGTGTCGGGCGTATATTCACTCAGCAGGGTTCCTCCATTTTCCACAATCTGTAGTGCCAGTTCTCGATGCTGCCGCGGGTATAAGTGGCCGAAACCGCTGCCCAAAACAGCCCAGGTAACGAGGCCATTGTCCAAGGCGGCTCGATGGGCTTGTCCGTCAATGCCTAGGGCCAAGCCGCTAATTATAACCACGTCCGAGCCGGCCAGTCCGCCGATCAATTCGTTAGTGACCCGGCGGCCATAGCTGGTCATCCTGCGGGCCCCCACCACCGCCAGATGGCGTTCATGGCCAACCAAGGGGGGCCCCCAGCCTAAAAGGACAACAGGCGGATCAAATAGCTGCAGTAAGCGGGCAGGATAGGCCTCATCGGCGAAAGAAAGCACCCAGGCTCCCCTTTGCTCTATCCGCTCCAACATGGTAGCCGGGTCCTGACGTTGACGCATGTCAAGAATCTTAGTTACTGCTTCCGCTCTTAAGCCTAAGATTTCCTGCAGAGTATCCCCATCGGCCTGCCAAACGGCGGTTCCCGTACCCAATTTTTCTTTTAAACGCCAAGCCCGGCGCGAGCCGATGCCAGGCCACTGAGAGATGGCTAGCCAATAGGCCGTTTCCGTTACCCCATGCACTAACCCCCTACACCTGTTCGATTTGGCACCCATTATAACAGACTAAGCATAAAGCGAGCAACATATTCTACCAGTCGCTAGCCTAGCCCTTGGCGGTCGTAGGCCCGATAACTGAGCGCTTCCGCCACGTGGGGCGCCTGCACCTGCTCACTTCCGGCCAAATCGGCAATAGTGCGGGCTACCTTTAGAATCCGCTCATAGGCCCGGGCCGAGAGCCGTAGGCGGGAAAAGGCCATTTGCATAAGCTTTTCTCCATCGGGGTGTAGCTGTAGGCTACTTCTTAAGGCCCGTGTGTTCATGGCCGCGTTACAGGTAATACCGCTGCCCTGGAAGCGCTGCAACTGCCGCTGGCGAGCCGCTTCCACCCTTTGCCGTATCACTGCCGATGACTCACCGTCCTTTTCCCCCACCATATCTTCATATTCTAAACGCGGCACGTTAATCTGCAAATCAATGCGATCCAACAGGGGACCCGATAGGCGAGCCAAATAGCGGCGAATTTCGGTTTCGGAACAGGTACATTCCTCATGGGAATCCTGATTATTAAAACCGCAAGGGCAAGGATTCATGGCAGCTACCAACATGAAACGGGCCGGATAGGTGATGTTGGCTTGCGCCCGCGCAATATGTACAATCCCGTCTTCCAAGGGCTGCCGCAACTGTTCTAGCACCCGCCGCGGAAACTCGGGCAACTCATCTAAGAAGAGCACCCCATTGTGGGCTAAACTCACTTGCCCGGGCTTAGGCACGCGCCCCCCTCCGATGAGTCCCGCATAAGAAATACTATGGTGGGGAGCACAGAAGGGCCTTTCACTTATCAGCCCCCCTCTACCTTGTAGCAAGCCGCTGACGCTATATATTTTAGTAACTTCTAGAGCTTCACTTTGGGTCATGCTGGGCAAAATGGTGGGTAGTTGCCGTGCCAACAGGGTTTTACCCGAACCGGGTGGGCCCACCATCAGTACATTATGATTGCCCGCGGCAGCAATTTCTAAAGCCCGCTTAGCCAGCCTTTGGCCTCGAATATCACTAAAATCTAAAGCATAGGCGTCCTGTTTTTCCGGTGGAGCTGGCTGGGGTGGAGGTAGAGGCAAGGTGATCTCGCCGCGCAAAGCCTGGCAAAGTTGTTCTAAGTGGGGTACCGCCACCACTTGTAAGCCGGGCACCAACAGGGCCTCCTGCGCATTAGCATAGGGAACATAGATGCGTTCAAACCCCTGCTGCTTGGCTGCAATGGCCATTGGCAAAATTCCGGGAATGGGTCGGACACTACCGTCGAGGGAGAGTTCCCCCACAAAAATGCTATCTGCTAGGGCTTCCGGCGCCAGTTGTTCATCAGCCACCAGCAGCCCTAGGGCTATGGGCAAATCAAAGCCGGAGCCTTCCTTGCGCAAATCGGCGGGAGCCAAGTTGACAGTGATCCGTCCCCGGGGCAACTGCCCGGCTGAATTCCTAATAGCGGCCCGCACCCGCTCCTTTGCCTCCCGTACAGCCGCGTTGGGCAGGCCTACCAGCTCGAAGGATGGTAGGGCCGGGGACACGTCCACTTCCACCTCAACTAAGAAACCGTCCACACCTAGCACCGAAGCACTAAATATTTTCGCTAGCATAGACAATTCACTCCAAAACAAATCATGTTAAAACATAGGTTCGTTCTGGAAGTGACTTTATCCTCCCTGCACTTGCTGCGCCGCTTTTTCTCCCGCCAAGTAACCGGTGGAAAAGGCGGCCTGCAAATTAAACCCACCGGTATAACCGTCCACATCGATTATTTCGCCGGCAAAATAGAGGCCGGAGACCAACTTGGATTGCATGGTCTTAGGATCGATCTCTTTCGTACTGACGCCACCGGCGGTAACGATAGCTTCGGATAAAGGACGGGGTCCTTTGATAGTAAATCTTAAATCAGTCAGGCAATCCA
Source organism: Bacillota bacterium (assembly GCA_023622465.1). Taxonomy (GTDB): domain Bacteria; phylum Bacillota; class UBA994; order UBA5500; family UBA5500; genus UBA5500. The sequence continues at coordinate 1,213 of JAMNZE010000143.1, read as the reverse complement.
ATAAGGCCCGACGTTCCGCCCGGGTCACCTGATGAACGGGCTTGTCCGGCTCTAGTCCTGCTAAAGAAATAACTACAGGAATCAATCGCTTAGGCAACAGATCATCCAAAGCGTTTCTTACCAACTTCCGCTGGTGCTTCAGTAGATCCCGTTGCAACCGCCGATCCAACTGTTCTTCCGTTAGAGCCGGCTTTAAATTGATGCTGCCCACTAGTGGCTGGTTTCCCCTGCGATGAGTTACCCAGCGACTCACCGTCAAAACGATAGGTCCACTTACGCCATAATGGGTAAATAACATCTCACCAAATTCCTGGGCTAGGATACGCTCACCTTGCCGAATAGTCAACTCCACATTTTTCAGGGCTAATCCGGGCAAGGTTTTGGGCCATTCCTCCACCACTTCCAATGGAACTAACGCGGCCCGCGGCGGCACAATAGTATGTCCAACTTCCTCCGCCAAGCGATAACCGTCGCCGGTAGAGCCGGTGGCCGGGTAGGAGGCTCCACCGGTACAAAGGATAACCGCGTCACAATATAAGGGTCGCTCGTTCACCACCAGACCTATCACCCGGCCCGCCTCCGTTAATAAGCGGTTGACGCGGGCTTGTAGCCGCACTTCCACATTATTTCGCTTTAATGCCAAACGCAGACCATCCACCACATCGAAGGAGCGGTCGCTGCGAGGGAACACCCGGTTCCCCCGCTCCACTTTCAAAGGTACACCATGCTCCTCTAGGAAGCGTTGCAAATCCCTACTGCCAAAAGCGGTAAAGTTCTCCAACAGGATTACCTTAGCTCCGCCTAAGGCCGCCTGCCGAGCCGCCAACATTCCGGCTGGGCCGGCACCTACCACTGCGATTGTACCCATCTCACTCATCCTTATCTAAAATAAGATTCATTTCCCATTCTACTCTATCTAAGCAGCTCTATTCCCAACAAGACAACCGGCTCCCCGCAGGATTCGGGGAGAGAAACAAGAATAGATAAACATGTGGATATAGCTTAATAACTGAAAGGAAGTGTATTACATGCTTTCTACGGAAGCAATCATGCAAATGGCCCTTGACCTGGTGGGAATGAAAGAGATTCCTGGCGACAGTGCCATCTACCATTCCGGGCAGAACATTAAAAAAGTCTTGTTCGGTATAGATATCGGCACCGCCGAACTAGTTATGGCTAAGCAGTTGGGCTACGATGCGGTTATCGCCCATCA
>JAMNZE010000029.1:0-3808 GCA_023622465.1 Bacillota bacterium | reverse complement strand
GAACATACCTTTCTACCAACTTAAGAGTAAAGTCACCAAGCAGGGTGGTCCGCTAAGAATTTGGCCCTTAATATCCCTACTGCCATCGATCAAACTCAGGACTACAATGCCCCCAATTATAGCCAACTGTGGGGGGGGGGGTAGTTGACCAACGCCTCCTAGATCACCGCCAGAGCCACGGAATAGAAGAGGTTAAGGAATACTCGATTAACAAAGAGCTAAGCGATTATGAAATCAAACCGGCAGACTCAAGCCTAGCCTGGCTGTAGTGACTGCTGAAATTGAGGTGGTTTACACCAGTGCCGCCTGCGAGTATGCGGAAAAACACGGGATCGCCCTTAACGAACCTATTAAGCTCTCAGCCCATATCACATTAGTTTTTCGAGACAAGGTTTCCGCTGTCCCCAATCCACTTAGACCGCAAGTAGAACCCTACGGTTGGTCGATCACTTCCGTCGAATATCGACATGTTTCTCCCTAGACACTCGGCTGCTGTTAATGAGATTGAAAGCCTTTATGCTTGAACTATACCACTCCTATTACGGCCTGGTATATAAAAAAATACTATCAGTAACCCAGGAAACCGATGGCATTGAAGATCTCATTAACGATACCTTTGTAAAGCTGATCGAAAAGGCACCTAGGCTACAGAGCCTCAACCAGCGCCAAACTGCAGCCTACATAGCCTACACGGCACGCAGCGTGGCCATTAACTTCGTGAAAAGGCGCGATATCCACAAACAGACACCTATTTTACACCGATGAAATGGAATTGACTACCGAACTAGCTACCACCGAGGAGCAAGTGTTGAAGCAACACGAGCTTGAGTGCCTACGAGACGCGGTGCTAAGGCTGCCACAAAAACAGAGAGACCTGCTCTATTTCAAATACATGCTAGAACTAAGTGACACGGAAATCGCCCAACTACTGAATATCTCCCCTCCTAGCGTCAGGCAGTATCTAACGCGAGCCCGACGGGCTGCCAGAGCACTAATGAATAAAGGCGGTGAACTAAATGGCAAGTGAGCGACTATACGAGGAATATGAGCAGGCTCTCTTCAAGTTGGTGATGCACGCGGCAGCTGAAAAAGAGGGAGGGGGCTTGCTCGACGAGGGTGACGCCAGCCCACGGCCATCGCCGGCCGCACTGCAGCGTTTTGAACAGCAATTGGATGCGGCACTGCAGCCAGCCAAGAAACCCTTCTTCTAGGCTGCACCAAGGAAAATGGCTGTAGCCATGCTGGCGATTGCTATCGTATTTCTCACCGCCATAACCACGGTGCAAGCTTTTAAGGTGGGCGTAATGGGCCTCTGAACCAAGCTCGGACCCCAAGCGGCCACCTTCTGGTTGAGAGAAAAGGACAGTGAAATCGAGAGTGATAATCTGGTCATTAACTGGACCAAAGCCTATGTCCCCACCTATATCCCTACGGGTTACGAGGCGCGTCACATAGAGATCACCAAGCTTAGAAAGGAAATAACCTATATACACAAGGACTCGCAAATCAAATACGTGGAACTGCTCGCTTCTAAAAATCACCGTCAATAGGGAAAACGCCTCTCGCATAGAAACGGTGGACATCAATGGAGCTAGCGGGGTGCTGATTGCCAGCGAAGAGTTAGTAACCATCGTCTGGAGCGCCGATGAACGCCTGTTCTTGATTCAGGCCCAAACAGATAGGGATACTGCGCTAGCGGTAGCAAAAGGCGTGAAATATGTGGAATAAATGTGTTGCAAAAAACTCCCTCAGTTGTCTTTAGTAATGAAGGCAACTGGAATCGCGCCTCCCGGCTGGTCAACCTGAAGCAAAAACACAGCCCCCGCCCTTGGCGGGAGCTGTGTTTATATATTATTAGAGCTTTAACAGCTTGAGCGCATCTTCCAGATTCGGATGCCCGATCTCCTGCAGTTCGTAGCGGGAGCGGGTGGATGGCTGATCGAAGTTTAGCACCCGCCGTAGGTCAATGGGGGTAGCTACGAGTACGGCGTCACAGGGAACCCGCTTAATGGTTTCCTCTAAATCGCGGATCTGTTTCTCGCCATAGCCCATGGCTGGGAGCACCTCGGCCAAGTGGGGGAACTGGGCGAAGGTCTTAGCGATGGATTCCACCGCGTAAGGACGAGGATCAACCAGCTCTACCCCCAGCTTGCGGGCTGCTACCACGCCGGCCCCGAAGGACATACCGCCATGGGTGAGGGTGGGGCCATCTTCAATAATCAATACCTTTTTGCCGCGGATGACTTCCGGGTCCTCCACCGTTATCGGGGAAGCGGCCTCTATGATCATGGCATCGGGGTTAACGCGCATTACGTTTTCACGGACAGCCGCAATCCCCTCGGGGGATGCACTGTCTATCTTATTGATTACGATGACGTCGGCTAGTAAGACGTTGGTCTCGCTGGGATAATAGGCCAGCTCATCGCCGGGACGATGGGGGTCGACTAGGGTGATGTGTAAGTCGGGCTTATAGAAAGGCGTATCATTGTTGCCGCCATCCCAAATGATGACGTCGGCTTCCTTTTCCGCCTCGCGCAAGATAGCTTCATAGTCGACCCCAGCATAAACGACGATGCCGCGGTCAATATGAGGCTCGTACTCTTCCCGCTCTTCAATGGTGGTCTTGTGCAAATCCAGGTCTTCATAAGAGGCAAAGCGCTGTACTGCCTGCGCTGCTAGGTCACCGTAGGGCATAGGATGGCGCACGGCAACAACCCGCAAACCTTTCGCCTTCCACAGGCGTTGACTAGGGCCGCCTTAGACATAACATACTCATAAGAAATATCGCTATAGGCCAGAACTACCTGATCAACCTTTAGCCGTTTTATGAGTTCGGGTAGTTCTTCCTCCGCGTAAATCGGAATGCCTTCCGGATATAATTTACCGGCCAAAGCTGCTGGATACACCCGTCCTTCGATATCCGGAATTTGGGTAGCCGTGAAAGCAACTACCTCGTAATCGGGATTATCGCGATAGAGAACGTTGAAATTGTGAAAATCTCGACCTGCTGCACCCATAATTAAGACTCTTTGTGCCATTAGCTTTCCCTCCTGGTTTCTTAATTCTAATAGGCTACTCTAACGTTGGGTCAAAAAGTAGCCAATCGGTCAGTCGGGTATCTACGTAGCACTAAGTAGAACCAATAACCCTAATCGACCTCCGCATCCCCCCTTTCAGTTTAATGGGTAAAGCGTGTCCCCGTTTCACCTGCTAATGCCTGGGACACGGCTTGTAGTGAAGTGATAATAGCCATCTCGCCCCCGGCGTCTAAGAAGTTGCAGGCCGCCGCTACTTTAGGTCCCATGCTGCCGGCCTGAAAATGTCCAGCCGCGTGATAAGACCTAGCCTGGGCCAAGCTGACATCATGCAGCCAGCGTTGGGTAGGTAACCCCCAGTCGAGGGCAACGGCTTCCACATCGGTCAGGATCAGCAGTATATCGGCTCCAATGTCATTGGCCAAACGCTGTCCTGCCAGATCTTTATCAATCACCGCCTCCACCCCGCGCAAGCCGCTGACGGTTTCTACTACCGGAATACCACCCCCACCGGCGGCTATCACGATGGCTCCGCTGTCAATGAGATTAACGATTGCCTCCCGCTCCCAGATGCGTACAGGAACGGGGGAAGGAACGATACGTCGCCAGCCACCTCTAGCCCGGTCTTCCTGCATAGCCAGCCCCTTAGCTATCAGCTCCTGCGCTTCCTCCGCCGAGTAGAAGGGGCCGATCGGTTTTGTGGGGTTTGAGAAAGCCGGATCGTCGGCATCGACAACCACTTGCGTGACCACGGTAACTACCGGCTTGCTATA
>JAMNZE010000139.1:0-4484 GCA_023622465.1 Bacillota bacterium | reverse complement strand
AAGTAACAGCGATGATATCATTTTCCGCCGCATCACCATCGGTAACGCCAATTGCCTCTCGGCCGTCTTCATTTTAATCGACGGCCTGGTAGATAAGGATGCCTTACAAAACAATGTGATGGAACCGCTGATGCTCTGGGCACGAAAAATCGATGCTCCGGCAGTTACTACGCCGGAGGCGATTAAATCCTTAATGTCGGAGCATTTTCTTTCCTTTTTGGAGGTAAAAGAAAAGACCACTTTCCCAGAAGTGGTGGAAGCCGTTTTGGCAGCCGATGCGGTTTTACTTATCGATAAACTAGACGTGGCCTTCATATTAGGTGCCAAGCAATGGGAACACCGAGGAATTTCCGAGCCAGTTAATGAGAATCTGGTGCGGGGCCCGCGGGAAGGCTTTAACGAGGTCATGAAAATTAATGTGGCGCTCGTAAGGCGGCGCATAAAAGATCCCCATTTGCGAGTCAAATTCTTGCGTTTAGGAACCCGTTCTGCCACCGATTGTGCGCTGCTTTACATAGAAGATATAGCCAACCCAGTCTTAGTCGATGAGGTCAAGCGACGACTGGATTTGATCGACACCGACAGTATCATAGATAGTGGGTATATCGAACAATACATTCAGGACACACCCTATTCCCCCTTCCCGCAGGTGGAATATACGGAAAGACCCGATCGGGTGGCCGCTTCCCTTTTAGAAGGGCGCATCGCCATCATCGGCGACGGTAGCCCCAATGCGCTACTGGTACCGGCTACACTGAGCAACTTTTTGCCATCGCCGGAGGATTACTATGAAAGATGGCTTTTGATGACCTTTATACGCTTAGTACGTACCGCCAGCTTACTGAACTCCATACTGCTACCATCGCTCTACATAGCCTTCGCGAGTTTTCATCAAGAGATTATCCCTACGCGGCTGGCGTGTTACGAGAAGCAGGCATCCGCCTACCATCTCCCATCGCCTCTACCGTAGGCATCGTAGGCGGTATTATCATCGGGCAAGCGGCGGTGACCGCCGGATTGGTGAGCCCGATTATGGTTATCGTGGTAGCACTGACAGCCATGGGTTCTTTCGCTGTACCCAGTTTTAACGTGGCCATTTCCATCCGCATCTTACGTTTCCCGCTGATGCTGCTCTCCGCCATGTTCGGATTATACGGCCTAACAGCAGGGGTAATTTTGATTCTTTTACACCTGGTATCTCTAAAATCCTTTGGGGTCCCTTACCTTTCACCGGTTGCACCGCTAACTCTTAGCGCCCTCACCGACACCATCGTACGGGCTCCCAGCTGGCACCACCGTTTACGCCCCCTTATGTATCGGCCACGCAATCGCTATAGAAGCGGAGAAAAGGCTAGCTATTACCAAAAGAAGCAGGACCTACATAGGGATGGTTTTGAAGTGCCGCCGTTACTAGATGACAGAAAAGAGGACGGAGAAGGAAAGGAAGGAAGGTAACCGCTCTTGAGCCAACACAACATCACCAGTCGCCAAGCGTTCTTGATCATGCTTAGCGTCATTTGTACTTCTGTGCTACAGCCGAGTTTTCGCCACTATATGTTATGGGCTGGCAACGGCGCCTGGCTATCCCTCCTATTAGCTACCGGGTACGGACTTGGCTTCACCTGGTTGGTGCTAACGCTAGCCAAACGCTTTCCCAAGCAAAGCGTTGCCGAATATGCACCCCAGGTACTAAGCCCCATCATCGGGTACCCTTTAGTATTGCTACTAGTGGCTACCTTTTTCCTCAGGGGGGCCTTTGCACTGCGCAATGTTGCCGAGTTTTTTGTAGCCTCGGTGCTACCCGAAACCCCCATCAGCGCTATCATGCTGGTTATGGTTAGTACGGTTCAATGAGTTGGCCACGCCTATAATAGTTGGTTCCTTTCTGCTGGTGTTGATCGGCACCTTAAAACTGAATGCATGGTATTTGCTACCGGTATTCAACAAGGGATTTCAGGGATTGATACCGGTTTTTCAAAGTGCCAGCTCCGATTTATCCATCATCAGTTATGTTTTGTTCCTCTACCCTTTCTTAGCCGACCCGGAAAACGCGTATCAGGTTGGACGCCGTCATATGGCCATCGCCGGCTTCCTACTGATCTTTATCTATTTAAACACCCTGCTGGTAATGGGGTCGGCCACGGGGGAAACCTTTACCTGGCCCTACCTGGTGGTGACAGAAAATATTCGTCTGCTAGAAAGGGGCGAGGCCCTGTTTATCATAGCCTGGACCTTTGCTGCCTTTGTCCGCATTAGCTTTTGCTTTTTCATCGCTACCCTCGGATTATGCCAGCTTTTTCCCAAGCTAAAGGTCCAGTGGGTGGGCCTAGCCATTCTACCCTTAGCCAGTTATCTGGCAATAAGGGCGGATAATCTACCTACCGCCGTTTGGGCCTACAACATCTTCAATCAAACCTCCTTTTTTCTGGAACTGTTTATTCTTGGTATTCTATTGATCGTGGCCATTCTGCGCCGGAAAGGGGATACTGGGATTGAACAAAGCGAAAAAAGTTAGTGTTAGCCTACTGTTGGTGGCAATCCTTTTAACCGGGTGTTGGAGCGGGCGGGAAATTGAAAGCCTGGGCTTCGCTACTGTTGTGGCCCTCGATAAGCTCCCGGATGAACAAATCGAGTTGAGTGTCCAGTTTGCCATAACGGCAGCGTTAGGTGGAGGAGAAGAAGGGGGAGATGGAGGCGGCGGCTCGGAAGCCCCCGTCTGGACCGTAAGCTGTACGGGTGAAAACCTAGCCGGAGCCATCCAAGAGATGCGCAGTCTTACGGGCAAATATCCCTTTTGGGCCCATGTCCGGGTGATCATTCTTGGTGAAGAATTGGCTCGCAGCGGAATCGCGCCGGTGCTCGATTATTTTACACGCAATCGGCATTTTCGCTACTCAACCTATGTTATGGTGAGCCAGGGAGCAGCTAAGGACCTGTTAGAGGTATCACCTAAATTGAGCAAATTACCAGCCCAGCTATTGACCGAGTTGAATCGTATGACCCACGAAACATCGACTAGCGTTTCCCGCACCTTGTTCGATTTAATGCAACAACTGACAGAGGAGCAGGCCAGCGAACCCATCTTACCCCTACTGACTGCCCATAAACCTCCTGTTACCGATGAAGCCTCCCAATCGGCAGAGCAGGGCGAAGCCGGAGCAGAAACGGAGAGTCTGCAGTTTATCGGGCTGGCTGTTTTTCAAGACGACAAAATGATTGGTACCCTTGACCCCCAAGAGAGCCGAGGCGTGCTCTGGTTACGAGGAGAAAGCCGACGGGGTAATGTGGTGGTGGAACTGCCGGGGCAAGGTTACATTGTTCAGCGCCAAGTATACGGTAGGCGGGTGCTTAGAATCGATCCCGCGGGAGGGCAACCACGAGCCAAAATAATTGTTTACCAGGATGGAGACCTGGTTGAACATACTATCGATCAGCTGGAATTGACGGCTACCGCCATTAGGGAGCTGGATCAGCTACTTACGGCCCACATCCAAGGGGTAGCTGAAACCACACTGAGAAAGATTCAAACCGAAATGAAAGCAGATGTTCTGGGGATAGGCGACCGTATTTATCGTTTGTATCCGGGGATTTACGACAGTCTCAATTGGCAAGAATACTTTCCCACCATGCCCATAGAAGTGGAAGTGCACGCCAATTTCCGTCGTACCGGGGAAATGCTACAATCGCCCATATCCACCAAATATAATTCAAAATAGCGCCTATCCTTCTTGCCCAGTTTGCGGCAGGAGCAATACCTGCGGACGGTTACTAACGGGATGGGCCAAGATGGAAACGGCACAACCATAGGTTTGTTGCACTAAGTCGCTCCGCAACACATCACCGGGCGAGCCATCGGCCAGTAGGCGCCCGGCTTTTAATACTAGCAAACGTTCCGCATAGAGGGCTGCCAAATTGAGATCATGTAAGACCGCTATTACCGTGATGTTCTGCTCCCGGTTAAGAGAGGCGATTAAGTCTAATATCTGAAGGCTCGTTGCAGCTCACCTCCGCTGAGGGAATGCAGGCCCCTTTGTCGCAGCGGCCAGAGACCGGTCAATTGCAAATAATGGCGCACAAGGGCATAATCGTGTTCCGTTTCGGCTTGAAAACGGCGCAAATAGGGCATACGTCCCAGCATAACCAGTTCTTCCACAGTAAAGTCAAAGGCCACCGTCGACGATTGGCGCACAAAAGCCATTTTTTGTGCCAACTCCCGATGCCCCCAGTGGTGTAAGTCGCGGCCGGCAAAATAAATACTGCCTTCCTGCGGCCTATGCAAGCGGCACAAAGCTCTTAGTAGGGTAGATTTACCCGAACCATTGGGACCAAGCACGGCCACAAACTGGCCGGAGGGTATATTGAAGCTCAGCTGCTCTACCACCGGCTTTTGGCCATAGGTTAGCGTTATGTTATCTACAACTAGCATGTTCCCGCCTCCTAATAAGGGCGCCTGCTGTTACGGCGCAGTAGGTAGAGGAAAAAGG
>JAMNZE010000087.1:0-4033 GCA_023622465.1 Bacillota bacterium | reverse complement strand
AGGGTGCCCCGATCGGTTAGCCCTAAAACATCGGCCGTCAGCCCGGTAATCCGATGCACCGCTTCTTCTAAGGCAATCCCCTTTTCGCGGGCCCAACGCAAGAAGCGCGGGAAGGTACCGAAGTTGCGCGGATGGGGTTTACCTTCGTTTTCTTCCGGCGACAAGGGCAAGCCGCTACCATCACTGCCGATAACAAAGTCTTTCTGGGACAGCATATAATCCACGTCTTCCTCGCTCATGGCGAAGGAAATACAGGTGGCGCCGGCATCGGTTTCGATGGTAACCTTGGCGATAGTTCCCTGCAAACGGGCCACCGCCATATGCTTGCCACCTTGGATGGACCATTTGGGGAAGGAATTGGTGATGCCGGAAGAGGCGGCCGTGTAGGGATATACGTCGACGGTCACATTTATGCCCGCCTCCCTAGCGGCGGCCACATTCTGCGCAAACTCGGGTGCCCGGCCCCAATTTTTCTTGCCACTGGCCTTAAAGTGGGCAATGTGTACGTGGGCACCGGTTTTCCGATTGATTTCATACATTTCTTCTAAGGACTTGGGGGTGTTGGCTCCCTGGTCCCGCATATGGGAAGTGATGATGCCGCCATATTTGGCCACAATTTCGCCTAGAGCATTCAACTCCTCCTGGTCGGAAGAAACGCCCGGTGTATAGCCTAAGCCTAAAGACAGCCCCCAGGCCCCTGCCTGCATATCCCGCTCCAACAGCTCTTGCATTTCCCGTAATTCTTCGGGCGTGGCCTTGCGATCCTCATAGCCCATTACGCCACAGCGCAGGGCCCCATGGCCGATGAGCGAAATTAAATTGGTGCTCATCTTCTTCCCTTCCTGCCGCACCTTATCCATGAACTCCTGGAAGGAACGGGAAGCGAAATCCTGGAACCGGCTGCCAGCAAAATGGCGAATGTTCTCCATGCGATCATCGGGGCAAGGATAAATGGTGGAGCCACACTGGCCCGCTACTTCGGTTGTCACGCCCTGGTATACTTTACTTTCGCAACGTTCATCTATCAGGAAGGCCGTGTCCGAATGGGCATGCATATCGATAAAGCCCGGCGCCACCGCCAAACCGGTGACATCAATTGCCTCTTTAGCCTCACCAGAAATATTGGGCCCAATTGCTGCTATCTTCCCGTCCTTGATAGCCACATCGGCCTTATAGGCCGCTTGGCCGGTTCCATCCACTACCGTACCGCCACGAAGAATGTAGTCGTACATTTCGTTTGCTCCTTTCATTTTGGTTGTGCCTTATTTGCTTATCATCACAAGTACCGAAGCATGCTTAGGCTTAGAGGTACTTGCGGATTACCATGCCGTGGGCACGCACATGCCGAATCGCTCATAGAAGGGTTGCATATGGGAATCGCTTACTCATCTTTACTTCGGCAGCATAAGCCGTTATCCTGCAGAAATGTTAGATGTAATGCAACTACTGCCCTATTCTACTGGCTTAAGTTTGGCGGTAAAGTGACGCAGCACCTTAGGCTGCCAGACGACTTCGTAGCCCTTAATCTCATGGGCCCGCTGCTTGATGTTCACCAATGCTTCGGCTACCACATCCAGGTGGGCTTGCGTATAGACGCGCCGCGGTAGGCATAACCGGGTAAACTCCATCTCCGCCTCCGGCTGCTCACCGGTCACCGGATCGGGATCGAGCATGTAGGAACCCACATCGCAGCCCCGAATTCCCGCCTCCCGATATAGCTCGATAGCCAGGGCCTGGGCCGGGAACTGGTAATAGGGAATATGGGGCAGCAGCTTCTTGGCATCGATAAAGATGGCATGCCCGCCTACCGGGTACTGGATGGGTATGCCCGCTTCCCGTAACAACTCGCCCAGATACTCCACCTGGCCGATACGGTAGCGTAGGTAAGGCAACTCGATTCCCTCATAAAGACCGATAGCCAGTGCCTCCAAATCGCGACCGGCTAAGCCCCCGTAGGTGACAAAGCCTTCGTAGGGGACGGTAAGGCCCTGTACCTTCGTGTACAGCTCTTCGTCCTCCTTAACGCCAATCAGGCCACCTATGTTAACGATGGCATCCTTCTTGGCCGACATGGTGAAGGCATCGGCATAGCTAAAGGCTTCGCGGGTGATCTCAATGATCGACTTGTCCGCATAGCCGGGCTCGCGGGTCTTGATAAAATAGGCGTTCTCGGCAAAGCGAGCCGCATCGATGACCATGGGAATGCCATATTCTTTGGCCACCTTGGAGGTCTCGCGAATATTCTCCATCGAAACAGGCTGTCCACCGGCCGTGTTGTTGGTGATAGTCATCACTATCACGCCAACCTTTTCAGGGCCCACCTCTTCAATGAAGGCCCGCAGAGCCGGAATGTTCATATTGCCCTTAAAGGGAGCATAATTTTCCGTGTCTCTTGCTTCCGGCACCACGATATCCTTCGGAGTAGCGTTGCAGAGAGCCACGTGGCCTGGTGCACCGGCTGCACATAGCGGTAACCAAAAATGTCTCTTACCGCATCCACCAGGCGGTAATAACCCCGGGCGCCTGCATAGCTTTCATCGCCGCGCATCATGCCGGCCCATTGGCTATCGCTCATGGCCCCACTGCCGCTATCGCTGAGCATATCGATATAGACATGATCGCTCTTCAGCGCAAACAGGTTATAGTGGGCTTCCTTTAAGTACTGCTCGCGCTGCTCCCGCGTGGTCATGGTTAGTGGTTCCACCACTTTAATCTTGAAAGGTTCGGGTATGTACTTGGGCAAATTGACCACTCCTTATAGAAATATTTCTAGTAATACATGCTAATTGAATTATACCACTCTATCCGCCGCACCCTGGCCCACCTGGAAAACCTCCACGGCTCCGACTATCGGGCCTGGGGGACTTGGCTAGTAGAAAATTTTTACGCCGCCGGGCGGGAGCCCACCTGGCCTAGCCTGCTGGCCAAAGTGCCAGAACTCAACGCTTAAGACTTAATATCCGAGGCGGCCTAAAGCCGCCTCGAACCTACTATGAACACGTGGCCTAGCTTCTCCCCTGCCGTCCCCTTGGCCCCCTCGCTAACCGCAGACCTGCCTTATTACACGCAGCCAGTTGCCACCGATAATCTTACGGATATCCTCATCACTATAGCCACGGGCCACCAACCCGGCCGTTATGTTGCCAAAGCTGCGGTAGTCCTTGATGCCATGCACATATTCAGTAGAGGGCCCATCGCCCGGGGCAAAGCCCAAACTGGGTGCCACATATTTCTTAAAGGTAAGAGCCATCCATTTGGTTTGCGGCATGGGCCAATCGGTGCCGATGCCCACATGGTCAGGCCCCACGAGCTGAACCACATAATCGATATGATCCAGCACATGCTCCACCGTTGTGTTATTAGGATCGGGGGCGATAAACCAAGGCATGGCGAAGATGCCGATCACGCCGCCGGTGGCCGCAATAGCTCTAATCTCCTCATCCGATTTGCAACGGGGATGGGGGTAGACCTCTTCAGCTCCCGTGTGGGTGGCCACCACGGGGCCCTTTGAATACTTACAAGCATCTAAGGTGGTTTGGCGACCACAATGGGCCGTATCCACCACGATGCCCAGCTCATTACATTTGCCTACAAACTGGATGCCAAACTTGGACAAACCGGCATCGTTGGGCTCCATACAACCGGCACCCACAAAATTGTGGTTATTATAGGTAAGCTGCTGCACCCGCAGGCCAAAGTCATAGGCCAGCTCCAACAACCCCAAATCCTTCCCGTAGCCCACCGTGTCCTGGCTGGTAACGATACCCGCCTTCAAGCCCTGCTCATGGGCATACTGAATTTCGGCGGCGATGCGGGCCTTAATTAGCCACGGCTTATAGTCGAACTCGGCCTGGATATGGGCCATGCTGCGCAGCAGCGAATCCTTGCTACCCAAGGATAATTGCCGGCAGGCGGCCGTAATACCGCTGGCATACCAGCACTCTTTATACAGATCGGTCAACCGGCCGTTGGTGTACCACTTTCTAATTAAGCGATTGGCATAGTTGACCTGGGCCACCTCATCGTGGGGATG
>JAMNZE010000136.1:0-2354 GCA_023622465.1 Bacillota bacterium | reverse complement strand
TTTCCCTGCTTGGCTACCAGCTGGCCATTGATGAAGACCTGCTCTACTTTTACCCGCGTTAAGTCGGACAGGAGGAGGATATCCGCATATTTGCCCGGGGCCACACTGCCCAGATCCCGCGACATCCCGAAACACTCGGCCACGTTGAGAGTAACCATCTGAATGGCGGTAACCGGGTTAATGCCCTCTTCGATAGCCCGGCGCACAATATGATCCAGATGACCGTGCTCAATCAGGGTGTGGGGGTGGGTATCGTCGGAGACCAAGGTGGCTAGGCGGGTATCAATGCGATGCTCGGTGACGCTACGGGCAACTTCTTTAAGGTCATGCCAAGCCGAACCTTCTCTAAACTGGGCATACATGCCCAAGCGCATTTTGGCCAACGCATCTTCCATGCGTACCGACTCGTGATCGCAGCGGATGCCGGCGGCCGTGTAAGCCACCAGGGCGCGGCCGGTATCGGGCAAGGAGAAGTGGCCGGTTATGGTTTTATTAGCAACTAAGGTGGCTTCTAGTTCGGCGTGCATCCGCTCATCGCCGTAGATAACTCCGGGGAAATTCATCATTTCCCCTAGGCCCACCACTTCTTCCCACTCCATTGCTTCCCTCACTTCCTCAGGTCCAATACTAGCACCCGTATCTTCGAATCCTGGCGCCGCCGGCACACAAGACGGCATGGCCACAAAAACCCGCAGAGGAACATGCTTGCTTTCATCGATCATGAGTCGAATGCCGGGAAGGCCGAGAACGTTGGCAATTTCATGGGGGTCCATGTAAACCGCCGTAGTACCATGGGGGACTACCGCTTTAGAATATTCACTCACCGTGATCATACTACTTTCAATATGGATATGCCCATCCATGAAGCCGGGCACAATGTAATGATCAGTTGCATCTACAACCTGGGTATTATCTCCTATAGCATGGCTGGCATCTTCGCCTACATAGGCAATGCGCCCGTGGGTGATGGCCACATCAATTCCATTTTGAATTTCTCCCGTGAGCACGTTAACTAGGCGTCCATTTTGAATAACAACGTCGGCGGCTGCGCGCCCCATAGCTACCGCCACCAATTGCTTTGTTACTTGGGCCAGTTGGTAACGCTTCTGCAACATTCCTACCTCCGTTCTTGCTTAAAATTCTAGACTGGGTCTACCCGGTCTTCCACATCAAGAAAGCTCAACTGCTCCAACTGATGATCTTGACCGTAAAAGGGGCTCGGACTCCGGGCTGGCAAGCAATATACCGGTATAGTCAGCCCGGTCTGCTCTAACCTGCTGCTAATTGTATGGCAAGCCAAGTCAGGGCAATTACATTCTTCACTGATATGGGCCAGCCAAATACCTTTGGCTTGGACCGCTAAGCGAGCCAACGCCTGGGCAGCCTGCTCATTAGATAAATGCCCATAGGGGCCTAATACCCGCCGCTTTAAGGACCAGGGGCGGGAAGACCGCTCTTCCATTTCCACATCGTGGTTAGCTTCAAAGATATAATAATCGCAACCCCGAAGAGCAGCCAACAAATCTTTGTGACAATGTCCCAGATCGGTAACCACCGCCAACCTTTCGTGGCCATCACTTATTTCATAACAGAGGGCACCCGCCGCGTCGTGCTGCTTGGCATGGGCCTTGATTGTTAGGTCGGCAATTTGTACCGACTGGCCCGCCTCCAGCCGATGGCAGGCATCGTGGTCCAGCTGGCCGCAACCGCTCCGGAGCAATTCCCGCCAGGTGTCGGTACTGGCATAGGTGGATAAACCATAGCGGGTAGCGAAGGGTTTCTTTATCATGTAGGAAGCCACATGGTCGTAATGGGCGTGGGTTAGGAAAATACCCCCTAGCTGACGGGGGTTGATGCCGATATGTTTTAAATTTCGCTCCAAGCGACGAAGCGGCACGCCCGCATCAACTAGGATAGCCGTGCCACGGGAGCTCTGGATGAAATAACAGTTGCCAGCGCTGCTACTGGCGAAGGAACAGAATTTAAGACTCAAGGGACTAATCCTTTCTAGGTATTGTACAAGTATACCTATATATATTCAAACAGGAATACCAATTACCTGCCGTGTAAAAGGACTCATGGCTAATGTCTAACTAGTAGCCATCACAATAATATTCGGATGGGGGTGTCGCAAGAGAGGTTTTGCAACACCCCCATTTATAGAACTAAAACTGTAGCCGCTCTTGTAAGTAGGGCAGCAAGTCGGAGATAGGTAGACGAACCTGCTCCATGCTATCACGCTCCCGCACGGTGACAGCCTTGTCTTCCAGAGAATCAAAGTCGAAGGTGACGCAGTAGGGAGTGCCGATTTCGTCCTGCCGACGATAGCGCTTGCCAATGCTGCCGGTTTCATC
>JAMNZE010000151.1:0-15042 GCA_023622465.1 Bacillota bacterium | reverse complement strand
GGCGCCGGGATAAAGTTGGCCTTCTTTAACACCTAAATGATCGTAATGGGCCACCAATAACAACCATTTGTTACTGGCACCACGCTTGATGGCAATAATGTTTCGCCCGGTCAAATCGGCTTCGGGGATAGTAAAAACATGTTCATAACTGGAGAACCCCACTTGAGTCCACGGCTCTAACTGCCAGTCGGTTAATTGGCGTATTAAATAGGCGGCGGCCCGCTGTTCACCCTGGGTACCTACCGCCCGTCCTTCATAGGAGGGTGACGTCAGCGATAGACTTCCGGCCGACAGGCCCAGCAAAGGCTTGCCATTAGCAAAAGTAACAGCCACTGGATTAAGGATCGTCGGGAAAATATAGTTCTCACCCCAATCGGATTTAGTTTTACCCGACTTCCGCTAGTCAATGAGGCTAAGAAACTACCATTGTCTAGCAATCGGGGGGTGATATAATGGGGGTAAACGGAAGGGGGGCTAGCTGTGCGGGTAATCGTTTACGCCCGGGTGAGTACGGAAAACGCCCACCAAGAAACCAGCTTAGAACGACAGGTGGCCGAACTTACTGCCTTCGCCGAAGCCAGTGGCTGGCAAGTGGTGCAGGTAATTGAAGAGCAGGAGAGTGGCTTTAAGGATGATCGGGAGGGTTTTATACGGGCTCTCGATTTGCTGCGCCGCAACCGGGCCGACGGCCTTCTAGTGCAAGACGATAGTCGTTTAGGGCGCGGGAACGCGAAATTAGCCTTGCTTTACCAGGTACAAAAATATGGAGGACAAGTCTATTCTCTAGAAGAACAGGGCCCCTTGGGTTTATCTGAATTGGAGCAAATGGTGTTGCAGGTGCTGGGCGTAGTAGAGGAATACCAACGCCGTCTGATCAATCGTAAGATCAGCCGCGGCGTGCGTCGGGCCATTAAAGAAAAGGGGTTTCGGCCGGAAAGGAACCTGGCAAATAAAGGGGGAGGTGGCCGCTCTCGCCTGGATGTACCCATTGGGGAGATAGTGCGTTTGCGCCAACGGGGGCTAACCTTCCATGAGATTGCCCTCACACTGCGGGGAATGGGATTCAACGTTTCTAAAGCCACGGTTCATAGGCGGTATCAGGAGTGGGAAGCCAAGCAAGCACAAGCTAATGACATTTCCCGGGCATAGACAGGCAATCGGTTATTTCGGCATAGATTGACAGGTACTAGGGAGAAAGCGGACGGATTTTGTCTGGCCGCAAGGAGAATGGGGTGTGTTAGAGATGGATATAGAAGCTATTAAAGCTTGGGCTAGAAGCAAAATGCTAGAAGTAGACGAAAGCCCGCTGGAGCCGGGCTATCGTTGGTATCATGGGGTGCGTACAGCTCAGCTGGCGATCCATTTGGCGAAGGAAATGGGATTAGAAGTGGACATCAAAGTGCTAGAGTTAGGCGGACTTTTACACGATATCGGCAAAGCCGGCTATCGAGGCTCCGAACCCCACGGACCCCGCGGCGCTAACATTATTCGGCGGGAGATAGGGCATCTCTTCTCTCCTGACAAGCTGGAAGTGGTAACGGCCATCGTAGCTAACCATTATCAACGTCCCAAGAGCAAATATTGGCGAGGAAAGAAGGCTCCCAATTTCCCACCCGAAGTGCTGCTGGTACAAGATGCGGATATCCTTGATCACATGGGGGCCAACGCCATTTGGCTAGCTTTTCATTATGGCACTGCAGAAGGACGCAATCAGGCGGCCGCAATTCAGCATTTTTATCAGGTTGATCCGCCCTGGTATGAAGAATGCCTGGCCTCATTAAATTACGAGATCAGTCGCCGCGAGTTGGAGCATCGACTCAACTTTGCGCACCACTTCTACCAGCAGTGGGAAAGGGAAGAAGGTGGGAAACTAACCTGCCTGTCCTAATACCCTATGTCCATGTAGCCCACGATAAAGCTTACCCAATTGTAGCGATTCCTGCTGTCTGTCCGCTTCTGCTATGCACCTATGTTCGCCCCAATTGTTGAGAAAATAGTAGGCAACTTAGCGACTACTGACTACTGCGAAAGAGTCGTTAACCTATGCTATACTGAAGAGGAGATATTGTGCCAGAAGGAGGTAGGAAGCATGTGCAAGATATTAGTGCTGGAAGACGAGGCTTCTATTCGGGGCTTTATAGCAGTTAATTTGCGCCGCCATGACTTTACGGTGATTGAGGCGGCAACAGGGGAAGAAGCCATTGAAATCATCCGGGACCAACCGGACATTCAGTTGGCCCTGTTAGATATTATGTTGCCGGGTATTGATGGCTTTGAGGTCTGTAAAGAGTTGCGGCAGCTACGACCGCAAATGGGGATTATTATGCTCACAGCTAAAGGGCAAGAACAGGATAAAGTTACGGGTCTGGAAATAGGTGCCGACGACTATGTGGTTAAACCCTTTAGCCCCGCCGAGTTAGTGGCGCGAGTTAATGCCCTACGCCGCAGGATGCCAGAACAGGCGACAGCAACTATGCCGGAACTCAGCAGCGGCCCCTTCCTACTGCGCATGGGAGAAATGCGGCTGTATAAGCATGGAGAACCGATTCTAATGACCCCTACCGAACTGGCGATTTTGCAGTTACTCATGTCCCATGAAGGACAGGCGGTTAGCCGTGCCAAAATTCTGGATGCAATTTGGGGCCCCAACTATGTGGGTGACCCCAAAGTGGTGGACGTTAATATTCGACGTATTCGCTTAAAAATAGAAGATGACCCCAGCTCCCCCCGCTATATAGAAACGGTTTGGGGACACGGTTATCGTTGGGAAGGGATGCAGGTTGGCCAGTAGCCTCCAGCGCCGCTTACTGTTACATTATTTCTTAATCATCGTCGCAGCGGTGATAGTGCTGGAAATTATTTATGCTAATGGCATAAGGGCCTATTACCATACAGCTGCCGAATACGCTCTGAGGCAGCGAGCATTGCTCGCTGCTTATACCCATAATGCCAGCTGGCGAAGCAATAATCCCGATCGTTTCCTGCAAAATATTGATACCAGTGATACGCTGCAAGTAGAAATACTGGATCTTAGCGGTAAAGTCTTGTCACAGACCAGTGATCCCTTGCCCCAGCGCGTGGAAGGAGAGCCGGATTTTGAGGCTGCCCGTTTAGGCAATATAGGCGTCTGGAAGGGGCGAAATTATGTTACCAGCGAACGGATCATGGCGGTCTGCGTACCTCTTTATAACTCTAATCGGATTACCGGGGTATTGCGTTATACCGTATCCATGGAACGGACCCACCATATAATCAATACTTTAACCTTTTATGGACTCATCGTTGGCTGTGTTATTATTGCGGCAGCTCCCGGCCTATTTCTTCCCCTTATTAGACGAGCCATAGCTCCTTTAGAGATCCTCAATAATACGGCTGAACAAATTATCGATTCTGAGTATCCCGCGCGTCTGGTTAAGCCGACGGAAGCCGAGTTTAGTCGGGTGGCCGCAATCTATAATAAAATGTTTGATCAAATAGAGCGCAATGAGAAGTTGCAAAACGATTTTATCTCTTCTATAACCCATGAGTTGCGCACCCCACTAACGGCTATTAAGGGCTGGGAAGAGACCCTCAGTTCGGGCGGGCTAGAGGACAAGGAGGAGCTGGCCTTAGGGCTAGAGATCATAGGCAAAGAGACGGAACGCATGATAGGCCTGGTGGAAGATTTGCTAGACTTCTCCCAGTTGCAGGCTGGTCGCATCAGCCTCATCCTCGAAAAAGTTAGCATCAACGAATTGGTGGGGGAAATCCATGACCTGCTTTCGGTGAAAGCGGCCAAAAAGTCGGTGGCCCTGGCTATGGAATTGGGGGGCAACATACCGGAGATGGATGGCGACGGCAATCGGCTGAAACAAGTATTGCTCAATCTCTTGGATAATGCCCTCAAGTTTACGCCGGCAGGCGGATCTATCACTATTCGCACTCATCGCTATGGCGAAGTAGTGGAAATTGATGTGATTGACACCGGTCCAGGTATTGCCGCCAAAGACTTACCCCACGTACTCAGCAAATTTGTTAAGGTGGACGGGCGCAAACCGGGAAGCGGCCTGGGGTTGTCTATAGCCAATGAAATAGTTACTCTGCACGGCGGCCAACTGTTATTGAGCAGTGAAGAAGGTAAGGGTACTAAGGTAACGGTGCGCTTACCCATCGGTGGAGTGCACCAGGTGAGCCAGCGCTAAACTGACACAGAAAGGCTGCGCAAGATCATTTGCGCAGCCTTTTCTTTTATTCAACTTTAGCATTAGCAGCTTGTTGGACGATAGCTACCACCAGCTCGGCACCGGCCACCAACTGTTTGATAGAGATAAACTCTTCCGTGGAATGCACCTTTTCCATGCCGATACCCAAGATGACCGAAGGCAGGCCCTTGCCCACCAGGATGTTGGCGTCACTGCCGCCACCGGTTGGCACCAACACAGGGGAGAGGCCTAAGGCCTTAGTCGCTTCCACTACCAGCTGAACGGCCTGATCATCTTCACTGAGATTCATGGCCGGATAGCTTTCTTCTATTTCGATATCCACCGTAACACCAAAACGGTCTGCAGCCGCCTCAAATTCGCTAACCATATGGTTGACCTGTGCTTCCAATTTGGCCTCATTGCGGCTACGCACTTCACCTATAAGGGTTACTTCCGCTGGAATGATGTTGGTAGCCTGACCGCCCTTGATGATCCCAATATTGCAGGTGGTTTCCTCATCAATACGGCCCAGATTCATGCGAGTAATCGCCTCGGCTGCCACAACGATGGCGCTAGTGCCTTTTTCCGGTTCGATCCCCGCATGAGCAGGTACACCATTAACTTTAACCGTCAGCTTCTTTTGCGCTGGCGCCGAGGGAATGATGGTACCCACATCGCCGCCCCCATCTAAGAAATAGGCTGCCTCGGCCTTAAGTAGATTACGGTCCAGATTTTTTGCCCCCTGCAGGCCGGCTTCTTCAGAAATAGTGAAGAGGAGTTCGATATCGCCGTGTTCGATTTCCTGCTCCTTTAGAACGCGAACCGCTTCCAGCATCTGCACAATTCCAGCCACATCGTCGGCCGCCAGAATGGTGGTCCCATCGCTATAGATGACGTCATCCTTAATTTGGGGCTTAATACCGAAACCAGGGGTAACCCGGTCCATATGGGCAGCAAAAGCCACCGTAGGCACGTTCTTAAGCTGTCCCGGCAGGCGAGCTATGATATTACCTGTATCGCCTCCGATAGCGGCTCCGGCATTATCCTCCAATACTTCTAGGCCTAGAGTTTCGAGCTTTTGCTTTAGAGCATCGGCCAGTTGCCTTTCTTGGCCTGGTGCACTGTCAATCTGCACTAGTTCCATGAATTCTTGTACAATCCGATCTTGATTAACCATCATTGCACCTCCATATGTATCCTTCATTTGCATTGTATCACTGAATACCTAACCTATGCTAGGGCAGCACTTTGCCCGACAAAAAAGGGGGACCTGCTTCAGCCCCCCCTAAGCCTTAAAATTGCATAAAAACTATCTCTACCTCCGATGACGCAGTACGCGGCCGGCGGCCACTCCCAAGTGCTCGCCTTCGTAAACGGTTAGCCTACCGTTGACTAAAACCGCCTTGATGCCGGCTGCATATTGGGCCGGGTCGGTATAGGTACCGAGGTCGGCCACCTTATCCGGGTCAAAGACCACAATATCACCCTTGAAACCGGGCAATAGTAGGCCTCGATCGGTTAACCCTAGTCGTTTAGCTGGTGCTGAAGTCATCTTGCGGATAGCTTCCTCCATTGTTAGTATCTGTTTCTCTCGCACATAATGGCCTAGAATACGGGCAAAGGAACCAAAACCACGAGGATGGGGTTTACCCCGCTCCAGAGCTCGCTCGATGGAAACGGCGCTGGAGTCGGAACCCACCATCATGTAAGGACTCCGCATGATGCGCTCCAAATCTTCATCTCCGATAGTGAAGTAGATGATGTCGATACGTCGGTCAGCGGCTTCCAACAGTGTAAAGCAAGCTTCGAAGCCATCCATACCCCATTCCCCGGCGATTTCAGCAATCGACTTTCCGTCCACACTATGGTCGTAGTAGCAGCCGGTGACGATAATACGTTCCCAACCTACACCTTTGTAGATGCTGATCCAACCATCTACGCCATTGAGAATGTCATGTTTGATACGTTCTCGAGTTTCCGGGTCGCGCAGCCGTTCCCTGAGCGCTTCATTGCCACCCACATGGGCCCAAGGCGGCAGAACAGCACTCAATCCACAGGCGGAAGCGTTGAACGGATACTGGTCGAAGGTGACGTCGATCCCTTCTTGTCTGGCCTGCTCAATCATTTCCAATAGCTGCACCGATGTACCCCACATATGTTCTCCCATAGCCTTTAGGTGGGCAATCTGTACATAGGTTTTGGCTTGACGACCGATTTCAATAGCCTCGGCTACCGCCTCCACTACGCAATCATTTTCACCACGAATGTGGGTATAGTAGCCGCCTCCGTATGCTGCTGCTTCCTTGGTCAGTTCCACCAGTTCGGGGGTATCGGCATAGACACTAGGTGTATAAATAAGCCCGGTGCTGACGCCGAAGCATCCAGCCTCCATCGCCTCCCGTATTAGGGCTCGCATGGCTTCCAGTTGCTCGTTGTTGGCCGGTCCTTCCGCATATCCCATTACCGTTTCCCGTACGTTGCCTTGAGGCACAAGGGCGGCCACGTTGATGCTTAAGTCCCGTTTTTCTAGTTGAGATAAATATTCACCCATACTGCGCCATTCCACGCCCAGCTGTTTAAAGAGGCTAGCGTTTGTAGGGTTGGCAGCCATTTCATCGCTGAGGGGGGCGGCCCCCACACCGCAGTTACCAATAACGTTGGTAGTTACCCCTTGCTGGATATGGCTTTGCCCACCGCCATCAACCATTAAGGGGATGTCCGAATGGGTATGTATATCGATAAAGCCGGGAGCTACCGCCATACCACGGGCATCAATCTCTTTTTCTGCTTTGGCATTGCTTAAATCCCCAATATGGGTGATGGTATCGCCTTGAAGGCCGATATCAGCCAGTTGCCAGGGGTTGCCGGCACCGTCATACACCTTACCACCACGGATGATTACAGAATACAACATTTCAAAACACCTCTTTTGTGAAATAATTGCCTGTTTCTTGATTACTTCTCTTCCGTTGTTCATATTCCTGTTGCTATAATAATTTTAAAGGGGGAGGGTTTATGAGAATAAGATCGGCGGTAGATTGGTGGTTAGGTTTACTTATCTGGCTAACGATAGCTATGCTACTGAGCATGCTGGCAATAGCCCCGGCAGGAGAGCGGGTTAGGGTGTTATTGCTTAGTCTGCCTGCGCTGGTATTTATGCTCTGGATCTATTTTGGCACCTACTATGAGTTGAAGGATGCTTACCTCTACTGCCGCAGCGGTCCCTTCGTGGCCCGCATACCCTACGACGCCATAAAGTCTATTCGGCTTTCCCGTAACCCTTTATCTTCTATGGCCCTTTCTCTCAACAGGATTGAAATTATCTATACCAGCAGCAGCATTTTCGGCGGTCTTATCTATATTTCGCCACCGGACCGGGAATGGTTTATACAGCAATTGGAACAACGATGCTCCCGGTTAAGATAACGGAAAAACGCTGGAGCCGAAGGGGGTAGCGGCAACGGTGCCCGTAGCCCTTCAGTTCCAGCGTTTTGCTTATGGCATCGGTGTCTTAAGGATGCTCTCAAACTGGGTATTGCAATTTTCCCGATATTCATCGGCATCGATCCAGGGCCCATTCATCTGCTCCATGATCGGCTCGGGGATAATTCCTTGCTCGGCAAACGCACGCCCAGCTTCCCGTATAAGATTTGCCCGTTCAGCAAAAGATGGCATATAATTGGCCGCAGGAGCAGCAGCTATAGTAATATGGCCCCCATATTCCAATCCTAAGTTTTGGCAGGCAGCCTGGAAATGAACGATCAGGGGTGCAAAGTTACTAGGCTCGGGAAAACCACAGCCAGAGATGAGAATGGCCTTAGGCTTATTGGGCTCGTCTTTATGGTGTCGTGTGCGTCCCTCTCGGTCCACATACATGAAGGGCGGCATAGTGGCCAGCATGCGGTCTAAAACATTCTTGGCGGGAGCCGTCATACCGTCCGCATGAAGGGGGGTGGCCAAAATGAATAGATCCATGTCGGTGAGAGCGCTACGGATTTGCTGAAAATCATCGTTATGTTGACACTGCTCTGGCGTGTTAAACCAGCAACAGTGACAGCCACTGCAGTAGTTAATATGCATGTGGGCCGGGTAAAAGCGCTCTAGGGAAGTCGCCGCATCCCCCAAGCCCTCAAGAAAAAGACTAAGAAACTTCTCGGTGGTTGACTCGGATGGGGGCTTAGGCGAACCGGAAATGGCTACAACCTTCATCAAACTTCCCTCCTTTCACTGGGGGTTATACCCTAATTTGCACTTATTATTTAATTCGCTACGTTTAGAGCAATCCCTACCTTTTGACACAAATAACACAATCGCCTTTCGGCACTCAATACAGCAAAAAGATGGCGGCAGGTGAGATGCGATGAGCATGAAGAACGATCCGCTAAACTTCTTATATGAACGCAATCCGGAAACGGGCAATTACGTAATTGAAATTGCATTAGATAAATACGGTGATATCTTCAACGAGTGGGACCATGCCAGCTATCGTAAGCGGGATATGGACCCGGAACTGGCCTATTTTTTGGAAGATAGTTCCGCTGAAATTCCCTTGCGTTACGGAATTGATTTGGTCTTCTATTTGCCTCACCAAGAGATGGATAAGAGAAAAGAAGGCCTGGTTATCTCCGTCGTTCGCAACTACTATCGGTTTTATACCAATGTGGAGCGAAGAACACTGGGGCGCACCTTTCGCCGTATGTTAAACTATTTTCTCTTAGCCCTAGCACTGCTCACATGTACATATATATTTTCCTATTGGCCACAAACGTTCTTCTTAGCCCTTCTTTCCGAAGGATTGAGTATGGGTAGCTGGTTTTGCATGTGGGAAGCTATTTCTTTTCTCCTCTTTGAACGCAATGAAATTACTACGAAAATCAAGACCTATGATCGGCTGTCCCGCGCCAATATATGTTTCCGCTACGACACATGAGCACAAATAACCAGGAACCGAGTAGGGCTCCTGGTTATTTATCATTAACTGTTTTCACTTCTATCCCCAGCTGGGCCAATCGGGCTGCAGCCACACCCGCTCCCGGGCGCAGCCGACGACTAAAGGTACCATCATAAACTTGGCTTGTACCGCAGGACGGGCTGCGCTCTTGCAGTAAGGCTATTTTTACTCCGTAAAGCCGAGCCAACTGGGCCACCGCCCGGGCGCCGCGCACAAATTCATCGCTCACATCGGCCCCAGCCCCATTTATAACTCGGGCTTTGCCGGCCAAAACATCATGGCCATCGCCACCAACTATTTCAGCAGCAGAGCGGGGAGTGGGGAGGCCCCCCAGTTGTTCCGGGCAAACAGGAAGGGCTAAACCGGCGGCCACCAATATCATTACCTCCCGATTAGGCTTGCTCTTACCATCGTAGCGGCAGGGGAAACCGGCTAGACAAGCACTAACTAGAATCGGAGCCTGCTTTGCCGTAGGTACTCTATCCATATCTATCGATTTACACATCAGGCATCCCTTCCTCGACCATAGAGATTAGTAAGATTATACCACAGTGGGACCCCCAGTCTGCTGTGGCCCCATCTTGTAATTGCTCCGATTCCGAACTTTACCGGGGTAAGAGGGAAGAGTCTGGCCACTGTGGTGTCAGCCTGGCCAACTTGACAATTGGGGTGGTTGTGAGAGAATTAACTTATCTAGGGAGGTGGCTCGATGAGTATAAAAATTATCTCAGATAGCGCATGTGATTTGCCCGATGACATAATAAAGGAAAACGACATTGAAATAGTGCCTTTTCATGTTCTCTTGGATGGCGTCGACTACTTGGATCGGTTTACCATCCAACCGGAGGAACTTTTCCAAAGAATGCGCCAGGGCGCAATGCCCAAGACAGCGCAAATATCTCCCAGCCAATTTATTGAGGTATTTGGCAAATATGTGGCCCAGGGCAAGAAGTGCTTATACATAGCCTTTTCTTCCAAGCTTTCAGGAACTTATGAAATGGCTCGGCTGGCGGCCCAGCATGTGAAAAACGAATATCCCGGTAGTGAGATTGAAATTATCGACAGCCAGTGTGGTGCCCTAGCCCAAGGATTAGCCGTTTATGCGGCCGCCAAAATGGCCCAGGCGGGCAAATCTTTGTCGGAGATTGTACCCGAAATTACCCTGCGCTGCCGCCACACGGAGCACATCTTTTCGGTAGATGATCTGGAATATCTATTTCGGGGCGGTAGGGTAAGTCGTATCAGCTCTTTTGTGGGCAGCCTACTAAAAGTAAAACCCATCCTGCACGTAAAAGAAGGCAGCATGATTCCCATTGAAAAAGTGCGAGGCAAGGCAAAGGCTATCAAACGTATAGTACAACTCATGGCGGAACGGGGAGCCAATTTAGGGGAGCAACTGGTAGCGATTAACCATGCCGATGATTTGGCCTCAGCCCTCAAGCTTAAGGAATTAATCGAGGAGCTATTTTCCACCAGCCACTTCATCATCAACACGGTAGGCTGTGTTTTGGGATCCCATATCGGCATTGGAGGAGTAGCAGCTTTCTTTCTAAATAAGGAGTATTACCAAGAGAAAGAGGCAGCCGCTGTAGCTAAATAACTAGAAGACAACTCGCAACCAAATTGGGCAGCTGCTGCCCAATTTTTTGCTATGGCAACCCAGGTGCAGTGATAACAGTCACAAAATTGAAGGAGGAGCAACGCAACTTGCCCAAATATGGTTATTGCATTATGATAATACAAAATTAGACAAGAAGGAGGGACGACCTAATGAAAATTGAATACTTGGGCCATGCCTGCTTCCTGTTGGAGAACCCCACCAGCCGACTCTTGATAGACCCCTTTTTGACCGGCAACCAGCTGGCAACCAAAAAGGCCGACGAAGTTGAGGCCGACTACATCTTTGTAACCCATGGGCATGACGATCACGTGGGCGATACTATTAGCATCGCCAAAAGAACAGGCGCAACAGTGATTGCCGTTGTGGAGGTGGTGCAATACTTGTTTGCTCCTGCCGAGATCAAAACCTTAGCGGGAAATATCGGCGGGAAACAAAAAACCCCCTTCGGTAGCTTTAAATTTGTTTCTGCTAACCATGGGAGCGGCGTTCCGGGAGCATTGGCTTGCGGCTACGTCTTCGAAATCGGTGACAAGAAGATATATCACGCCGGTGACACCGGATTGGTGGCCGAGATGCAGTTCCTGGCCGATGAAGGTATCGATGTGGCTCTCTTGCCAATCGGCGACTATTACACCATGGGACCGGAAGATGCGATCACGGCGGTGGAGATGATTCAGCCCAAATGGGTGATTCCTATGCATTACAACACATTCCCGGTTATACAGCAGGATCCGCATGCATTTAAGGATGCGGTGGAATCGCGTAACCTGTGCCAAGTTAAAGTGCTCAACCCGGGGGAAGTTCTGGAAATTTAGTGCCTGACAGGCGGCCAGCCGAGAGCTGGCCGTTTACATGGCCACATTTGTCCATTAGAATGGATAGGAGAGGTCACGGAAGTGAACACCTTAACTCCTGAAAACAGATTGCGTCCGATAATATATCTTATGTTAACTAGCGTTTTATTTTCTATAAAATCATATAAAGTTGGGTTGAAGCGTTTGGCTCACGACCCGATCCTTCATAATAGCCGCTTACCAATCTAGATACGTGTGCATTGAGCATCGTTAGTTTCTCGCCTTGATGAGTATTTAGTCAGCTTTACTGTTAAAATTCGATAAGTTACTCGCGCTTAGAGGTCCTCCTTACAAGTTCTTGCGAACACTCACCAACCTGCCTTAACTGAGCAATTCCATCTCTCTACCCATATATAACACCCTTCGGCACTCCTTTAAAACGCCTCTAAAGGCCTTCTGTGGCTTCCATATTAAGGCACA
Source organism: Bacillota bacterium (assembly GCA_023622465.1). GTDB lineage: Bacteria > Bacillota > UBA994 > UBA5500 > UBA5500 > UBA5500. The sequence continues at coordinate 3,015 of JAMNZE010000151.1, read as the reverse complement.
AAACTCCTGCCCATGACCGCTAAGGCTTTTTCCGGCATCGCGTCCAATTGACACCACTTGTCAAGCATCAGAACTCGCAAGCTGAGCCTCAACCCCGATCAATATATCCGACCAGCTTTAGTTGCTTCAAATTCAAACCCGCGAAAGACGCACTATTTTCCCTAATTGGTTATCTAGCACCCAAAAAAAGAGGATGAGGTAGGGCGGCGAACTTTCAGTCCGTAACCGCAGTACTCAAAATAGAGGAGCTGGCAGACCTGGTGTCTCAAAACATACATAACTATAGATTTTGAAACTACCGTTCCCCTGCGCATTGCCCATTTGTTTCTGACACGCAGCTTCTTTTCTATCCGCGCAAGTACCCAAAAGAAGAGAACCACTATACCTAACAAGAACCCCATTAGCTTCCCTCCTTGCACACAGTAGTTTCTTCGCGCCCCCACCTGGTGCTTAATAACCTGACAAAAACTCTTTTCCTGGGTGCAAAAAAGGGGAGGCACACACCTCCCCTTCCCCACTCATGTATATGGCCGGGCTAGCGCTTTAAGGTTTTATATACTGGAATGCCCAATAATGTGATAGCGATACTCAACAGCGAGTTTGTTGGACTATTGATCAATGTGCTTACCAGAATATACAAACCTCCGATGATAGCGACCAACGGAGTGATTGGATAAAGGGGCACTTTGTACGGCCGAGGCAAGTCGGGACGGCGTCGACGCATGATTATCACTGCCAATAGCCCCATAATGAAGAAAGTCCAAAGGGTGAAAATGGCCAGGTCGGTAAGAAAATTAAAGGAGCCGCTGAAAACATAGAAGGTGGCTAACAAGCCGATCAGAAGTAAGGATCGGACCGGTGTTTTGTATCTGCGATGCAGCTGGGAAAAATATTCGGACCAGGGCAGATTGCCTTGTTTAGCCATCGCAAAGGGTACGCGTGCGCCGGTAAGAATATAGCCGTTTAAAGCACCCACAATAGACAAGGCAATACCAACAGCCACCACGGTAGCCCCCCGCTGCCCAAAAAGCACCTGGGCTACCTCGCTGGCAGGTGTGGCCGAAGCAGCCAGCTGCTCAGGGGGCAGCACCTTCAGCATGGCCAAGTTTATGCAAACGTAGACAATTAGTACTACCCCTAGCCCGCCAATTATGGCTCGCGGCAGATTACGCTGCGGTTCCCGTATCTCGCCAGCCACGTTAGTCACCGCTATCCAGCCATCATAGGCCCAAAGGGTGGCCAAAATAGCAGCTGCTAATCCCTGCCCGCCAGTACTGACGATTACTGGCTTTGTAAGTTGTAGCCCATGGGAGCCCTGCCAAAGACCTAATACGGTTATCAGTAGGATCGGCACCAGCTTGGCCAAAGTAAATGCTACCTGAATAGCACCACCCTGTTCAGAGCCTAAACTATATCCTCCGACCAACAGGAAGATTACAGCAATGGCAACCAAGGTTTGTATTCCAGGTGTCATAGGTATAAAAAGACTCAGCTGGGTAGCGAAGATGATGGCTAGAGCAGCCACACTGCCAGGAAAGGAAATTGCCGTTTGCACCCAGCCAAAAAGGCCCCCCCATAATCGGCCGTAGGTTACCTCTAAATAGGAATAAAGCCCGCCAGTAAGGGGCAACGCGGCTGCCAACTCGGCCATGGTCAGACCGGCAGCCAGGGTGATTATCCCCCCTAGTGTCCAAGCTAATATGCTCATCCCTGCACTGCCCGTATCTCGCAGAACGACGCCCGGTTTAAAGAAGATGCCCGACCCGATTACCATGCCTACCACAATACTGAAAGCCGCCCCAAAACCGATACCTTTACGTAGCCCTGATTATCATCCTTACCAGCGAGCAGGTCACGCTCTCCCATTTGCTCTGTTTTGGCTATCGCCTTCACACCCTCTCTTTTATATACAATCAACTCCGTGGCTGCAGGAGGCGCCAGCTAGTCTTCTGCAATGGCAGCCAGAGCGTAAAGTGCACATTCCAAACGTTTCTTTTGCAGCGCACAGGCTAAAGGCTCCGGTTTAGTAATGTCTTCGTTTGCGAACCAAGCATTAGCCATACATCCGCCCGAACAGAAGAAGCGAGCCCAGCAATCGACACACTGGGGCTTGTCATAAAGGCTAATTGCCTGGAGCCGCCGTGAAACATCCATGCGGGTGATACCCTGCTCCACATCACCGATTAGCCATTGGGGTTGCCCCACAAATTGATGGCACGGGTATAATTCACCACTGGGCGTAACGGCTAGGTAGTCATAGCCGGCCCCGCAGCCGGTAACCCGTTTAATGGCACAAGGGCCGTGATCTAGGCTGAGATTAAAATGGAAAAAGGTAAAGGGCCTCCCCGCCCTATGTTGAGCCACATAATAGGCTGCCAGGCGCTCATACTCCTCCATGAGTTGCGGCAGATCCTCCTGCCGTAAAGTATAGCCCTCCTCCGGGGAGCCGACCACCGGCTCCATAGATAGGTGCCTAAAACCTAATTCGGCCAAGTGGGCCACATCGGCAGCGAAATCTAGGTTATGGCGGGTATAGGTACCGCGCACATAATAGTTGTCATGGTCACGGGAAGCAACAAAACGGAGCATATCGGGCACAATGTCTTGATAACTACCCGAACCATCGCTATAGGGACGCGCCCGATCATTTATTCGCTGGCGCCCATCAATACTCAGGACGACGGCGATCCGCTCCCGGTTTAGAAACTCCTGTACTTCTTCCGTGAGCAAGGTGGCATTGGTGGTTAGCGTGAAGCGAAACACCTTATCATGCTTTTGCTCTAACTGGCGCCCATAGGCTACTAGCTCTTGCACCACGGGAAAATTGAGCAACGGCTCACCGCCAAAGAAGTCTACCTCCAGGTTACGCCGCGAACCCGAACTGCGCACCAAGAAATCGAGAGCCGCCCTCCCCACTTCCGCCGACATCAACTCCCGCGACCCGCCAAAGGGGCCGGTGCCGGCAAAGCAATAAATACAGCGCAGGTTGCAGTCGTGAGCCAAATGTAGGCAGAG
>JAMNZE010000058.1:0-15388 GCA_023622465.1 Bacillota bacterium | reverse complement strand
ACGTTTTGCATCAGGGCACCATGATCGTTGCCGGTCCAGCTGGCAAAACGCTGAATAATAGGTACGGCCAAGCAGAGATAGTTGGGATAAATTCTTTCGATTTCCCGATCTTTAAGTTCCGGATAGTAGCGCCGGAAGAGGCGGAAGACCCGGTATAAGCTGATGCGGCCGTTGCCTTTGAGAATGCCCGAGGTCAGTTCATATAGTAGTAGGCGCGACTTCCAATGGGGTTCATGGGCCAGAGTTGGGGGCAACAACCAGGGTTCGGCAGGACAGGTCTGATCCTTGTATTCGGCAATACATAAGTCGGCCAGTAAACCTATCACCATTTCTTGCACATGGGGCCGGAGGGGGCCGCGCCAGTTGCCCTCCACCGCATAATCTAGAAACTGTATTGTGTCCAAAATATAATGCTTTTGGTCCTCCGCATTTTTTAGCCTTTCTTTAGCGTCGGTAACTACTATTACTTCAAAGCGCTTGGGATCATAGATGAGTTCCGACATATGACGCAGGGTTTTTTCGATTACCTCCGCTTCATTGCGCGCCGGAATTAGAATCGATAAAAAGGGCAATTGCTCTTGACGTTCCTTAGCTATTTCCTGTACTTTGGCTAAGGACAGATTAGGACGCTTACGCCAGAATCTGCTTTCCGAATATCTTTTCCAGAAAAAGTAGCGGGAAAAAAGTAGAAAGAATAGCAGATACATAGCGATAGCGAATAGATAAACCAGTTTTGGGCCTGACAAATAAATCACCCCACCGCATTATTGGTCCGTCGTTAGTGTGCTACCGGGGGCAGTAAAATATGTCCAGGCCCCGCAAAATTGGTAAATGTAGCTAAGTTGGGGGGCTTTTTTTATGGACTGGAGTAGCATCATTGAATTTGTTGAACAGAATCATTTTCCTATCCTAGTTAGTCTGGTTGTCATGCAGTTAATCACCTGGGTCTGGTTACTAATGGCTTGGCGCCACATCCGCAAACGCCCAGCTGCCGAAAAGCCCGATATGAGTAGCTATACACAGCAATTGATCCAGCTGGAGGATACTCTTAAGACTTTAGAGCAAAAACAGGTTGCCGCTGTGCAGCAGGTGGGTTTTTATCGGTATAATGCCTTTCCCGGCACCGGCGGTGAGCTGAGTTTTAGTTTAGCCCTGCTAGATGGAGAACAGGAGGGTTTCGTTATAACCAGTCTCTACGGGCGGCAAGATGCCCGGGTTTATGCCAAAGAAGTGAAGGGTACCACCTCACCCAGCCGGTTAAGCCCGGAGGAAAAGGAGGCCATACGCCGGGCTCTAAGCAGGAAAAATTGAGGCTGTGGCAGGATTTATTTCCTTAGTAGCGAACAAAAGGAGGGTGAAGTAAAACATCGCTTGGGGGGAGATGTTTTCATGGGTGAGGACCAATTTTATACGCTGATGGTTATTCCGCATGCGGACAGTCCCACCATCAGTTGTCGTATACCCTTAAAGTGGATAAGGGTTGTGGGTTTATCCCTATCCATCCTGGCCTGCTTTTGTTTTTGCTTCACCTTTAATTATCAACGGGCCCGGATGGCGGCGCAGGAATTAAAGCTTTTATCCGAGGAATATCAAGAGCAGCAACAAGTGTTTCTAGCCATCGCTAAACAAGCGGAAGAGTTAGAGAATGACATAGCGGCCATCAGAGAGCTGGATGAAACAGTTCGCGATATGATGAAGCTAAAACCGAAGCAGAGCGCAGAAGAGACAAGCTCCACTGATGAGAAGGCGGCCGCTCTGCGGGTACCCACCCCTAGCCGGGGGGGATTGGCAGCCACGATTTTGCGCACCGAATTAGGTTTGCAGTCGGTACGGGAGGCCTTGCCCGACAGTAAAGATGCACTGGAAAGTTTAACCAAGGATATTACTGCCCAGCAGGCTAAAGAGAGGGCTACGCCCTCTGGCTGGCCCACCAGTGGCCGCATTACCTCCAGCTATGGTTACCGGCTTTCCCCCTTTGGTTATGGTAGGCAGTTTCATAGTGGCATAGATATCGGAGCCAGCCGTGGTACGCGCATTTACGCAACCGCCGATGGTACGGTTAAATTTGCCGGTTTTCAGGGGGGCTATGGCTATGTGGTGTACCTATCCCATGGTTACGGCTATACCACCGTCTATGCCCACATGTCAAAAATAGCCGTCCGTGCTGGCCAAAAAGTAACACGAGGCCAAGTAATCGGTTACGTTGGTAGCAGTGGCTGGAGCACCGGCCCCCATCTGCACTATGAGGTGCGGGTCAATGGCAGCCCAGTCAACCCTTGGCCATATATGAATAGATAATTGGGGTGTGGCATAATGGTCTTTGGCAAGAAGAAGAGTAAAGAAGTGTCTTTACTGCCGCCGTCATCTACGGCAGAAGTGGTGACGGGAAAGTTAGATACGGTTATTGGACAAGGTGCGGTTATTAATGGCACGGTCAAGACAGAAGGCACTTTACGGGTTGATGGTAAAATAGAAGGCGAAGTTCATGTGACCGGTGATCTTATAATCGGTGAAAGCGGTTTAATTGCAGCCAATATTACAGCCCAGAATGTTTCAGTTGCTGGCTTGGTCAAGGGCAATATTAGGGCCGATGGCAAACTAAACTTATTGGCCAGCGGCAAGGTATACGGTGATATCCACGTAAATGATTTAGCCGTGAGTCAAGGGGCTATTCTACAAGGCGAAGTCCGGATGACAACTGCTGGTGGAGAACTGGAAGATTAAATAACAAAGTCCCGCACCCAGCATGCTAGGGCGGGACTTTTTTCTAAATGGGGGAGCAGCAATGGCAGGAATAAGGTGATGCTATTCGGTTGGCCCGCAGGGCCGCCAGTGAAGGAGCGTCGGCTGTACTGGCCGTCGGGGGCGATGGCACCCTCAACGAAGTAGTCAATGGCCTAGTTGGACAACCGCAAACATCCTTAGGGATTATCCCTGCTGGTAGCGGCAACGATTTTGTTCGTTCCTTAGGCCTTAAGCCCTCCGATTGGCAGGCGGCTTGCCAAATAATAGCCCGGGGCAAAACAAAAAACGTTGACCTGGGGCAGGTCAACGGTCGGTACTTTATCAATGTGGCCGGCGTGGGCTTTGATGCCACCGTGGTAAACTGTGCCAACACCTGGGGTAAGGCTCATTTTTCCAGTTCCTTTGCCTACGTGGCCGCCGTGTTAAAAACCCTGGGGGAATTTAAGCCCTCCCATATTAAATTACAATTGGATGACCAGGAGGTCGAAACCCTCAGTTGGTTGGTAGTTGTAGCTTCCGGCCAGTATTTTGGCGGCGGGATGTGGATCGCGCCCCAGGCCGATATCCAAGACGGCCTCTTCGACGTGTGTGTGCTGGGCGATGTTTCTAAGTTTACCTTCTTACGCTCCTTTCCTAGTATCTTTAGCGGGAAACATCTTTCCCATCCGGCCATAAAGTTTTATCGTGCCCGCCGAGTGCGGGTGGTGGCTGATGGCCCCATGTTGGCCCAAACCGATGGGGAAGTGATCGGGCAAACCCCAATCAGTTTCCAAGTGCATCCGGCCGGCTTGCGTCTCTTCAGTCATTAAAGGTGACAGCATAATTGCTTTTCCTTAGCCACACACTAGGGATGGACCCTAGTAATGGCTAAAGGAGGCGAGAGTATGCAACGGAAAATTGCAGTCGATGCCAATCTTACTCCCGTTCGTAACCTTTTGGAGCAAGAGGGCTATCAGGTAGTTCCCCTTTCCCAACTGAATTCCGCCGATTGTGTAGTTGTCACCGGAGGTGCTGACAACATTATGGGGATACAAACCACCAGCACCAAAGCCACAATCATAGCTGCCCCCGGTATGTCGGCAGAGGAAATTGTGGCCCAAGTAAAAAACAATCTCAAGTAAAGCCAAGGGGCTGTGCATTTCTTGCAGCAAAAGCAAATCTTGCGACCAGCCCCTTCTTACCCACACTACACGGGAGCCAGTTGACGTTGCCACTTCAAATTAGCTAACCCTTGGATCAGCCCCTCCGCGATCACATCGGCCAAGCGGGTGATGAGATACAGGCGGGTGTTCTGCAGTACTAGATAATCCATAAAGCCCCCCACATTTACAATCCCCGTAATGAACAGGTCCCCCACCGCCGGTAAATCCTTACTCACGCCCGCCCCCGGCTTCAAAGGGCCTTTTCCGATCATGATATTGCCCACACTATCTATCCTGCCTAAGCAAGCATCCACGGCAATAACTAATGACTGTTTATGGCGTACCTGCAGCTTTTCTAAAGTTTCTCGTAAATTGGTAGCATGCACCGGGTTTTCCAGGGTACCGTAAACATATACGTGATCTAAACCACTATTTATTAGCCGCGTACCGATCAGAGGCCCTAAGGCATCGCCGGTACAGCGATCGGTGCCGATACACAACACCACCAGATCATCGCCATCTGTTAACAGGCTGGAAGTCAGCTGGTTGACCAAAAGGGCTAAAGACATGCTCGAGTGAGCATCATCCACGTGCAATCGGTATTCTTCATTCTTACGATTGAACAAGAATTTCTCTCTCACCACCCTGCATACCCCCCATGTATCCCAATCCAGAGGGCTACCGGTAGCCCTGTTTGAGATTATGCACCGATTAAGAGTTAGTTATGCCATTCTATGTCTATTTGTCACTGGAATATACATTGCGTGATAGGAGGATGAACAAGCATGGCAAAAAAAATCAATGGCAGAGCCATTGGGTTTACTCTTACTGGTGCAGTTATCGGTGCAGGTTTTGCTTCCGGTCAGGAAATAAGGTATTTCTTTGTTCGCTATGGCCCCTACGCCAATTGGGGGGCGGTGATGACTATCCTCTTCTTTATTGCTTTTTGTTATTGGCTGATGACCCTTTGCCACCGCCAGCAGATAACCGGGTTGCCCCAGCTGTTAGAGTTCATGGGGGGGCATCATATCGGTGCCTTCTTCTTGCACCTGATCAATCTCTTCATGTGGTTTGGCCTTACCGTTATGTTGGCTGGCAGCGCCACCCTCTTGGCCCAGTTCTTTGGCCTACCGCCTCTGCTGGGCTCTTTGATCACCGGCCTAGTGGTCTATTTAGTGGTGCGGCAACAAGTAAGGGGATTAACGGTGGCCAACGAAATGTTACTACCCCTACTGGTTTTTATGGTTCTGTTCTTTTTGTTGCGTTCTGTTTATATTCCAGAACAGAGCCTAGCTTTAGTAAACCACCAGTCGGGTTGGTGGTGGTCGTCCCTGCTCTATTTAGGTTCCAACAGTGCCATTTTGCTCACTACCACTCCTGCTCTGATGGCCGAAACCGACACTCGCAATTTCAGGAACGGTACCCTGATAGCCGCCGGCCTGCTACTCTTTCTTTTGCTCACTAATATTCACCTGCTTAACAAATATGAGGCAATCATTGGCCAGTCGGATCTCCCCCTGTTGCCTATCGCCCAGTATTTGCTACCCCAGCTTCCCTGGTCCTACGGTTTGATACTCTTTATCGCCCTCATAACAACGGCCTTTGCCAATGCCCTCAGTTTAAGTAAATACTTACAGCAATTGTGGCCTCGCCAGACCGATATTGCCCTGCTGATTGCTATTGTGGCCGCCGCCTATCTGGCGCAACAGGGCTTTGGCCAGTTGGTGGCTACCCTTTATCCCTTGACCGGTTATCTCTGTCTGGGCTTCTATCTCATCAGCTTCTGCCGGCTTCTATTTAGCTTTTGACAGCCCTTAGTGTGGTGAGTTAGGATAAAGTGATGGGGGTGACCATTATGTGGGATGAAACAGAAATTAGGCCAATGCGCAGCAAAAAGGTACTCGTTGCTGCCGGTGTCGGGCTGATCTTACTGTTACTTGCCGGCTTCGTTTTTGTTTTTCCTTTTGGGTTTGTTAGTCAACCGGCTTTAGCCTTTAGCAAACGGGAACCCAGTATTGTCGCCTCTAAAACCTATGTTAATGCGGGAGAGATATTAGCCCTAACCGGTGATGCCCAAGGATTTTGGCGGGTTTGGCAAACCAATGGTACGGTGACGATCAACCGTTTTGACACCTTGGGAGAAGTCCAGTGGGTGGGCGACTACCACATCGAAAAACCATTAGTCGATATCAACGGCCGGTTATTGATACTGGCCGATAGCGATACGGGACAAGTTTTCGTCATTGAACAAGAAAAGGGTCTCATCCTTACTACTACGGTGGAAGGTGAAATTTTGGCGGTGGCTATTGCCGAGACCGGCCAGTGGTTGGCGGCCTACCGTAAATTCGATGCACCCCCCGAATCCTTAGATACGGAGCTCACCTTCTATAGTTCTGATGGATTTGAATTGTTCACCACGTCCTTCGTCAATGCGGTGCCCTTTGACATCAAGCTTAACCAAAATGGCACCCAAATGTTCATTATGCTCAACAAGCTCACCGCCGCCGGCTTGGAAAATCATCTGCTCAGTTATGCCGATACGGGACAATTAATCTGGACTGCCCAGTTACCCGATGGCCCTCCCATCGGTCTGGTCATTAAACCCTTTGCCGATCGTCTGGCGGTAGCGGTGGACAAGTCTATCGTATGTTACAGTGGGGCCGGACAACCCCTTTGGCAGCATCAGGCCCAAGGGGTGGTGCAGGATATGGACTTTGTAGGACAGGGCGATCAGGTGACCTATAGCAGTCAAAAAGTATCGGTTTTTTCCTTTCAAAAGCAGGCCCTAATTACCACCCTTTCTGATCAAGGGGTACCCCTGTGGCAATATGAGGTGAAGGGAACTGTGCCCCATGTGGCCAGCAGCACCGATACCTTAAGGGCGTTTATTACCAATAATATGGGTGCCCATAGTATTGGCGTTGATGGCCAGGTTCGCTGGTCTCAGAAATATCCGCCAGGGGAGTTGGATACGGCCGAAATCGATGCCGACCTGGCTGTAAGCGGCACTGGCACAGTTTTAGTACAACTGACCGATGGTCGCATGTTTGTACTAAGAGGTGAATAAGCTGGCACAGGAGGTGCCGCTTATGAACCAGATAGATCTTTTAGCAATAATTTTTATCCTTTTTGGCGGTTGGCTAGGTTCTTTGCGTAGCCTGGCCCGCAATTTTATCGGCTTTGCCAGCACCACCATCGGCTTAGCTTTAGCCAGCCTCTATGGCAGTAGCCTGGTGGACTTTTGGACCCGCCTCTTACAACCCCTATCTATTAGCAGTCACTGGTTACCCCAATGGGCTGCCATGGCCAGTACCAATTCGGTTAACTGGCAGCAGGCGGCCTATATCTGGTTGGAACAACTGCCCTGGCCGGAAAATTTTAAGGGCTGGATAGTTACCTCCTGGGGGCAACTGGCGGCCAACAGCGATTTTATGGAATGGGGCCGGGTGGTGGAGCAGGCCTTTTGGCGCAGTCTAACCAATGTCTGTTCCTTTCTTACAGTGATGCTTTTGGTAAAGCTGGTAGTCACCCTTATAGCTAGATTTAGCCTGCGGTTGGCCTTTTACGATAAATTTACCGTCAGCTGGCCCGGCTTTCTGGTGGGGGCTTTGCAGAGCGCCATTCTGGTCTTTTTAGTGGCAGCCATAGCTGTTCCTTTTCTACTCCTCAGTGAACGAACCACGCCCATGCTTTCACCCTCGTTCACTTTTACTCTTGTACGGAGGATGTTGGAGCATTTTATCGTCACTTAAGGGAGATTGTTTATGCACATCTTGATCACATTTGATTCTACCCATCATGCCCTGGCGGCCGAAAGCCTGCTGCTAGAAGCCAACCTGGCCCCCGATATTCAGCCGGTTCCCCGGGAGATTAGTGCCAGCTGTGGCTTAGCTATTGCTATACCTACCACCGTCCACCAACAGGCGCTGGAGCTATTAAATCAGAATGGGGTAAGGTACCGAGCCACCTATCGGGTCCGTTGGCGGGATGAGAACAAGCGGGAGCGTATTTACGAGGAGGAAGTCTAGGCATGGATTGGGAGCCCGTCTTTGGTGAAATTAAAGAGGTGTTATGGTCCGTTTTGCCCGCCCTGGGGAAAATCCTCTTGGTGTTAGTGCTAACTAAATTTGTGCTCAGCCTGGCTAGAACTTTTGTACAGAAGCTGTTTTTACCTGAGCGCCGGCGCACAACTATGGATCCTCAGAAGGCCAAAACTTTAGAAACCCTACTCCAAAGCGGTTTGCGTTATTTGATATATTTCATTGCCGGCATCACCATCCTATCCACCTTGGGGGTAAAGACCGAATCGGTACTGGCTAGCGCCGGAATCGTCGGTATAGCCATCGGTTTTGGTGCCCAGAGTTTAGTGCAGGATGTGGTAACCGGTTTCTTTATCATCTTTGAAGACCAGTTTATAGTGGGCGATTACATAGAAACCGCCGGCTTAAGCGGTTTCGTAGAAGAGATGGGCTTACGGGTTACCAAGCTGCGGGATTTTAATGGGGTAGTGCATATCTTACCCAATAGCAAAATCAGCAACGTGACCAACCATTCTCGTGGCAACCGTACAGCCATGGTGGAAATAGCCGTCCCCTATACCGCCGATGTTATGAGTGTACAAGCCCTATTAGAAGAGACTAATGCCGAATTGGCTAAGCAACTAGATGCCATTGTAGAAGGGCCCAAGATACTAGGTATCGTTCGGCTGAGCCCCGCTGAAATGGTTTGGCGTATTTGGGCCCGCACCCAACCGATGAAACACTGGTCGGTGGAGCGGGAAATGCGTAAAGCTTTCAAAATGGCCCTTGATAAAGCTGGTATCGAGCCACCTTATCCGCGTACCATCTTGCGTAGAGAAGGGAGCGAACAGTAATGCCGATGAAACTTTATGTAGGTGATGTGGTAATGCTAAAGAAACCCCACCCCTGTGGTGGACATGAATGGGAGATACTACGTACCGGTATAGACTTTCGCATTAAGTGTCTCACCTGCGGTCGTAGCGTGATGTTGCCTCGCACCCGGCTAGAAAAAGGTATTAAACGCATCATCAAACAAGCGCTCGTTCCCGAAGAAACATCCGAAACAACTTAAATTGCCTATTCACAATCAAGTATGTTATAATATCCGAGTCCAAAACCCGCTCCATATTAACTTATGGGGCCTTAAGTCCGTGGGAGGAGGTGCATGAGAAATGCGACAGTACGAAACCATGTTTATCATGAAACCTGAGTTCGATAAAGAACAGGCACAGGCAGTAGTCGACCGTTATGTGGACATTATTAAGAACAACGGTGGTACTGTTGACAAGGTTAGCGATTGGGGTAAACGGCGTTTAGCCTATGAGGTTAATAAGTACCGCGAAGGCATCTATGCCTTAATCAACTTCCAATCGGAACCGGCAGTGGCTGCTGAATTAGAGCGTAACTTTAAGATCAGCGAAGACGTAATTCGCTATCTGATCATACGCACCGATGATAAGTAAAATTTTCTATGGGGTGATTTAGTTGTTAAATAAGGTCATCTTGATCGGCCGCTTAACACGAGACCCAGAACTTAGCTACACTACTTCCGGTATTGCTCGACTGCGCTTTTCATTGGCGGTGGAGCGCAATTACACCACCGCCGGAGGTGAAAGGCCCGTAGATTTTATCGACGTGGTCTGCTGGCGCCAGCTGGCAGAGCATTGCCATAAGTACCTACGTAAAGGTTTAATGACTGCCGTGGTGGGGCGCTTAGAAGTTCGTTCTTTTGAGGGGAATGATGGCCTAAAGAGGCGTATAGCAGAAGTGGTAGCCGACGAGGTTCGTTTCTTAGAGTGGCCGAAGGATGGTCCAAACAATCCACCCCTGAGATCGCCAAGTAGCTTCGAAGATTTTGGTCAAGAGATCAATTTCAACGATGATGAGGATAACGATCTACCATTCTAGCAATCCGATCGATCCTTTTAAGAGGAGGGAAAGAAAGTGCGGCGAAGAGGTCGTAGAGCCCGCAGAAAGGTTTGTAGCTTCTGCGTGGATAAGGCTACTGAAATAGATTACAAAGAGTTTAACAAGTTAAGTCGTTTCTTAACCGAACGGGGCAAAATTTTGCCGCGACGCATTACTGGCAACTGTGCCCGTCATCAGCGCATGCTTACCCGCGCCATCAAGCGCGCCCGTAACATCGCTCTCTTGCCATACACGGTTGAATAATTTGGCCTTTAAACAGCAAGGGCTGTCCCCTGAGGGGGCAGCCTTTTCTTGAATCTGCAGGAATTTCACCCCTTTTTCCCGAAAACATTAGTCTGGGGGTGGCGCTAATGTATAAAGAGAATGATTTTGATATAGGGCGCAATATTAAAGCTATAGATTGGTTACGAACCGAAATAGTGGTCAATGCGGGCTTGGTTTGCCGTGCCTTACAGAACGCTAAAGATGAGTTAGTTTTACAGGCCTTGGCCAATACCATGCTATCCTGTTATCTGATGGCGAGGCGGTTGGGCTACAGTTTTAGCCGCTTAGAACAAGAGGTGCAAAAACGCACCCGTCAGGCCCAGCTAGATAACCATGAGCTGGAGCAATGGTATAATGACTTATCTAATCTTATTGAGCACCTGGAAGTCAGGAGAAGGCAATGAAGACAAATGAAACAGTACAGATGCTAAAAATTCTAACTATCTATGCCGCCGGTTTGTTGATCGGGGCGGTTAGCGGCTTCTTGCCGCTTTTATCCTTAGCGGCGGGCCTACCAGTTTTGGTAGTTCGCCACCAAATGGGCCTGCTGCAGGCCCGGCTGATGGCTTTAGCCACTTTAGTCCTCACCTGGATTATCCTTGATCCCTTATCCTTCGTAATTGTGAGCCTGGGGATTGTTGTCGGTTATAGCCTACTGAATTGGCGTTCTTCAGAGCAGGGACTGGGAATAGCCTATAGACGGAGCCTGCTAGGCGGGGCAATTTGGTTAGCTGTGGGCAACTTTGTTGCCGTTTTTATAACTCAGCGCAACCTGTTGGCTTTAATTAACGAAGCCATGACCCAGTCTTTCCAACTTTTGTTGGAGCATATGACTGCTATGGATATTTACCCCCCTGAACAGTTGGAGTTCTTGCAGACCTTTCAGGAACAAGCCGTGCCCATATTCAATCAAAATTGGCCTATCATGGCCTTCGTTTTCATTTCTTTAAGCACTACCGTCGGTCTGTTGCTGTTAGCCCGCTATGAGCCGGCGGTGGCTTATAGTTTAGCCAATTGGCGGGAGTTGCGGGCCCCTGCCTGGCTGGCCATCGTCACTTTTGTTGCCCATGGCTTGCATCAGTTGGCGCCCAACATTTATCCCTGGTTGGTTAATAACGTGCTGGGAATAGGTAATTTTGTGCTTTTCCTTTCCGGTTATGCCCTTGTCCAGTTTTATATGCGGCATTTTCGTTTCAGTAGAATGATGGGCGTACTCTTTACCCTTTACCTGTTCCTGAGCCCCTGGTTGCGCCCCATTTTGGCCCTGGTAGGCCGATTCGATGCACTTTTCGACTATCGCTATTACGCACGAGCCAAAACTCAATCATAAGAGGTGATATTAATGCGAGTATTGTTATTAGCAGATGTGAAAGGGTTAGGCAAAAAGGGAGAAGTGGTTAATGCCAGCGATGGTTATGTTAGAAACTATTTGCTTCCACGCAATTTAGCGAAAGAGGTTACCCCAGCGGTGCTGAAGGCCTTAGAGCAAGAAAAAGCGGCTAAAGCCCGGCAGCGGGAGCGGGAAAAGCAGGAGGCGGCCCAGTTGGGCGAAAAACTGAGCCAGACTACCGTGCGCCTGACAGCCCGAGCCGGCGAGGGCGGACGTCTCTTTGGCTCTATCACCAGCAAGGATATTGCACAGGCCTTGTCTAAACAGCATGGTGTTAAAGTAGATCGGCGTAAAATTGAACTGAAGGAGCCAATCCGCTCCTTAGGGGCGACAACCGTTCCTGTGCGCATCTATCATGATACGGTAGTCTCCTTAAAAGTGGAGGTTGTTAGCCAAGACTAGCCTATTTAGCAGAAGGAGGGGAGGGCAGCATGGAAGAGCTTAAGTTGCCCCCACATAATTTAGAAGCGGAACAGTCGGTGTTGGGCGCCATGCTCATCGATAGTGAGGCAGCGCCTATCGTGGCCGGTATTCTCAAACCCAGCCATTTCTATCGAGAAAGCCATCGGTTGATCTATGAAACTATGCTACAGCTTTTTAGCAAAGCTGAGCCCATCGACCTAATTACGCTCAGCGATGCCCTAGCCCAGCGGGGAGTTTTAGAGCAGGTGGGCGATGTCCAATACCTGACCCTGCTGGCCAATTTGGTGCCATCCTCCGCCGTGGTGGAGCATTATGCCCAAATTGTACAGAGTAAAGCGATTTTGCGCGACCTGATCAATGCGGCCCAACAAATTTCCGCCGCCTGTTATCAACAGGAAGAAGTCGACTCGGTATTAGAAGAAGCCGAACGGCTTATTTTTCAACTGAGTCAAAGTCGCATACGGAGAGACTTTCAAGGTATGCCGGAAATAATTGCGGAGGTTTACGAGCGCATTGCCCATTTGGTAAAGAACAAGGGGAGCGTTTCCGGTTTAGCCACCGGTTTTCGTGCTCTAGATGAGCTGCTTTCAGGACTGCAGCCCTCCGATTTAATCATTGTTGCTGCCCGTCCTAGTGTGGGTAAAACCGCCTTTGCCCTCAATATAGCGCAGAATGTGGCCATCAGGCAGCAACAGGCCGTGGCCATCTTCAGCCTGGAGATGGCAAAGGATCAGCTGGCCATGCGTATGCTCTGTACCGAAGCCCGGGTCGACGGGCAGAAGGTGCGTAGCGGTTGGCTGGATGCCAACGACTGGGCCAAAATTAGCGAAGCCAGTGACATTTTAGCCGAAGCCCCCATCTTTATTGATGACACCCCGGCCATAACTGCTATGGAGATGCGCTCGAAAGCACGACGCCTCAAATTGGAACATGATATTCAGTTGATTATCGTAGACTACTTACAGTTGATGCGGGGAGGCGGGCGGACGGAGAGCCGACAACAGGAAGTGGCTGAGATTACCCGTTCTCTTAAGGCATTGGCTCGGGAGCTGCAAGTGCCGTTAATCGCCCTGTCCCAGCTGTCGCGGCGGGCAGAGGAGAGGGAAGGCAAACGCCCCGGATTGGCCGACCTGCGGGAATCGGGTGAAATTGAACAGGCCGCTGACGTGGTGGCATTCCTTTATCGCGAAGACTATTATGACCAGGATACGCCCAATCGCAATATCGTAGAAGTGATCGTCGGTAAACATCGTAACGGCCCTGTCGGTACCGTTAAACTGACCAACCTGCGTCATATTGGTCTCTTTAGTGACCCGGCTCCAGAACCAGCCAACTAGAGGAGTGATCAAGTGAGCACTGCTAAGTACGATTGCATAATTGTAGGTACCGGTCCCGCCGGTATCTTTGCTGCTTGGGAGCTTTGTAACAACTCGAATCTGAAAATACTCATGCTGGAAAAGGGGCGGGATATCAATGCCCGCTACTGCCATCTAGCCAGTTCGGGCCAAGCCTGCCTCCATTGTCAGCCGTGTGCTATCGTATCCGGCTGGGGTGGTGCAGGCGCTTTTAGTGATGGCAAATTGACCCTAACTACCGACTTTGGTGGTTGGCTAGGTGATTATATCGGTGAAGCAAAATTAAGAGAGCTGATTGATTATATAGACCAAATTTATCTGCAGTTTGGTGCACCGGTCCATGTGCACGGGTCCGATAAAGAACGGATTAGAGAAATCCAGCGTCAGGCTGCCGCCGCCGAGCTGCAGTTGATCCCGGCAGTAGTACGCCACCTGGGCACCGATCGGGCCTATAAAATACTGGCCGGTATGCGCCATGCCCTAGCCGACCGAGGCGTGGAAGTCAGAACTCTCACGCCCGTTAAATCCCTGTTGGTAGAAGACAATGAAATCCAAGGTGTGGAGTTGGCCAACGGCGAAAAGCTCTATGCCCGCTATGTGATTGCTGCCCCTGGGCGTGAAGGCTCCGAATGGTTTGCCAAGGAGGCCCAGCGCTTAGGCTTGCCGGCCCGTACCAACCCGGTGGATATTGGAGTGCGGGTGGAGGTACCGGCGGCCGTACTCAGCCACCTGACCGATATCGTTTACGAGTCCAAGCTAATTTATTATTCGCCCACCTTTGATGACCAGGTGCGCACCTTCTGTATGAATCCCTACGGTCAGGTGGTGGTGGAGAATAATGCGGGGCTGTTGACGGTCAACGGCCACAGTTATGCCCACAAGAAGACCGACAACACCAACTTTGCCCTCTTGGTTAGCAAAAGCTTTACCGAACCCTTCCGGGAACCCATTAGTTACGGCAAATATATAGCCAGTTTAGCCAATATGTTAGGCGGCACCGTACTGGTACAGCGTTTAGGCGACCTGCTGGATGGACGCCGTTCCACGCCCGAACGTATCGCCCGGGGGCTGGTACGTCCAACCTTACCGGAAGCCACTCCCGGCGACTTGAGCTTAGTCTTACCATACCGCTTCCTGCAGTCGCTCCTAGAAATGCTGGCCGCCTTCGATAAGATAGCTCCCGGCGTATACTCCCGCCACACCCTGCTGTATGGAGTGGAAGTGAAATTCTATTCCTCGCGGGTAGAGCTGTCTGACCAGTTGGAAACAGCCATTACCGGCCTCTTTGCCGGTGGTGATGGCGCCGGAGTTACCCGCGGCTTAGCCCAAGCTTCCGCCGCTGGAGTGCATATGGCCCGTTCTATATTAGAACGTACCAAAAACTGATAGCTTGACAATCTAACATTAGGTGTTGTAATATAGCTAGCGAATGGCCCCATAGTGAAGCGGTTAACACACCAGCCTTTCACGCTGGAGACGGGGGTTCGAATCCCCCTGGGGTCACCATTCGCGGTGCCGTGGTGTAGCGGTTAACATGCCGGCCTGTCACGCCGGAGATCGAGGGTTCGATTCCCTTCGGCACCGCCATAATTTTAAAAGTATCAGATGCATGGGGCTAAAACCCATGCATCTGTTTTTTTAAGGCGCTGCGCTTCCGAACGGGCAATCCCCGCGCTAGTAGAAGGGGGGAGGAAAAACCATTGCCTTTATGCCGCCCATGTGCTAATATTTATTTTGTAAAATAAGCCGGCGTAGCTCAGTGGTAGAGCAACTGATTCGTAATCAGTAGGTCGGGGGTTCGAGTCCCTTCGCCGGCTCCAGATTTGTCGAATGGCTCCTCAGCGCGGGGAGCTTTTTTTGTTTGAGAGTAGAGTAAAATTTCGCAGATTGCTTAAGATATAAGCAGGCGTAGCACTGGCAGGCGAAGACGAGCTTTCTCCGGCAGCCGTCTTGCAGAATTCCATATTGCATGCTATTATATAAGAGTTAGCAGGCTAATCTTCATCTAGTCTATGCTGCCCTATGCGGGTGTAGCTCAGTGGTAGAGCACTGGCTTCCCAAGCCAGCAGCGTGGGTTCGATTCCCATCACCCGCTCCAATTGCCAATAAACCCTGTCACCT
>JAMNZE010000052.1:0-3240 GCA_023622465.1 Bacillota bacterium | reverse complement strand
ATCCAACTGTTACGCCGCATACTGCTGAAGGCTTGTCCGGTAAAGTAGGCTAGAGTTCTAATTTTCATTACCGTAAGCCCCCCTATGTTCATCTCGCACAATGCGCCCGCCTTCCAGTGCAATCACCCGCTTGCGCATTTCGTCCACGATATTCTTGGTTACCCGTCGGCTCGTCGGCTAATAATATATAGGGCTGATTGACGATGGCACGGGCTAGAGCCACCCGCTGCTGCTCACCACCGGATAACTGGGTGGGTAGATGTTTTGCCTTGTTGGCCAGTCCCACCATCTCCAGCACCTCGGGCACCCGTTTACGTATGGCGCGTCCAGAGGCTTCGACAACCTTCATTGCAAAGGATACGTTCTCTTCCACAGTCCAGTTATTCATCAGGCGGAAATCCTGAAAAACGGTGCCGATCTGCCGTCGCAGGTAGGGAATTTCGCTGCGTTTCAGCTCGTTGACCACCTTGTTATTCACGATGATCTGGCCTTTTGTCGGTTTCTCCTCCGCCAGTATCAGGCGGGTTAAAGTTGTCTTTCCGGCCCCACTGGGCCCTACGATAAACACGAATTCGCCCTTATTGATTTTTAAGTCAACATCTCGTAAGGCTACTACTCCGTTGGCATAGATTTTCGTCACGGCATAGAGCTCGAGCATGCTAACCCACCTTCTTTCTTGCATCTAAGGCACTAAATGCTGTCAATTTTTTGTCATGCTCCTAGCCCTCTGCCCTCGAGGCAGCTGCCAGGAAAACGCCAGTTCTATTCCTGCACTCTCGCAACTTCGACATAACTAGCTACAATTCCTTGTTTTACGCAACGATTTTTTTTGCTTTTTTTAGGAAGCCGTCGTCACCCACCGACTTCTGGTTACTAGGGAAATATGTTAGAATAAGCTAACGTAGCTTTGAGTGCCTACCGGGGGCGAGTGGTGGTAACACTAATGAGAACAAGGTCGTGAAAAGAAAATGAAGAGAAAGAGGTAAGTTTTGATCGTGACAAATGACACAAAAGTACAAGTGATCCCTTTGGGAGGAATCGGCGAGATCGGCAAGAATATGTTCGCCGTCGAATGTCGCAACGACATTATAGTAATTGATGCGGGTCTCAAATTTCCGGAAGACGAAATGCTCGGCATTGATTTCGTCATCCCCAATATTTCTTATCTAGTGGAAAACAAGAAGAAGATACGCGGTATCGTTCTCACCCACGGACATGAAGACCATATTGGGGCGGTCCCCTTTGTTCTGAAAGAAATAGATGTGCCGGTTTATGGGGCACGCCTCACCCTGGGAATTTTGCAGAACAAGCTGGAAGAACACCAGCTGACAGCCAAGCTGTGGGAAGTGAAGGCGGGAGACCACATTTCCTTAGGCCGACATTTCAAAGTGCGCTTTATCCATATGAACCATAGCATTCCTGATAGCGTGGCGCTGGCCATCGAAACGCCTCTGGGCGTAATTATCCATAGTGGCGACTTTAAGTTCGACCAAACGCCAGTGGATGGCCGGGTTGCCGACTATCAAACCCTGGCCGAATACGGCAAGAATGGGGTCTTGGCCCTATTTTGCGACTCCACCAACGCCCACCGGCCCGGGTACACCCAATCGGAACGGATTGTCGGTCGCACCTTTGACGAGATCTTTAATAAAACGCGGGATCGGATCATCATGGCTTCCTTCGCCTCCAATATTCACCGCATTCAGCAAGCCTTCGATGTGGCCCGTGATTATGGCCGCAAGGTGACGGTCGTTGGTCGCAGTTTGATCAACAATATACGCATCAGCTCAGAGCTGGGATATCTGCAATTTCCTGAAGACATCTATTTAGAACCGGAAGAAATCACTAAGCTGCCGGCTCATAAGATTCTGGTCCTTTCCACCGGTAGCCAAGGAGAGCCGTTGTCGGGTTTAACCCGTATGGCGCAACAGAGTCATAATTTCATTAACGTTGTGCCGGGAGACACGGTGATTCTCTCGTCAACGCCGGTGCCCGGCAATGAAAAGCTGGTCAACCGGGTTATCGATGGCTTAGCCCGCGCCGGTGCCCATGTGATTGCCCAAGGCACCGCCGATGTGCACGTGTCGGGCCATGCCAGCCAAGAGGAACTCAAGCTACTGATGAACTTGGTACGCCCCCGTTATGTGGTGCCCTTCCACGGGGAGTATCGCCACCTGACGGCCTGCACCGCCTTGGCGGAGGAAGTGGGCGTGCCTCGGGAGAATGTGTTTACGCTGACTAACGGTGAAATTCTAGAGTTTGATGCCCGTGGCGCCCGCATTGCCGGACGGGTACAGGCGGGTATAGTATTGGTGGATGGCCTGGGCATTGGCGATGTGGGGAATGTGGTATTGCGTGACCGGCAACAGCTGTCGCTAGACGGGGTGCTGGTGGTGGTAGTCACCATCGACAAGAACTCCCGCACCATTAAAGCCGGCCCCGACATCATCACCCTCAAGTCGGCGGCTAGAGACGTTTTGGGCAGCTTCCTCTATGAGCGCACCAAGCGTCGGCCTATGATTCTGCCGATTATCATGGAGATTTAATCTCCGGTCAGCGGGCGCCCTGCACAAAACCGGGTCGACCACCGGGCCGCACCAAGCGTCGGCCTATGATTCTGCCGATTATCATGGAGATTTAATCTCCGGTCAGCGGGCGCCCTGTACAAAACTGGGGCGACCACCGGGCGCCCCCTACAGATATTCCTCAAGCGTGGTGGATTACCCCATTTACTCTGCTTACGAATACACTAACTGCGCCCGCAGGAGATGCAGCCCCTTTATCCCTACCGAGCAAGGCACAAAAAAAGCGCCCCAGCGGCGCTTTTTTTATGCCTTGCGACTGCTATTTAGCAGTAGGCCTATACCGATAACGATAATCACGGGCCAGTAGGGCCTTATATAGCGGACTATGCGATACCAATTTACGTACCTATCGATCAGCATATAGCTACCAATACCGATAAGAATGTAGGCCAGCAGAGCCTGGGTGTTGCTGCGCATTGATGGGGACTTGGACTTGGGTTCCCCATCTGTCCCCGTGTCCACCGTAGTGGCATCATAAAAGGTTCCATCATCGCCGGTGGGTTGCCAGCGGCCATTTTCTACCCCCTTTTCGGGCATGACGATGGCCGCTATCAGATAGGCAAAGAGACCGCTGCCACCCATGAATGTCAAAATGACAAAGGCTAAGCGAATGAGGGTGGCATCAACGCCCAAATACTCGGCCAAACCGGCACAA
>JAMNZE010000110.1:0-2379 GCA_023622465.1 Bacillota bacterium | reverse complement strand
AGCCTGGAGAAGCCCTCCAGCGGCTTCGATCTCGGAATGGAGAATAGGAAGTAGGATATAACCGCTAAGAGTCCGATTAAACCAATCAGCCCATTAATCGTTTCGCCGGTGGTGGCTCCCGGTAGGGTGGCCATTGCGCCTATACTCTGGTTAATAACCTGCGTACGCAGAGAAGTATAGATCGATTGACCGGTACCCACACCAACTAAGAAGGCTACTGGCCAGCGGCTCATCCAAGCAATTTTCGGGAAGAAACGGGCATATAGCATAATACCTAATACCAATGGTACTAAGAGTAATAATTGCTGGTGATGAACCAACGGATTCCAACCGTAGCGATGTATATTACCAATAGCCATCCCGATAGCATGGCCAGCGGTGCTGCCTACGAAAACGTGCTCTGCCACCCGGAAAATTGGGTTCTCCTTGTATAAGAAGGTCCACATACCGAGAATACAGAAGGCAGCCGTCCAGTGCCATATATTCGTGGAAAGACTCATTTTCTCACCTCCCTATAACGATAAGCATGTTCTAGCCTTGCTTCTTACTTAGGAAGTAACCGACGTTACCTATAATAATAAACCCGATAATCAACAGGTGGGCCATCGACTGGGCGTCCATCATGGCCACGGGGCGTCCCGGTCTGTTGATTAGGGTTTCATACTCGGCAGCAGCTCTTAGACCTCCCAGGAGGCCTTTGAGTTGTCCTGAGTTGTAGTAAGGCATAGCCGAAGGCACGCTAACGGTAACAATGCCTACCGCAAAATCAATGCCCATCGGGTCAACAACCTGACGAATCCATTTTGCCGGGTCATCCGACGTAAACTGATGCACAAAGGCAAAATCCTTTACCGTCTTGATGCCTTGCATAACCGGCAAATCGGCGGTCTTGTTGCCCCTAGTGTCCGTAGAAATAGTCAAGCAGTCTAGGGCAAAAAGACGAATGGCGTTTTCTTCACCGGCCAAATAGCCCAGGTTAGCAAAATCCTTTCCATATTCAAAGCCGCGGGATTCTAAGTCGGCAATTATCTGGTCAGCCATCATCGGCCCCTCCGGGCTAAAGGAAACGCTAACCCATTTAATGCCCCGCTGTGCCAAGTGTTCAACCACAGCCACCGGGACCACATGGGCGTCCAGTCCGGCCCCCGGGCCATAGTCGAAGGAAAGCAGAACCTTATCCGTTGCTGGGTCTAAGCCTTCAATAATATTGTAAACGTCGTAGGTCATCGGGCTTATCTGTAACGGAATCCCGAGGGGTTTCACCAGGGGAAAGATACAGACAACCAGTAGTAAGACATAAATAATCCGGCGGTCAATTGTTTGCATTCTCTCTACCCAATTCATGTTGCAGGCACCTCCTTTCTTCTAGCTATGATCCTATTGGGAACCACCCAGATGGCCACGTTCGATACCCAACAGAACTCGCAATGCTGTAACAAAACTACCAATGGCCGCGCCAATAACGATACCCCGTTGTCCAGTCATATTGGGGACGTTTAGCAACCATTGTTGGATTGCCGGGAATTTGCTCCAAATTTGTGCCCCTACAGGAGCCGCTCCTAACATGACCACCACTGCCGAGATTAATAAAATAGTGGCTTCAAAGCTTCTAGCCCGGAAAGCACGGTAAGAAGCCGAGGCCACGTAGAAGGCTAAGCAGGCCCAAATACCCGATGACAGGGGCGAGAGGATATAGTTATAAATATTAGCATAGGTCTCAGCGGCCGCCGCGTCGCTGGGGTTAATCTCCACGTAGGCCCGTAAGCCAGCATAGATGGCCATGGTAACCAATAGAATGACGCTGTAAACCCAGCCTTCACTCTTACGGGCTATTTTTCTACCATGAACCCGGGTTAAGTTAACCGACGCCAAGCCGATCGCAAAGGCGGAGACGATTGTCATCCACGGGCTGATATGATCCTTAAAGATCACCGGCAAGGGCCCGGTTGTCATTTGGCTGAGCATGACGATGATAGCTACCACAAAAGTAATAAGCAAAGGTATTTCCTTGCGCACCGATTACACCTCCTTGTAGGGCGTAAAGCCGTATTTGATATCTACTTGAGCAGGATATCTTGAATGATGCTGCTGCCAGCGGAAGAGAAAATGGTACCCAGCAAAATTACAGCCATTACCGCCAGCTTAAAGTAGTCTTGGGCCGCAATACCGCCCAGCTTAACCTTGTCCTGCGACACATAAGCACCGGCGGCAAAAAGCTCTTCACCGATAATGGTGTAGTCGCAAGCAGCCACAAAGAAGGGCAGCTGGGTAATAGAAGCTGTAATAGCTACCTGCATGGCGCCGATTTGGGCACCGGCTTCCGCTAAGAGTAACGACTCGCCCATAAACAAGCCGGCCATAATGTTGGCTGCCGCTTGC
>JAMNZE010000075.1:0-2380 GCA_023622465.1 Bacillota bacterium | reverse complement strand
TGGCTTTTAAGTCCTCCTAGACTCTAGCCACAGGGCCGTTGGTCATACGCACAGCGTGTTGGGCACAGGCGCTCTAGTATGACCACGGCCCCCCGCAGACATCACAAGGCTATCGCAACTGCTTTTGCGACAGTCCCACAACACTAATCATGCTTATCATGCCTATAAATCAAGAACTTTTCTAACGGATCCTGAGCCCGCGGCACTTTAATTTTGTTTAATAGCCGGAAGGGAGAACCTTTCTGCAGGATTTTCTTATATTTGGGCAGCGGATAATAGAGGATGATATCAACGGGCCGCGGAGCTTCCGCCACCGATTGCAAAATATTATCCACCACCTTTTTAAAGGTGCTGGCCGCAAAGGGGTTAAAGAAATAGAAACAGTTCTCTGTGGGCTTCACCTGATAGTGTTCCGCCAATCCAAACTCAAAGCGCAGGGGCGCTTTAATATGTTTGGCCCGTTGCCTATAGCGGGCCTTGTTCAACAGTGCTTCTTCATAGGTTAAATCGTTAGCCTCTATCCCGGTGACTGGCACCTGGAAACGGTCGTGAATATAAAAGGCTACTCGGCCACGCCCACAACCGAAATCTACTACCTGATCGGTTTTTCTGAGCTTATAGTGTTGAAAAAGTATATCCAGGGCCCGATAGGGAGTGGCTTCATAACGGTTGAAATCCAGCGATGGATCTTTCCACTCTCTTATACCGATGGTCTTGATTTGCAAAGCTCTGTCATATGCTCTTTCAGCCAACTACTTTCACTCATTTCCTTAATTGTAATGTATAACATAAAGGGCCGTCGCAAAATACTCTGCGCAGCCCTTGTATGGTTTAAATAGTAGGCTACGGGATTCTACCTCAGGGGGAAGAGGTTTCGATGCTAAGCTCATCCCGCAGCCAATATCAATCCTAAACCAGTGTATCTAAGACGGCCTTGAGATCGGCGATGATATCTTCCACATCCTCCAACCCCACCGACAGCCGAACCAGCCCATCCGGGATACCGGCGGCCTCCCTTTCTTCTTTAGTGTAGGGAGAATGGGTCATGGATGCGGGGTGTTGAATTAGCGTCTCCGTATCTCCTAAGCTGACAGCCAGGGTGCAGAGCTGTACATTGTTCATCAGTTTCTTGCCTTCTTCCACGCCGCCCTTCAATTCAAAGGCTATCATGGCACCCGGTAGCTTCATTTGCTTCTTTGCCAACTCGTATTGGGGGAAACTCTTTAAGCCGGGATAATAGACCACATCGACGGCGGGATGGCTCTCTAGAAACTGGGCCACTTGCATAGCATTGGCGCAGTGTTTTTCCATGCGCAAGGCCAGTGTCTTCAGGCCGCGACAGATTAAATAGGCATCAAAGGGGCTGAGTACGGAACCAGTCATATCCTTGATGCCAAAAAGCCGAACCTGATCGATAAATTCTTTTTTACCGGCCACAATACCGGCGATAACATCGCCATGGCCATTTAAGTACTTGGTGGCCGAATGCAAAACTACGTCGGCCCCTAACTCAATGGGTCTCTGTAGGTAGGGAGTGCAATAGGTATTGTCGACAAATACGAGGCAACCCTCTATCGAATGGGCCAGCTTGCTGATGGTTTCAATGTCGGCAATATCCATGGTGGGGTTAGCCGGCGACTCTAAGTAGACTACCTTGGTGTTGGGACGCAAAGCTTGACGCACATTTTCCGGGTCCGTCACGTCTACAAAGGTAACATCGACCCCATAACGAGTCAAGCCGTGATTGATAAAGGCAAAGGTACAACCATAGAGGGTGTCGGCAGCAACCACATGGTCACCAGCTTTGAGGGCTGTCCAAAAGGCGGAAGTGATAGCACCCATACCTGAAGCGGTGGCCAGAGCAGCTTCTGCCCCTTCTAGTAAGGCTATTTTCTGCTCCAGTTCGGTTGCGTTGGGATTGCCTAGGCGAGTATAAATATAGCCGTCCTCTTCTAAAGCAAAGCGCCGCCCACCCTGCTCGGCCGAATCAAAAACAAAGGTAGATGCTTGGTAAATTGGTGTAACCAAGGCACCAGCTGCGTTCTCTTGATGTCCCCCATGAATGGCCTTGGTGGCAAAACCCATTGCGTCTAAGTTTAACTTACTCACTTTATAACCTCCCTTAAGGCTTTCTATCTAACCACTGGGCCAGTTCTTCTAGACTACCGTGAAAATGGCAAGCGGCAAAAGGCTTGTTGTGAGGGTTAATCAGGCAATCTTCCACAATAGCCACCGGTATACCTATTTGCGATGCGGGCCAATCTTCCTCCATGTCATTCCCGATATGCACACATTCCTCTGCCCTAGCTCCTAGCCGCTGCAGAATTTCTGCATAATATTCTATGTGAGGTTTACAAAAATGGGTATCCTCGTAGCTGGT
>JAMNZE010000141.1:0-2392 GCA_023622465.1 Bacillota bacterium | reverse complement strand
TGCCGCCCATATTGGGGGTGCGTTGTCCATTCCCCTTGCATTTGCAACCTTTCCCCCACCGCCAGTTGGGGAAAGATGCCCACAGCTGTTACCAAGTCCGGTTCTTCTTTACAACGCAGACGTACCACCGAGTAAAAATTTTCTTCGTTACGGAAAGTGATACGCTCCACGCTGCCTACCAGCTGTTCCATCGCCACCACCTCCTTTACCCTCATAATAGGTGAGGCGGTTACCCCGCCCCATCAATCATTTGTTAAACGTGGGTAGGGCAAACTCCTGCTTCTAACCGATAAGCATCGCCGGTAGGGCAAAAAAAAGAGCCCTACTTGTGGGCTGTAAGTAGGGCTGGTGAAATTTCTAGGAGCTGCTAGGTTGCTGCGAAAATAGCTTGGGGGGCTTCCGCCACAACTCCATAGCACTGCTCCTAACCTTGGGTAATTTGGGGTATTTGGGGTTGTTCATCTGGTGTTTGCTTTCTGGCAACATATTAACACAAATTTCGACAGAGGCAAATGATACAAGGGGCTCAAAACGCTGTATTTACCAAATTTTATATAGGACTTTTTTCTAGGACCGTAGACCCAGGCGACATAGGACCTGATGGCAATAGCAACTGCTCTAAAGCCTGCAAAGTGGATAGGGGGGAATTATGTTCGACCATATCGAAGTACCAAAGAACTTGCCCCCGGGCACGGGCTAAAATGTCACCCACATCGCTTACCCCAGCTTGGAAATAGAGGGCCGGATGGGTTCTTCGTAAGCGTTCTACTATCTGCTGCTCGTTTTTCCCCTCATCGACGGCTAAAACCCATATCTCTAAAAGACGCAAATGACCCACCCGAGAAAACAAATGGCAGGCCGTGCGCAGGAACGGATCTAGCCAAGCCTCGGCCTGCTCCACCTTGAGCATTATGCTGACCGCCACCTGTCGTTCCGGATTAACTATGTATAAGACCCATACTACCCAAGCCACTAATAAAATCACACCGACGAGTGTGACCCAAAACATAGCACCACCTCTTCCACAACAGATTGGGGGTGCTATATAGTATGTAAACGGCCCGTAATGTGCTAATTTATTTGATACTAACTAAATTAAGCTTTACTGCCTGGACAACAGCCTGGGTCCGATCCTTTACATCCAACTTACGCAAGATACTACTGACATGATTCTTTACCGTCTTTTCGCTGATAAACAGTTCGGTGGCGATACGCATGTTGCTATATCCTTGAGCCATTAGGTTTAGCACTTCCAGTTCCCGAGGACTTAATAGTTGCTGCTGTTGTACTATCGTCTCGCTAGTAGCCGCCGGCTGCTCAGAAAGGCGAGCAAACTCCTTCATAAGTTTATCCCCCAAGCCGGGATTGACCACCGATCCGCCGGCGGCAATGGTGCGAATTGCCTCGCACAAACGCAGGGGCTCCACATCTTTGAGCAGATAACCGGAAGCCCCCGCCCGCACCACTTCAAACAAGTATTCCGTATCGTCATGAATAGTTAATACCAGGATGTTGACTTCCGGATAGCGGGCCTTTATGAGCCGCGTGGCCTCAATACCGCTGCCCCCCGGCATATTGATATCCATCAGGATGACATCGGGGTGAACTTCGTTTAAGGCCGACATGGCTTCCACCGAATTGCCGGCTTCGCCCACAATACGGAAGTCGGGCTCCAGCTCTAAGATGCGACGCAATCCTTTGCGAAATAACTTATGGTCGTCCACTATCAGTATGTCGATGCACATGACTAATCCGCCTCCTTGATGGGGACCCTTACAAGAATTCTCGTCCCCTGACCACTAGCTGAACTAATTTGCCAAGTCCCTTGTAGCAATTCGGCCCGCTCACGCATGCTCAACAAACCAAAATGGTCACCTTCCCGGTGGAGCGTTTCGGTCACGTCAAAACCGCAGCCATCGTCTTTAATTAGGACCCCTAGAGCTTTCGTTTCGAACTCCACTTTAACTATAGCATTTTGGGCATTAGCATGCTGACTGATATTATTGAGGGCCTCTTGAACGATGCGAAATACGCCGACTTCCACATGGGCTGGCAGACGCTTTTCGTAGCCGATGACAACAAACTCCACGTTGGTGGTAGAACGCTTATTGAACTCCATGACAAAGCGACGTAAGGTCGGCACCAAGCCTAAATCGTCGAGGGCCATGGGCCGCAAATCATAGATGATCTTACGTATATCCTGCAGACTAGCCCGCACCAGATCCTTCAGGTTACGTAGTTCTTGCCGCACCTGTTCGGTATCCGCATCCAGTAGCTTCTCGCAAATCTCGGCCCGCAGCACCACACTGGCTAGAGTTTGAGCCGGCCCATCATGGATGTCACGGGCTACACGGCGCCTTTCTTCCTCTTGGGCTTTAATTACGCGCACACC
>JAMNZE010000101.1:0-11910 GCA_023622465.1 Bacillota bacterium | reverse complement strand
CTACCATCTTGGTAATAGAGACAGTACTCGTCCTGGGGGCGGGTGTCGGGTGTGATTTCTGCTTCGATAAAGACGCTGCCATATCTACCGGCACAGCCTACGGGGGTGATCAGCATTCGATTGACGCCAAATCTGCCCAAGCCGGCAATATAGGCCGCACTTCTGTGGGACCAGCCGGCCTGAAGAGTGCTCTCGTCGTAGGTGTGCGTAGCCCTGACAGTGGCCGCCCCGATCCCCTTGCTCTGTAAAAAGTCAATTATCTCTTCGGAAATGTGGTTTATAAGCTTATTGGCTTCTACATAGGACTCGGCCCAGGCGGGCGAAGGACGGTCTTGCCCGCGGTTGCTCAACACCACTTGTTCAGAAAAGGGGATGAAAAAGGAGACGATGGTTTTTGCCTGCGGCAGAATATCCTGGGGGCGCAGATGCCAGGGACCAACAATTTCTGTTAGTTGTCCATAGCAAGGATCATCAGCAGCCGAAAAACCCACCAAGGGTTGGCGGAAAAGTTCCGGACGTTGCGATTTAGATACAGCGGTGGAAATAAGCTCCATAATCTCGCTTCGCAGATTCAATCCTTTCAATTTGTTCACTCCTTAGTTTGCCTATTGGTCCCTCAAGCTTTCGCTAAGCCCCATCCGATACCCTCTATGAAAACACTTTATTGCATACTTTTGGGTATAGATTTATAATGAATAAATGAAAGGAGATTTTTCAAATAAATTGCAAAGGAGGACTATTGGTGAGGATATTTGAATTGTTAGAACAATACGATTATGAGCAATTGGTTTTTTGCCAGGACAAAAGCACCGGTCTTAAGGCTATCATAGCTATCCATGATACAACCTTAGGCCCGGCGTTAGGCGGTACTCGTTTCTGGAATTATGAATCGGAAGAGGATGCAATTGTTGACGTTTTAAGGCTAGCTCGCGGTATGACCTATAAGAGTGCGGCCGCCGGCCTCAATTTAGGGGGCGGCAAGGCAGTTATAATTGGGGATCCGGATAAATTAAAGAGTGAAGAGCTGTTTAGGGTTTTCGGTAGATTCGTTGAAGGCCTGGGTGGCAGATACATAACCGCAGAAGATATGAACATCAAGACCCAAGACTTGGCCTATGTCAACGATGAGACCGATTTTGTCGTCGGCTTGGAAGGCAAGAGCGGCGACCCATCTCCTGTAACAGCTTTTGGTGTGTTTAGAGGTATTTTAGCAGCTGCTAACGAGGTATACGGCAGTGATGACCTGACGGGTAAAGTTGTAGCCGTGCAAGGACTAGGTGCCGTTGGCTATCATGTCTGCAAATTCCTCCATGATGCCGGAGCCAAGTTGATTGTTACCGATATTAAGAAAGAGAGAATCGAGCAGGTGGTTAACGAAATGGGCGCCACCGCTGTTGCTCCCGACGAAATCTATTCGGTAGAGTGTGACATTTTTGCTCCTTGTGCCATGGGCGCGATTATTAACGATTTCACCGTTGAACAGCTCAAATGCAAGATTGTTGCTGGCTCTGCCAATAACCAGTTGGCCGAAGACAAGCATGGCGACATGCTAAAAGAAAAGGGAATACTCTACGTACCCGACTTCGTGATAAATGCGGGTGGCGTGATCAATGTATTCGAAGAGCTGAAAGGTTATAATAAGGATAGGGCCATGAGTCGGGCTGCTAACATCTATGACAGCGTTAAGCGGCTGCTCGCTATCGCTAAGAGAGATGACATTCCGACCCATGTGGCAGCCAACCGGATGGCGGAAGAAAGAATCGCCAAGATGGCTAAGGTGGGCAAAATATATTTGCATAAATAGGATACTTTCTCAGCCTGAATAGTTGCGAGCCAGTTGAGATTTTGGTTCCTCTCAACTGGCCTTCTTGTTAAGAGGTGGTCAAGCATTGCGCACAGACATACTTCATCTAGGAGCCGTAGCCGATGAGGCCATACAGTTCGTGGCAGTAGTGGCCAAGTTTCAAGAAAAGTGGGTCTTTGTGAAGCATAAGAAGCGGGAAACCTGGGAACTGCCCGGCGGGCGCCGCGAAGCTGATGAGTCGCTTAGTCAGGCGGCAGCGCGGGAGCTGTGGGAGGAGACGGGGGCCAAATCCTTCATCATGCGCCCCCTATTTGATTATTCGGTGACCCGTATACAAGGACAAGTCACCACCTTTGGTCGCGTATTCTATGCGGAAATCGAGGAGTTTGCCCCACTGCCCCAGTCGGAAATTGGACAGGTAGCTTTGTCAGCCCAACTACCCGAATCGCTGACCTACCCTCTGATCCAACCAATCCTGTTCCAAAAAGGGTTGGATATAATTACTACATAGAACCAGGGAGGCGATTCTATGTTTACCTGTTCAGCTGATATTCTCGCCCTTTTCCAGCAGGTGGCTGACCCGGAGAAGGCCCAACAGATGGCGGCCTACATGAAGAATAGGTTTGTCTTTTTCGGTATCAATCAGCCGGAACGGCGAGCTCTTACTAGGCAGTTACTGAAGGATTCGAGAACAGCTCCCCTCGATGAGGTGTTGGCATTAGTTGAAGAGTTGTATGAACAGCCCCAGCGGGAGTGCCATTATCTGGCCATCGATTTGCTAGAACGCAACTATCGCCGCTTTACTTATGACGAGTTTCAATTTATGTACCCACTGATTGATAGGAATGCCTGGTGGGATTCGGTGGATGCGTTGCGTAAGCCCATGTCTCTATGGGTGAAGGAACATAGAGAATATCTGGACCAGGTGATGCAGGTTTTACTGGCCAGCGAATCTATTTGGCAGCGGCGGGTGGCTATAACCCTACAACTGCTATGGAAAGACGCCACCGATACCCACTGGCTGGAACGAGCTATTCTAGAAAATCGGGACGACCAAGAGTTTTTTATTCAAAAAGCTATCGGTTGGGCCCTGCGGGATTATAGCAAGACTAATCCCGAGTGGGTACGGGCTTTTCTCCAGCAGCACGAGTTAAGCAGGCTGGCGGTACGAGAGGGTAGCAAATATGTTTAGTGAAAAACAAGAGTTTATTGCCCGGATGCAGGAACTCTACCGTGCTGATCCGGGAGGCAGATTTGGACTGGTTCTTTGTCCATCCTGCCTATCAAGGCAGGGGGATTGGGCACATGCTTGTAGCCGCCACCGTGGCCCGCTGCCGGCCCAAAGCAAGCAGTATCCGGCTCAGCGGTATCGCCAATGGGTTTTATGAGAAAGGTGGCTTTAGACCAGGAGATAAATGGTTTATGATGCGCCGATAGGCTGGGGCTGTTGCAAAACTGTTTTGCGACAGCCCCTTTAATTTTGGTTACGAAAGGTGAACAGAACTCAAAGGGCTGCTTCCTTGCTTTTGGATAGTAGAAAGCTTATACTAACCATAGGTCTGACTGACCGGTCAGTCAGTTAGCTTGAGCATTTTCTCGTGCTCTAGGGGAATGCTGAAGTTGGAAATGGATGATAAGGAGGTTTGGAATGCTAGAGATAAAGAATGTAAGCAAGCGATATATCACCGGCGATTTGGTGCAAACGGCCCTAGATGACGTGACGTTGAATTTACGAGACAACGAATTTGTTGCCATTCTGGGGCCCAGCGGATCGGGCAAAACGACGCTATTAAATATTATTGGTGGGCTTGACCGTTACGACAGTGGCAATATCATCATCAATGGTATATCAACCGAACAGTACACCGATCGGGATTGGGACGCTTATCGCAACCATACTATCGGTTTCGTCTTTCAAAGCTATAACCTAATTCCCCATCTTTCCGTACTGGCCAATGTGGAGCTGTCATTGACCCTTTCTGGTATTTCCAAGGCGGAACGCACCCGGCGGGCCAAGGAAGCGCTGGAGAAGGTAGGTCTGGGTGACCAGCTCCACAAGAAGCCTAATCAACTGTCGGGAGGGCAAATGCAGCGAGTGGCTATTGCCCGTGCTCTCGTGAACAACCCGGATATCCTGCTGGCCGATGAACCTACAGGCGCGTTGGATAGCGAAACAAGTCTGCAGGTTATGGATTTGCTTAAGGAAGTAGCCCAAGATCGGCTGGTCATCATGGTGACCCATAATGCGGAGTTGGCCAACAAATACGCAACTCGCATCATACGCTTGCGCGACGGGAGGGTAATTGACGACTCGGATCCCTACATACTCGATGAGGAGGATAGGTCAGAGCCAGAGCACAAAAGTATGGGCAGGACATCCATGTCCTTTCTTACGGCTCTGTCCTTGAGCCTGAATAACTTGCGAACGAAAATGGCTAGAACCATCCTCACCTCCTTCGCCGGTAGCATTGGCATTATCGGTATCGCGCTGATATTAGCCCTTTCCAGTGGTATGAATGCCTATATTCGGGACGTACAGAAAGATACCTTATCTACGTATCCGATCAGTATTGAACGCGAAAGCGTGGATATGAACTCCATGATCTCTACTTTGATGGAGCAAAATAGGCCCGATAAGGTGGAACATGATCGGGACAAGGTCTATTCCAATAATATTGCTACCAATCTACTATCCTCCATGAGTACGGTAACGAAAACCAATGATTTAAGGGCTTTTAAGGACTACATCGAGAGCGGACAAACCGATATCCTCGATTATGTCTCCTCGATTCAATACGGATATGATCTGGATTTACAGATTTACAGTTCGGATACCACCGACGGTGTTCTCCAGCTTAACCCTAGCGAGTTGTTTACTAGAGGTGGCAGAGGACGCGCAGGTAGCTTTGGTATGCCAGGCATGAGTGGCGTGGGGCATTTTAGCGTTTTTCAAGAGATGCTGGGCAATAGGGCGTTGCTGGAGTCACAATATGACGTGCTAGCCGGACGTTTCCCAGCTGAAGATGCCCACGACGAAGTAGTAATTGTGGTGGATCGGAACAACGAGATCAGCGATATGGCTCTCTACGCCATCGGGCTGATGGACCCGGAAGAATACAAGGCAATGGCCGAGGCGGTAGCCGACGGCGAAGAGGTGGAGAAGCCGGAACAGGTATCCTTTACCTATGAAGAGATTCTAGGCACCACTTTCAAATTGGTACTCAACGCCGACTACTATCAATATGATGAGGCGACTGACACCTGGAAGGATATGCGCGATGATGAGCAATATATGGTTGACCTGATCAACGATGCTTTAGAACTAGAAGTAGTGGGTATACTGCGGCCAAAACCGGAGGTAAGTGCCGCTTCCATAACCGGTACCGTTGCTTATACCTCTGCCCTGACCGACTACGTGGTGCAAGGCAACAATAACAGCGAAATTGCCAAAGCGCAGTTGGCCGATCCAGAAACGAATGTCTTCACCAATTTGCCATTTGATATCGATAGTTATGTGGAAAGCCTGACCATGGAGGATATTCAAGAGTTCATAGGCCAGTTGTCGCCCCAGGAACAGCAGCAATTTCAGGCCATGAGCTTGGCTATGCCAGAGGAAGAGATTTTGCGCATTTTTGGGGAGCAGATTCGCGCCCGCGCCGGTGGCTCCGCCTCCTATGAAGATAACCTCAAGGCCATAGGGGTGGTAGACAAGGAGCGGCCGGCGGTCATTAACCTTTACCCGCTCTCTTTCCAGGCCAAAGACGAGATTGAGGCCATTATTGATGAATATAACGCTGCTCAGATAGCGGCGGGGCGAGAAGATATGACCATCAGTTATACGGATATTGTAGGCCAGATGATCTCTTCGATAACTACCATCATCAACATGATTAGCTACGTGTTGATCGGCTTTGTGGCCATTTCTCTGGTAGTATCGTCTATTATGATCGGCATCATCACCTATATCTCGGTTCTGGAGCGAACGAAAGAGATTGGCATCCTGCGCAGTATTGGCGCATCGCAGCGCAACATTGCCAATATCTTCAATGCGGAGACCCTGATTATCGGTTTTGCAGCCGGCCTCATTGGCATCGGTATCTCCCTACTATTGCTGATACCGACCAATAGTATACTTACCTCTTTAACAGGCGTTTCCGGTATTGCCGTCCTGCCCTGGAAGGGGGCCATCGTATTGGTGCTCATTAGCATGGGGCTGACTTTGGTGGCCGGTTTAATCCCTGCTGCTCAAGCGGCAAGAAAGGATCCGGTTGCTGCCTTGCGTACCGAGTAAGACTCGAAAGTAGTTAAAAAGGGGTGTCGCCTTGCAACTCGGCGACGCCCCTATTACTAATTTTGTTTGTTCCCTTTCGCCTCGATGAAGTTGGCTTTTGCCTTCGCCACCGCTTGCAGGGCCCGCGTGCGATCCGCCCATCCCTCCACCGAAACCTTCTTTCCCTCCAGCTGTTTATACTCGGAGAAAAAGTGTTCGAATTCTAGCTTTAGATGGGGGCCCATATCATCCACTTTCTTAATCTCCGCGTAGCGGGGGTCATTAACCGGCACAGCGATAATCTTTTCGTCATGCCCCTTTTCATCGGACATGAGGAACATGCCGATGACCCGGCACTTAATTAGACAGCCGGGAAAAGTCGGGTTGGCCATTAAGACCATGATATCCAAGGGGTCACCGTCGTCCGCCAGGGTATTGGGGATAAATCCGTAGTCTGCCGGATAAAACATGGGCGAAAAAAGTGGGCGGTCCAATACAAACACTTTGCGTTCCTCGTCGTATTCATATTTGTTGCTGCTACCCTTAGGTATCTCTATGAAAGCCTCTACATAATCTCGTTCCATATTTTGCACCACCTTTATAGTTGCTTTGCGGCCGTGACCGGCCCTTATCCTATTTACCTCCGGCCCCGTGATGTATTAAGTATATCTTGGAGTGGTCTCCTTAGCTAGGGATGGGATGTTAACCTTCTGCTAAGAATGGCCCTATTCTTCAATGGCAAGTATTGGTCCAGGGTGGTTTGTTTATATACTGTGGCAGGAGAACTGTAGGAAGACGGCAAATGCTTCTATAAGTGGTAGGCAGCTGGCAATTTTAAGACAATTGTAGACGGCTAATCCGGTTAAATATACTATAATTAACGCCCGAGTTATATCTTGACAAAGAGGGTGGTCAAATTGATAGGACAAGAACATAGACTTTTTAGCTTTGTTGATAATAGGGGATTAGAAACTCTCCTCGAAGCCTTATCTGCCCGTTTGGGGGCCTCTCTCACCTTGCTAGATGGGGGGACGGGGACGATTATCGTTACTACCAGTGATAACAGTGAATGGTTTGCTAGCCATTGGTTAACCATTAAGGACCAGCTAAACACCCTTCCCGCCGGAGTTACGGAGCAAATTGGCTTGCAAGATTGTTCCCTAATAGGATCCCGCTTCAGCGTAGCCGGAATGGAATTAGCGTTGCTCACAGGTATAGGGTCGGAGCGGCATCCCGGGACTTCGACGAAAAGGGATTTTGAATCTATTCAGCGTCTTTTGTGGCAATATCTGCAGGGACAGGTTAGCGCCTATTATGAGCCAGATTTTGTGGCCATGATTGAAAGGGCCCGTCTGCCCGATGGACAACTGACCAGTGCGGACTGTTATCGGCATATCGGGGAGTTAGTCGATGCAATTCCCGGCGTAACGATGGCGGTGCTCCGGATCAAGACACCCGCCGGCACCGGACGGCTGGTGGCCCGGATAGGTAACTGCCCAGAAGATGTGCCGGAAGAGCTGCCTCTGGCCGGAATTTGGGGCAAATGCTTACTAGATGGGCAAGAGCGTATCCTGGACAATTTGGCCGAAGATCCGGGGGTGCCTAGCCATATATTGCCCCAATTGGCCGGCTATAGCGCTATTTATCTGCCTTTAGGTTGGGGAAACAACATGATTGCTGTGTTGAAAATAGCTTTCGCCCAGCGAGATTACCTCCATAGTCCCCATACCCGCGAGCTGTTGACTTTGGTGAAACGGCACAGTTCCGTGTGGGCTGCCCTAGCCCAGTCCAATGAAAGCCTCTTACGGGCTAAATGCCAATTGCGAGGTCAAGCCCAGCTGGTTGATCGTTTAGCCGAGTTTGATCTGGAAACGCTGGCCGATATCGAAGCTTTGATTTCGGTATTGTGGGGATTAAGTTGGGTGCGAATTGGCTTCACTGATTGTTATGAGGAGGAAGACATTCCTGACCTTGTGAGAATCCCTCTGGAACATGGGGGCTTGGTCGTTGCCTATGTGTACGCCAAAGGTTCAGAGGTGGAGGGGCTGGTGCCCGAGCTATTAGATTTGGGCATCGATTTTTTGTCCCACTTTGTTCACTTATGGGGGAAATTAGCAGATATGCCCCAGCCCCAGGAAAACAAGGTGGAAAACCCGCTTACACCGAGGGAAATGGAAGTTGCCCAACTAATAGCTGCCGGTGAGAGTAATAAAACCGCTGCCGCTCAGCTAAATTTAAGCGAGAAAACCATAAAAACCCATGTGTCCAATATCCTGCGCAAATTAAATTTGCCCAACCGTACCGCTATTGGTGTTTGGTATACGAAGAAAGAAGCCCAGTAGTAGAAAGGGTGAGTGAATTGCAAAAGGTCGATATGATAGTCAAGGCACCCCACTTCTTTACCATGGAAGGGGAAGGGGTTGGCTACAAATCAGGTGTGGCCATGGTGGTGGATAGGGGCAAAATTGTAGCCCTAGTGGACTCCAACTTGGTTGATTTGGAGTATGAGGCGGAGGAAGTATTAGAACTCAAGCATCATGCCATCTTTCCCGGCTTCATTGACGCCCATATGCACACATCGCTAGCAATTTTACGGGGCCTGGCTCAAGACACCAAATACTGGATGATGTATGGCCTGCAACCCTTTAGCGCGGTGACCACAGCTGAGGCCAACTTGGCCGGTAGCAAGTTAGCTATTATCGAAGCTGTCAAGGCAGGTACCACCACACTGGGGGACTACTCCACCCATATGGAGCCGGTTTGCAATTTCATCTATCAGTTGGGTGCTAGGGGAAATATTACCTGTACCATTAGAGAAGCTAAATCGCGGGTTTACGCTCCTGGGGAATTATACGAATTTGATCCGGCCCGCGGTGAGGCCACCTTGCAAGCTAACCTGGAGCTCTTTGACAAGTGGCATAACCGGGGCAATGGACGTATTAAAGTACTGTTTGGGCCCCAGGGAGCCGACTTCTTGAGCAAAGATTTGCTGTTGAAGGTGCAGCGCCTGGCCAAAGAAAGGCAAACCAAGATACATATGCATACCCAACAGGGTGACCGGGAGACCTATCAAGTAGTCCAAAGATATGGTAAGCGGCCTATTGCCTGGTTGCAGGAAATCGGCTACCTAGATGAAACGCTAATTGCCGTACATCTCACCGATGCCAGCGAAGAAGAGGCCAGAGTCGTAGCTGAAAGTGGTGCTTCTATGGTAGTCTGTCCCGGTTCTATCGGCATCATCGATGGCATAGTGCCTCCCTCCAAGGCCTTCCAAGATGCCGGCGGCAATGTGGCCCTCGGCTCCGATCAGGCACCGGGTAACAATTGTCATAACATCATCAATGAGATGAAATTGGTGGCCCTATTTAATAAGATCAAGTATCAAGATCCGGAGGTGCTACCCGCTTGGCGTGCGTTACGTATGGCCACTATTGAAGGGGCGCGCGCGGTAGGCTTAGGTGAGCTGGTTGGTTCTTTAGAGGTGGGGAAACGGGCCGACTTTATTGCTATCGATCTGCAAAAGCCCACCATGATGCCGGTGTATACCCAGCCTATGCGGAACATTGTTCCCAACCTGGTCTATAGTGCTAGGGGCGATGAGGTGGCACTGGTGGCGGTAGACGGCCGGGTCATATATAAAGACGGTACCTTCCTAACCATCGATGAAAGCGAGTGCTTGGCTGCCGTGGCTAAGTTCCCGGAGGCCATTGGCCAGGCGGCAAGGGAACAATTTCTACGCATCAACGGCACAAATGCCCAGTTCATGCGGGAAAATAAGCTGTAGTGTCTGGGGGCTGTTCGCAATACTGTTTTGCGAACAGCTCTTTATTTTGACCGCCCCCTGAATTTTTGGTGCTTGCTTCCGCAAGGTCTTAGGACCTAGGTCGAAAGCGCTATATCTATAGGACTACATGCCCAGATAGAATTAGGTAAAGAGAACAATTTAAAGGGGGGCGAAAAATGGATGCACTAATAGTCAGTGGCAATTCGATTGATGATGCGATTGCTCAGGCTCTAGAGACTTTAAACGCCCGGGAAAATGAGGTGGATGTGCAAGTGGTTGATTGGGGGGAACCGGGTGTTCTCGGCATAGGGGGGCGGAAGGCCGTGGTTCGGGTTGCCTTACGGGAGGCTTCCCAGCCGGCGGCTACATCATGCGTACGGGGTAATTGGCAAACCTTGCGTAGGGGCCGAATTGAATTGGGTGTTGATAGAGAAGCAACCTATGCCGCTGTTCGCAACGGTCAATTAATAATTAGGCATCCGGAAAAGGGGCCTTTCCCCATTCTAGTGCCCTGCCCCGGCATTGAAGTAAGGGTAAATGGTAAAGTGATACGGGCACCCCAGCAGGTAACCGATGAAGATAAGATAAGCATCAAAACCTGCCAGGAGGAGATCGCCGGCAAATGGCGGATCGAACTGATCGATGATGAAGTAAGGGCCGTGATTAAGCTAAAGCCCCGAGTAATACGAACCTATAAATTATGTGACTCTCCACCTAGTAGGGTCCTGCGTCTTAGAGCCGAAAAGGAAGAGAGCTTTTTTAGCCCGGTAACCTTTGCGGAGTTGGTGGAAGCATTGCAAAGGCTCGGTATTAAACAAGGGGTTAATTGGCATCTTTGTCGCCAGATTGCGGAAAAGGCGGTCAGCGGTGAGGTGGTGGTGGCCGAAGGAGTTCCACCCACACCCAGCCAGGATGGATATGTAGAACTATTCTGTTTGACCGAACCCCGATATGAAAATAGTGTTGATGATTCGGAGAGAGTTGATTTTAGGGAACGGTTTACTATCAACTCGGTAGTAAAGGGAGCCGTGTTAGCTCGCAAACATCCGCCGGTTTTGGGCAGTAGCGGCCTTTCGGTAAAGGGTGAACCCGTATTGCCTAAGCAACCGGCCGATGTCATTTTGCGGCTAGGTAGAGGAGTAGAGCTACATAATGAGACAGAGATCGTCGCTGTTGAACCGGGACGGCCGGTAATAGCTAGCAAGGGCCACTGGGTGTCGGTTAGCATTGAGCCGGTGCTGGTGCATCGGGGCAATGTGGATTTGGAGTCGGGCAACCTCAATTTTTCCGGGCATATTCGCATTTTGGGCGACGTGCTAGAGGGCATGCTGGTAAACGCTAACGAAGATGTGTTGGTGCAGGGATTGGTATCGGCGGCCACGGTACAAGCCGGTGGCTCCATCCACGTATGGGGGAACGTATTATCCTCCACCCTAGTGGCCGGTGGGCCCTTGGCCATTGTGGGTAGATTTCTCGATGTTCTCGATGCGCTGGTTTTGGAGTTGGAAAAGCTTGTTATTTGTGTCAAGCAGTTGCGGATGCACGGCGCTGTCGTTTCCACCCCCCAAGTAATTCAGCTGCTATTGCAACATAAATGCCAAGCTATTCCCGAGCTGGTTAAGGAGTTTCAGCAAAGGGCGGGCCAGTTGCCGTCCCGCTTAAACACCCAAGCTTTGGAGGAGTTTGCCCAGCAACTGGTCACTAAGTTGCGGGGCAACAGGGGGCTGGAGCTGGGCCAGGTAGAATCGCTGCTGCGCAAATGCCAGGAATGGCGGTCAGCAATTCGAGACACCAGTTCTGCCCAGGGAGACGTGCGGGTAAATAGTTTGCTAAATTCAACTGTTACGGCTACCGGAAGTGTGAAGATTTTAGGCCAGTGCAACGACCATTCCCATGTGCAAGCGGGGGGGGACGTTACCGTTCGGGGAGCCTTTCGCGGAGGAGGAATCCGGGCCGATGGTAGTGTCACCGTTGAAGAGTTGGGAGCGCCAGTGGGCACTTATACCACAGTCAGTGTGGGTGCCGAGGGGGTGGTGAAGGTGGGCCGTTTGC
>JAMNZE010000108.1:0-16894 GCA_023622465.1 Bacillota bacterium | reverse complement strand
TCGTAAAACAAGATACTATTACGGCTTAGATGTGGGCAATGGGGCCATCAAGTTGGTGCGTCTAAAACAGGAGGATAGAGAGGGCCCTTTGGCCCTCGACCGTTTTCTAATACAACCGACGCCAACTCAGGCGGTGGAAAATGGCGTAATCAGGGACCGGGCCCAGGTGCGGATGGTGCTTAAGGAAATGCTCCGTGAAATGGGGGTCCGTTCCTTGCCGGCGGCAACGGTGCTTACCGGCCAGAGTTTGATCATTCGCCAGGTTGAAGTACCCAAAATGCCGGCCGAGGAATTTAGACAGGTACTTGCGGTGCAGGCCGACCACTATTTCGGGATTCCGGCTGAAGAGCTGGCCGCCGATTTTCAAGTATTGCGAGAATTGCCCTCCAATCGGATGCAGGTGCTGCTAGTAGGCTCTTTAAAACAGCCGATAGTGGATTTTGTGGAATTTTTACAAAGCTGCGGTGTGCGGGCTACCCGGGTGGATATCGAGCCCCTAGCAGCTATGCGTTCTTTGCGCATGACCGGCGCCCTAGCTCCAGCCGGCCCTGAGGAAACCACCGTGGTGCTCGATATGGGGGCGGGCACCAGCAACTTAAGCATTTTTCAAGGCCATGAGCTGCAGCTGGTGCGGGTAATTGGGGTGGCCGGCAACGATTTTACCGAGAGCATTGCCACTGCCAAACAAATCAGCTGGCAGGAGGCGGAGGAGCTTAAGTTTCAATATGGGGTGGATTCCGCCAGCCCTATCTATCCGCATATTCAGCCCATTTTAGAGCGGTTGCTGCGCCAAATAAGCATTTCCCTAGAATTTTATCAGGTGGAAAATCGGTCCACGATGATGCGGCAAATGAGTATCATTGGCGGTGGTTCCCGGTTGACCGGTCTAATTCCGGTCTTAGCCAGCCATATGCAGGAGTTGTTCACCCGCTTAGAAATGGAGCCACCGCTGGTGGTTGCCGGCAACCCCTGTACCCATTTGCCAGCGGTGACAACCGACGCCACCCAGTGGGGGCCGATTCTGGCCGTGGCCATCGGTTTAGCGCTGGGGGAGGTGGTGGCCGATGCAACCGATTAACCTCTTGCCCGATTTAAGTACACAGCGGCGACAGCGTCTGCAACTGGCCCTGCCCCGGATAGTCATGGGTGGCGCTCTGGGGTGGCTGCTGCTATTAGGCATCATCTACGGTTTAGCCTTTTGGCAGCAAAATAGTTTGCAGGTGCGCCTACACACAACCAGTGAGGCCATTCAGGCCCTGGAACCGGTGGCGCAGCGGGTGGTAGCCCGGCAAGAATTAACCCAATCCATTCGTGACCTGCAGGAATTAATTACTACCAACACCCGAGGAATGATGGTGCCCACCCTAGACTTACTTGCCAGCCTACTCCCCGCCCAAATTAATGCCCAACAGATTGTAATTGATCAGGGGCGCATCAGCTTGACCTGTCAGAGTGATGCTCTCGCTCCCATTGGCCAGTTGTATACCAATTTGCAGCAGACCCGTCAGTTTAGCAGTATCCAGTTTGGCACCATCAGCAGCATGGCCGACAGTGGCTACACCTTTACGGTGACGCTCCAGCTGAGGGAGGTGGGGGGCTATGATTAAAATTCCCCGATTAAGCTGGCGCGAATGGATCTTGCTTTTCCTATTAATTGGGCTGGGGACGGGTATGGGCTTTTATTACTGGCTCTTTGCGCCCCTGTGGGAGCAAAACTTGGCATTGGGCCAACAACTGCAGCAGGGGGAGCAGGAACTGGCGCTGCGGCAGGAGTGGCAGAGACAAGATAGGGCCACCCAGGCCCTTTTACAGGATTTGCAGGCAGAACAAGCTGCTTTGCAAGCCCAGCTTAGCGCTATTTCCCATGAGCAGGATGCGATCGACTATGTGGTGGACCTGGGCCAACGCCTGCGATGTGAGGTGCGGAGCCTAGAGATTGAGGCGGAGCAGATTAACCTCCGTGTTATAGCCCCGAATTATCAAGCGGTTCGCTCCTTCTTGTTAGATATGGAGCAGAGCCCTAATATAGTTCCCGTCAGCACCACCGTAACAGAAAACCAAGACAGCTTTAGCCTGCAACTGCAGGCCCGGATAACCTTCGGGCAACGACCCGCCAGTCAGGGACAGACCTATCCCCGCACGATACCCTTTGGGAGGTGATAGGGGTGAATGCCAAAGGAGGTGTGCTTTCCAGCGTCTTGTTGCTGACGGGCCTCATATTGCTGCTGGCAGTGCCAGTTCTGCAGTTGGCCAACGGAGGGCTAAACGCCAGTAAGCAAGCCCAGTTGAAAACCCAGGCCTTCTATTTGGCTGAGGCGGGCTTGGAGCACGGCCGGCTGGCTGCCCTGACCCGACTACAGGAACTGGCCAGCCAGGTCGGGTGGGATCCCCAGACCCTAGTTGGCGACTCCCCCTTTATTGTGACAGAGCCCCTTCATCCTCTGAGCACCGGCACCTATGAGGCCAGCGCCCGTTTGCAACATTTGACCGGCGACGAATACCAGTTGGTGGTGCAAGCCCGCGGCATTCCCCAATTGGCCGAACGCTGGGCCCAGGTGACCCGTCGGCGTTTTAAAGTGATCATTCGGCCCGGCCATGGGGATGGGGTTTTAGATATGGTGTTGTTTGGCGGCGAAGGCTTTAGGCTTACCGGCAGCTCCACCATTGAGGGCCATGTGGTGTCCAACGCGGTTTTGCCCGGCAGTATTGAAATGACCGGTACTAGCCACATTACGGGCAATCTGACCTTGGGACCCGGCGCTGATCCCCAGCGGGTGGTTTCCTTGCCTGGCTGGAAAACTCTCGATTCAGCGGTGGAGGGAACAGTAGGCACCCTAGCCAAAGAGCGCCAGTATCCACCGGTCACCATGCCGGCGTTACCCACTCTACCAACAAAGCCCTCCCTGTACGCCGGTTGGAACCCGGGACCAACCCACCACATCTATGAAGACGGATATTTTCCCGAGATCATAGTCCAAAGCGAGCTGCAGGTACACGTGGGGGCTGGCCAACGCCATATACGGGTAGGAAAACTGGAGGTCAGCGGCAGCGGTAAATTGTCGATTGAAGGCACCGGCAAGCTGGTGTTGTATGTGGAGGACGAGATTAAG
This sequence comes from Bacillota bacterium, assembly GCA_023622465.1. Classification (GTDB taxonomy): domain Bacteria; phylum Bacillota; class UBA994; order UBA5500; family UBA5500; genus UBA5500. Next base: position 13,784 of record JAMNZE010000108.1, on the reverse strand, counting down.
ATTGCCGCCAGTGGCATGTTTAACGGCAACGGACAACCGGAGCAGGTGCTTATTCATTACTATGGGGGGAAGGATTTTTCCCTGACAGGTAATGGCGTTTTTAAGGGAACCCTGCAGGCGGAAAGGGCTGACGTGAAAATAGCCGGCTCGGGAAAAATGGAGGGACACATTATTACCGGTGGGCGGGAAGTGGACATCTCCGGTAGCGGCACTGCACAAGTTTCGCTCGTTTATGCGCCCAATGCGGAAGTGCACATTGCCGGCAGTGCCAGTGTTGATGGGGCTATCGTCAGTGACTATTGTTCGCTAACTGGCCATGGGTTGATCAAATATAATGCCGGTGTGATAGAGATCTATGAAAAGATAGTGGGCGCCAAGGGCAGTGTGGAGGTTGTGGGACCGGGCCTTTGGAGCCCCCGCTAAGGATATAGCTCAGGAGGTATGACTATGCGTCGGGATGGTTTTACCCTAATTGAGCTATTACTGGCTTTAGCCATGCTAGGCCTGATGATACCCCTTTGTGTGCGGGTGGAAGCAATTACCAGCGAATATATATATTCCACCCGTTTACGTAATGAGGCTACCCGGTTACTGGAAAATATTGTGGAAAAGGAGCTGGCCCGGCCAGCTGCTGCTGGGGACCATCAGGGCTGGGAAGGCCCCTTCCGCTGGTGGGTGGAAAGGGACCGGAATGAATTGCGAGTGGGAGTTGCCTGGTCCGATTCTCGCCGGGAGCATCAACTAGAGGTGGTGACTCTAGTTGCGCCCCCCTAAGTTTAACCAAGCCGGGTTCTCCTTGCTGGAATTAATCATCAGTCTAGCAATAGTTGCTTTGTTAGCCAGTGCCGTAGGCACCTTTTCCTTGCACTGGCAGGCCCGTACCTATAACGGTTATACGGAAGCTGAGCTGTATAATGATTTTCGTTATGCTCTCAACGTCATCGCCTACTATGCTCGTCAAGCCACTGATATAGCTAAGGAATATGGAGCCTCAGCCCCCTACACCTTCAAATTTCCCGATGAGCCCAACGTTCTGAAAATTGGGCGGCATACCTATAATCAAACTCTCTGGATCAATGATGCTAATCTGCCCATCTGTTCCCATGTGGCCGACTTCGAAATCGATACCAGCCAGCGTCCCCTGGTTACCATTAAAATTACCAGTGTGAGCCGAATGCCGGGCATACGGCGGAGATTGCCTATTGTGATTAGCAAACAAGTTAGGATGCGGAATTATGGTAGATGATAGGGGCAGTCTGATACTCCTGCTGTTGCTATTGTTGTCCCTTGCCCTCTTCATCGCCCTGCCGGTGTTACAGCTGGTGATCATCGAGCAACGGGCTAGCATTTATGAACAAATTCGGCTCCAGACCCACTATCTGCTTTAATCTGCACCGTGATGCGGGCGATCGACAGATCGTTGCTCAGGGACGCATCGGTTCCATAACCTCCAGCTTAGCCCTAAGCTATGAGCCTTGGGAGCTCAGCCAGGGGTATCTGCTGTGGCTAGGTAGCGATGAAAAGCCGGGATACTTTAGTCTCAGTGAAGCTGTCCGGGCGCGGGTAGCCGGTCAAGCCTTGGTGATTGGTGACCTGATCATCGCTGAGAATGCCTTCTTAGAGGTGGACTCTGGCCTAACCCTCACCGGTGAGCTATTAGGGGAGGGTGAGCTGGAGCCGCTGCCCACTTTTGCCGCTACCCCTGACTCAAGGGAATTGTGGAGTTGGTTGCAGCAAAGCCTGCTAGTGGCGGGTGAGCCCCCGCCCCAGCCGCTGGCCGGGACCCTGTATCTGGAGTCGGGCGTTACCTACGAGTGCTTGTCTGCCGATTGGACCGATCTGCAGGTCATTGGCCCCCGGGAAGATGAACCGGCTGCCACCTTGATCGTGCGGGGCGATTTGCACTGGCAAAGTTGTGTGGGCCATATCAACCTGTTGGTTGCTGGTGACTGCTGGCAGCCGACGGAACCGAGTGGCAGGTTGATGCTAGACGGGGTGCTTTGGGTACAGGGGCACCTGGATGTTCATAACCTGCAGGTGAGGGGAGCCCTTATTGCCGGTTCTTTGGAGGTTCATGCCGATCTCCTTCCGGGCTGGAACTTGACGGTAGAGCAATTCCCGGGCCAGGTCAGTGGTGCGGGACTGGTGGTGCCCAAAGTTAAAGCCTGGGAGTATCTATTTGAATAGGAGGGGACGGGGTAAGGTGCAGCGGCGGGGCTATACCCTAATAGAATTACTCATCTGCCTAGCCATCCTGGGTCTCCTGTTAGGACTGGCGGCCTCTCCCCACCTGGCCAAGCAACGGTCGCGCCAGTTGTTACAGTCAACCGTCATCAACCTATCCAATGATCTGCGAGCGGCCCGTTTTGCTGCCATGGCGGAAGGGCGCCCCTATCGGGTGGAGGTATACATAGATAATTACGCCATTTGGGCCTCGGCCCCGGGGCGATGGGAGCTGATCAAGCGGGTTTACTGGCCGCCAGGCATTGAACGGGTGGGAACCCTCAGTCTAGACTTTTCCTTTCCCGCCTCTGGACTTTATGGTTTGCGCCAGTTGGACAACGGTTCTATATATTTAAAGAATAAGTACGGCCATTACTTGGGGGTGGTGATCAGTGTGGGCGGTCGTATCCGCATCCACCAACCTACCCCGGTGAAATAGCCGTTGCGGGCTGGACAAATTTTTTTGCGCCAGCCCCTTTTACTTTTGCTTCTTAACGAAAGGAATCTGCCCCTCCTAACTAGAAGATAAACAGCACGCTATGGATAAAAGAGGAGGCATGGCATATTCGGCGCTTAATTACAGTTTTGGGATCCATCCTGACCTTGTTGGTCGTCTATTTGTATTTGGATGTGTGGTTCTATGTGCAAGCCCAGCCACCTAGCGTGCAGGTGCAGGCCGTCGGGTGGAACTGGCAGGAGCAACAGGAAGAACCGCCGGTTCCTAAAGAGGAGCCGCAGCCAGTTACTGAAATTCCCCTCTATCCTGATCTAGAATTCAAGTCTGTCGTACGCACCAAGGGTGTCTATACCTATGAAAGGATGTTAGGACACCTCCAGGCTTTAGCTAAACAGTATGAGCTGCTGGACGTGGACATAATTGGGGAATCGGTGGAACAGCGAGCCATCTATTTGGTCAAATTGGGCCATGGAAGTAAAAAGATTCTGCTGGATGGAGCCCATCACGGCAGCGAGTGGATCAGCAGCTTTTTGCTCATGACCATGATTGAACATTATGCCTATCATTATCATACGGGGCAACCCTTTTATGAATACGACTTGAGAGAGTTGTTATCTACATATACTTTATATGTAGTGCCTATGGTTAACCCCGACGGGGTGGAAATAGTGGCTACTTCGGGCCGTAGCAGCCCCAATTTCGACCGCTTGGTGGCCATCAATGGCGGCTCTCGGGATTTTACCCGTTGGAAGGCCAATGGGCGGGGTGTAGACTTGAATCGCCAGTATCCTACTAACTGGCATTTGGCGCGGAATTATGGGCCTCCCCATCCGGCTTGGGCCAATTACGCCGGGCTAGGGCCTTTAACTGAACCGGAGGTAATTGCTCTGGACCAGCTCCATCGAGAAGAGCAGTTCTGCGCCCATCTGACCTATCATTCGGTGGGTAATGAAGTCTTTTATTACTATTACCAGACCGGGGCCTGGTTAGAGCGGGATCGGGGTTTAGCTCAAGCCGTAGCCCGCCTTACCGGCTACCGGCTGCGGCACAGTTCGGGAGGTATTGGGGGCATGGCCCGGGATCATGTGGTTACTACCTATCGGATTCCTAGCCTGATAATTGAGCTGGGCATCAATAAACCGAAACCCTTGCCCGAATTTGCCGATATGTGGGCTCGTAATCGCCGAGTCCCTTGTCTAGTTATGACCTGGCTAGAAGAATGGGAAGAACCATAGGTGTTTATGCGGCAGCCATTGGTCTGCCTACCAATTCTGTTATAATAAATATTTGTTGGCCCTTTGACAGCAAATAACCGGTAGGAAATTGTTTAAGGAGGGAAAGAAATGAGCAGGTTGGCAAAGCTAAGAGCAGAGGTAGCAGCTGCGGGTGTGGATGCTATCATGATTATGCGCCCAGAAAACCGACGTTATATCAGTGGTTTTCATGGTTCGGCGGGTACACTAGTGGTGAGCCAAAGGCGGGCTTATCTGCTTACCGATTTTCGCTACATAGAACAAGCTAAGGTCCAAGCACCCGAATTTGAGGTAGTTCGCATTGGTGAACCGGGAGTAGACGCCCTACGCGATTTGCTACAAGCCGATGAAATTAAGAGCCTAGGCTTCGAGCAGGACTTTGTAAGTTATGCCCAGTATGAGGATCTTAAGCAACGATTGTCAGTGCAACTCGTGCCTTTGAGTGGCATCGTTGAAAAGCTGCGCCTAGTTAAGGATGAGACGGAGATTGCCCATATGCAGCGGGCTACTGAGATCGCCGAGGCCGCCTTTGAGCAGGTGTTGCCGGAGATCAAAGTCGGGCGGAGTGAATTGGAAATCGCTTTAGATCTGGAGTTTGCCATGCGCCGCCTAGGTGCGGAGGGAGTGGCCTTTCCTATCATAGCCGCCTCGGGGCCTCGTTCGTCTTTACCTCATGGTAGACCCACCGAACGGGTGCTACAGGCTGGCGATTTCCTGACATTAGACTTTGGCGCCATTAGCGGCGGCTATTGTTCGGACATGACGCGTACAGTAGTATTAGGGCGGCCCAGTGATAAGCAGCGGGAGATTTATAACATTGTTCTGGAAGCCCAACTCAAGGCCCAGAAGGCGGTGTGCCCCGGACTACCGGGCAAGGAACTGGACCAGGTGGCCCGTGATATCATCACCGAGGCCGGTTATGGCGAATATTTTGGCCATAGTTTAGGGCACGGTGTCGGTTTGCAGGTTCACGAAGGGCCGCGAGCTAGCAAAACATCGACCGATGTATTGCAGCCGGGCATGATAGTGACCATCGAACCGGGCATTTATCTTCCCGGCTGGGGTGGAGTACGTATTGAAGATATGGTCTTGGTAACTGAAACCGGCTACCACAATTTCAATAGTCATGATAAGGAATTAATCATCATCGGATAGTATTTACTACACGAGGAGGTAATTGATGTGATTTCAACCAACGATTTTCGTACCGGTCTGACCATAGAAATTGAGGGCGTCGTTTACTCTGTAGTAGATTTCCAGCATGTGAAACCGGGGAAGGGAGCCGCTTTTGTGCGGGCTAAATTGAAAAACGTGGAAACCGGCAGCGTGCAGGAGCGGACCTTCCGGGCCGGTGAAAAAGTAAGCCGGGCCCATGTGGAACGAAAAGAAATGCAGTATCTCTATGATGCAGGCGATTTTTATACCTTTATGGACACCGAAACCTATGAGCAGATTAATATCTCCCGCGATATCATCGGTGATGACATCAAGTATCTGAAGGAGAATGACAGCATCACCGTTATCATGCACAAGAATCGCATCATCGGTATTGAGCTGCCCTATTATGTGGAGCTCACGGTAGCCGACACGGCGCCGGGGGTTAAAGGTGACACGGCTGCTGGAGGTAGTAAGCCAGCCACCATGGAGACCGGCCTAGTGGTAAACGTACCCTTCTTTATTAACATCGGTGATAAGATCCGCATCGATACTCGTACTGGCGACTACTTGGATCGGGTATAATTGGGTGTGTGAGAGTTTCGCTCAGCGGAAAGGGAGGTAATAAAAGTGTTACTTACCGGGAGACAACTGCGAGCCATCTTTGATCACTTTTGCCCCTTTGATAAGGAGGGCAATTTGATAGAACCGGATAAGCGGGTTACTATCTTGGCATCCAATGTCAATCTGCCGGTGGAAGTACAAGCACGGGCTTTTGCCATGGCCGCTGCCGCCGGGGAGCAATCGCCGATGATCTTGCAATTGAGTTACAACTCGGCGTCAACTATCGGAAATGATCCGGCTCGAATTCCCCCTCTGGCAGGAGTAGATGTACAGCAGTCGGAACCAACCGTAGTGGCCGGAGCACGGCAGGCGGTTCAGCAGATAGCCAGCTATGCCGAAGCATATAACGCTAAGTACCTAGCGGTTGCTCTCGACCATTTTCAGGTCCCCAAATACGATGAAACACGGGAGCCCAGCGGCAAGAAGACGGAAGGTTTGGCTCGGCAGCTAGCTGCTGCTCGCATTCGGCATGCGATGAAACATATGGAAGGCGCCTTTGCGGCGGAGGAACTGAAGATTAGCGATGATACCTTTGAGCGCTATGTGGACTACCTGACCAGTCCCGAATACGTCCGATTCCGGCGGGATTTTCTGGCGGTAGTGCAGGCGGCTGCTCCTGCTTGGGGTATGATCGACACGGAAAAATTGCCGCCCATTCTTGACTTTGTTGTTACCAGAGAAATTGTAGAAGGTGTGCGCCTCATCTTAGGCAATAGGGATATGATGTTGGAGGCCGAGTTTGGTGCTACCGGCCAAAGTGGCCAGGCTCTGCCCTATGAACGACTAACCGGTGAAAAATTAGAGCGTTTTGCTGAGCAGGTTTGCTGCTTTATTCGCTACACCGGTGCCGACGCTATCGCTTATCCTATCGGCATGGAGCATGCGGCCAAGAAAGATGTTAAGCATGAACCGGACCGGGAGCGTTTGCAGGTGGTTCAGCGGGCCCTCTATTTGAATTGCGGCAGATACATTCCCTTTGCTCAGCACGGAGGCACTGGAGCCGCCTCGGTGGAGCGGGGCCTAGTGGGTAAGAACAATATCAATACCCATTATCTGGTGGCAGGCGCCAATTCTCTGGCCGACCATGTGGCTCAGCATATGGATGGCATTCGGGCAGGCGATAAGAAATATTGTGGCACCGGCTTGTTTACTGATATGATCCAGGTAGAGGCCCAGGCCGCCTTGGTCAAACTGGAAGAAACGGGCAGCTTAAATACGGGATCAGCTTTAGCAGAAGTGCTGGCCAATGTGCCCCGGTTGCCCCAAGTGGAGGTTGCTTCCCAAACCGAGCCTGACCCCTATGCCGAATAAATAGTGACCACATTGGCGAGAGGAGGCACGCAATGGGAAAATTGGTAGTAATTCCTCGTCCCACAATTGAAAGATTACCGTTGTACTTGCATTCGCTTACTCAACTGGACCAGAGTGGTGTAGAGGTAGTTTCGTCGGAGGAGCTGGGGCGCATTTTAGGTATCACCTCCGTGCAAATCCGTAAAGATCTGGCCTACTTTGGAGAATTTGGACGGCGGGGCGTCGGTTACGATGTCAGCGACCTGATGCAACAGATCACGGAGATATTAGGGGTTAACCGTCCCAATAAGATCGCGATCGTGGGGGCGGGCCATCTGGGCCAAGCTTTAGCTCGGTATGAAGGCTTTAATGAATACGGCTTCATGTTGGCAGCCATCTTTGATAACGATCCAGAAAAAATAGGCACAGAGGTGGCCGGCCAACAAGTATTGTCGGCCGATTACATCACTGAGGTGGTAAAATCCTTGGGAATAAAAATTGGCATCGTCGCGGTGCCCGCCACGGCGGCTCAAAAGGTTGCCGACCAATTATTAGCGGCGGGAGTACGAGCCATTTGGAATTTCGCCCCAACCCGCATTGAAGCTCCCATCGAGGTGGAAGTACGGCAAGAAAACCTAAGTGTTGGTTTGCTAGCCCTATCCTACCATTTAGCCCAAGAAAAGCGATCATAATAAAACAACACCCGGTTTTGTTATACGACCGGGTGTTTTTCTCTGTTAAAAATGTATCTTGACGTTCTTTCCAATGGCTGTTAATATTGGGCTAAGTAAGTTCCGCTTTCTTTTTTTGCCGCGGTATGATATTTTTTTCACAAAATAAGTTTGTTAACTGCAAAGAGTCAAAAAACAGGAGGTGAAAACAATGTTAACCGTTGCTGAACTTAATGCCATTCGTGACCGCGTGCGCAAACAATTGTCCATTCGGGAGCCTCATCACCGACTGATAATCGGGGTAGGTACCGTAGGGATAGCCGCTGGTGCTCGGGAGGTCATGGTGACAGCTATGGAGGAGGTCGGCAGACGCGGCCTGGATTTGGTGGTCATCGGCGAAGATTTGGCCATGCCCGCCAGCGATATGCCGGTGGTTAAATTTGTCAGTGCCAATGGGGAAGAAAAAGTTTATACCAAGGTTACCGCGGCGGAGGTATGTGAAATCATCGATTCGCTAGCGGATACCGTTGGTAAACTGCCCGGCGCTTAGGCTGCGAAAAATCGGAGGTGAGCGAGTTGAGTCTAATACGTTCTCACGTTCTAGTCTGTGGTGGAACCGGCTGTTTTTCGTCCGGTTGTAAAAAGGTGCAAGACGCTCTGCAGGAGGCACTAGAACGGCATGATTTAGCTAACGAAGTTAAAGTGGTAGAAACCGGATGTTTCGGTTTCTGTAAAATGGGCCCCATCGTTATGGTCTATCCGGAAGGGGCTTTCTATTGTCAGATCAAGCCGGAGGATGCGGAGGAACTGGTCAGTGAGCATCTCTTAAAGGGGCGTATTGTGGAGCGCCTACTCTTTAAAGAACCGGTGACCGAAGAAGCTGTACCCCTTTTTAACGATATAGGTTTCTATAAAAAGCAGCGCCGCATAGCTTTACGCAATTGTGGTGCCATTAACCCGGAAAGTATCGAAGAATATATAGCCCACGACGGCTACCAAGCCCTGGCGCGGGTCGTTACTCGCATGACTCCGGAGGAAGTCATCGAGGAAGTGAAGCTCTCCGGATTACGGGGCAGGGGTGGCGGTGGCTTCCCTACCGGGCGCAAGTGGGAGTTTGCCCGGGCAGCTCAGGATGATGTTAAATATGTGGTTTGTAACGCCGACGAGGGTGATCCGGGGGCCTTTATGGACCGCAGTATACTCGAAGGCGATCCCCATAGTGTAATAGAAGGAATGGCTATCGCCGGTTATGCTATCGGTGCTCAGCAAGGATACGTATATGTGCGGGCCGAATATCCGATTGCGGTGGAACGCCTATCCAAAGCCATTAAGCAGGCGCGAGAACTGGGTATCTTAGGCAAGAACATTTTTGGCACCGATTTCTCCTTCGATGTGGGCATTCGTCTTGGTGCGGGCGCCTTCGTCTGCGGAGAGGAAACGGCCCTCTTGGCGTCTATCGAAGGGCATCGCGGAACGCCTCGTCCTCGCCCACCCTATCCGGCGACTAAGGGGCTGTGGGGCAAACCGACGCTCCTGAACAACGTGGAAACCTTCGTTAATGTCCCCTATATATTGCGCCACGGTCCAGATCAGTTTGCTGCCGTCGGTACGGAAACCAGTAAGGGTACTAAGGTTTTTGCCTTGGCCGGCAATATCAACAACACGGGTCTGGTAGAAGTCCCCATGGGCACCACCCTACGGGAGATTGTATACGATATCGGTGGCGGCATCCCTGGGGGCAAAGCCTTTAAGGCTTGTCAAACCGGTGGTCCCTCCGGTGGTTGCTTACCGGCCGACTTGCTAGATACACCCGTCGACTATGATTCCCTCATCGCTGCCGGCTCCATGATGGGCTCGGGCGGGCTAATTGTCATGGATGAGGATAATTGTATGGTGGACGTGGCCCGTTTCTTCCTAGAGTTTACGCAAGAAGAATCCTGTGGCAAGTGTGTTCCCTGTCGTGAAGGCACTAAGCGCATGCTGGAAATCTTAGAGCGCATCACCGAAGGGGAGGGCACGGAAGCTGACATTGACTTGTTGGAAGAACTGGCAGAAGTAATCTCTAAGGCATCCCTTTGTGGTTTAGGACAAACGGCTCCTAATCCGGTCTTGGCAACCCTTAAGTTCTTCCGGCATGAATATGAAGCCCACGTTAATGAAAAGCGGTGTCCGGCCGGTGTCTGCCAGGCCCTGCTTTCCTACCATATAATTGAAGCACAGTGTAAGGGCTGTGGGCTCTGTAAGCGGGTTTGTCCAGTAGGGGCCATCAGCGGCGAGGTTCGCCAGCCCCATACCATTGATAAGAATAAGTGCATTAAATGTGGCGCTTGTGTGGCGAAGTGCCCATTTAAGGCTATAAGCCGCTAGGAAAGGAGTGTAAGAGGTACATGGAACGTATCAAACTGACTATTGACGGTAATCCAGTAGAAGTTGAAGCCGGTACCACCATCCTGGAGGCGGCCCAAAAGATCGGGGTACACATCCCCACCCTGTGCTATCATCCCGAGTTGCGGCTAGAAGGCGCTTGCCGCATCTGTGTCGTAGAAGTGGAAGGAATGCGCAATCTAGTGGCCTCCTGCGTATATCCGGTTGCCAATAATATGGTCGTCAAGACAAATTCAGAAACGGTACGCAAGACCCGCCGCGCCATCTTGGAACTGTTAATTGCCAACCATCCGCAAGATTGTTTAGTTTGCAATCGCCATGGCGAATGTGAATTACAAGATCTCTCTCGCCAATTGGGTATTCGCCAAGTGCGATTTAGCGGCGAGAAAAGGGATTTGCCTCTAGATGAAAGCAGCCATTCGGTTGTGCGTGATCCTAATAAATGTGTTCTCTGCGGTCGCTGTGTACGGGTCTGTCAAGAAACCCAGGCGGTTAGTGCCATCGGTATGGCCAACCGGGGTGCGGCCAGCATTGTTACCACCCCCTTTAATCACGGTTTAGCAGAGGGTCCTTGTGTCGGTTGCGGGCAATGTATAAACGTCTGCCCAGTAGCCGCATTGAGAGAAAAGGACGATACTGAGCGAGTATGGGACGCTTTGCATAATAGTGAAACCCACGTGGTTGTGCAGGTGGCACCGGCGGTGCGGGCGGCTCTCGGTGAAGAGTTTGATATGCGGGCCGGTTCCCTAGTCACTGGCAAATTGGTTACGGCCTTGCGCAAGCTGGGCTTCGATCAGGTATTTGACACCCAATTTGCCGCCGATGTAACCATTATGGAAGAGGGCTACGAGTTCATTTCTCGGTTAAAGAATAAGGAGAACTTGCCACTTATCACTTCTTGTAGCCCAGGCTGGGTAGGTTATTGCGAACGGTTCTATCCAGAAATGTTGCCCCATGTTTCTTCCTGCAAATCGCCCCAGCAGATGTTTGGTGCTTTGGCTAAGACCTACTACGCGGAAAAGGTGGGCATCAGCCCCTCTCGTATCTTCTCCGTCTCCGTCATGCCTTGTACGGCTAAGAAGACGGAAGCGGCACGGGAGGAGATGCAGGCCAGCGGTTACCCAGATGTGGACGCGGTCATTACCACCCGCGAGCTGGCTAACATGATTCGGGAAGCCGGTATAGATTTTGCTAACCTGCCCGACAGCGAATTTGATCTACCCATGGGTATGTCTACCGGTGCGGGAACCATCTTTGGTGTAACCGGTGGTGTAATGGAAGCCGCTCTGCGCACAGTAGCCGAAGTATTGGATGGTAAGGAACTACCGGATGTGGAATTCCAGCAAGTTCGGGGTTTTGCCGGTGTGCGTGAGGCTACCGTTCGTATTGCTGGCCAAAATGTGCGCGTAGCCATTGCCAATGGTTTGGCCCAAGCCAGTCGCTTGTTGGAAAGCATCAAGGCGGGCGAAGCCGAATACCATTTCATCGAGATTATGGGTTGTCCTGGAGGCTGTATCGGCGGTGGAGGCCAGCCCCTCTCCAATGATCCGGAAATCCGCATGCATCGTGCCGCCGCCCTGTATCGGCAAGACATGCTGAAGAAGATACGGAAGTCGCATGAGAACCCGGCAGTGAAGGAACTCTATCGTAGTTTCTTGGGTGAGCCCAATAGCGAAAAGGCTCTTCAGCTGCTGCATACCCATTATCAAGCGCGTTCGCGCTACTAAGGAGGAAGAGCAATGGATGAGAAGAAATGCACTGGGTGCAACTGCCAGAAGGAACAAGACCCGCGTTACCAGGAGTTGGCTCGGGTAATTGATGAATATCGTGACATGGAAGGGGCCCTAATTATGGTCTTGCATAAGGCCCAGGAGATTTTTGGCTACTTACCGGAGGATGTACAGAAAATTGTAGCCAAAGAACTGAATCTGCCCCTATCTGAAGTTTACGGTGTGACTACCTTCTATTCCTATTTTTCCTTGAAGCCCCGTGGCAAGTATCGCATTGCCGTCTGCTTAGGAACGGCTTGCTATGTGCGGGGAGCAGCAGAATTGGTAAGCGCGATTGAAAATCACCTAAATATTAAGGTGAACGATACAACCAGCGATGGTCGCTTTACACTGGAAGTATCGCGCTGCATAGGTGCCTGCGGGCTAGCCCCCGTCTTGACGATCAATGAAGACGTCTATGGCCGTCTGACTCCGGATAAAATACCGGAAATTCTGGATAAGTACGAATAGAAGCGTCCTTAACGTGGAGGGTGGGCCCCCTTGGGCCGACCCTCTACTACCATTTAATAAAAATTAATAAGGAGGGCCGCCCATGCTACAGATAAAAGTGTGTATCGGTAGTTCCTGTCACCTTCGCGGGTCATATGACGTGATCAGATCCTTGCTAAGGGCGATTGCAGAACACAATCTGCAAACGCAAATAGATCTACAGGCCGGGTTTTGCCTTGGCCACTGCACGCAGGGAGTGGTGGTACAGGTGGGCGAGCAGAAAATTCTAGATGTGTTACCAGAACAGGTCAGCGAGCTATTCTGGGAGCATATCTTACCGGAGGTGGATTCCCCTGGCAGTCCTGCGCGTTAAAGCGGCTAATTGCAAGAATTGTTATAAATGCGTACGCCTGTGTCCGGTGAAGGCTATCCAGGTTAAAGATAGCCAAGCTTGTGTTAATGACGAGCGTTGCATAGCCTGCGGTACGTGTCTTCTGGTTTGCCCCCAAGAAGCCAAGGAAATAGTCAGCGATCGTTTGGCCGTTGAGAATATGCTGCAGGGAAAGGCTCCCGTATGTGTCAGTATCGCGCCGGCTTTGGCAGCGGCGTGGCCGGGGGCATCCCTTGGACAGGTGATTACTGCCCTGAAGCGCCTGGGTTTCGCCCAGGTGAGCCAGACTTCTGCCGGGGCCGCTGTCGTTTCAGCTGCCTATCAGAAGCTTCTGGACAGAGGGCGAATACATGCCAACCCACTGCTGACAACAGCTTGTCCGGCGATAGTCAACTTGGTGGAGCGCTATTATCCCGATCTGGTACCCTTTTTGGCACCGGTGGCGTCACCCCTATTGGTTCATGCCCGCATGTTGAAAGCCTATTATCCGGGGGCACAAGTAGTTTTTATCGGACCCTGCTTAGCCAAGAAAGAAGAGGCGGCCCGGCCCGAAAATGCCGGCTTGATCGATGGAGTTTTGCTTTATAGTGAAATAAGGGCTTGGTTTGAGGAGGCAGGTATAGATCCGGCAACTTTACCGGCCAGCCCTTGGTCCGAATTGGACCAGGAGTTGGCGGCCCTGTATCCTACCGCCGGTGGCTTGCTTAGATATTTGGACGGGAAGGGGCAGCTACTGCTGGAAGCCAACGGGTTGGAGCAAGTGAGGGATCTCCTGGAGGCGATGCGTGAGGGCGGGTTAAAGGCCAGTCTGGTGGAGTGTAATGCCTGCGCCGGTGGCTGCTTAGATGGACCTGGTATGCCTAGGGAAGAGAGCCTCTTTCAACGTAAAGAACGCTTGATAAACTTTCAGACCTCCCTTGCCACCCGAGAACAGAAAAGAGGGCAATTGCCAACGGTACCGACCACCTGCGATTATAGGCCCCAGCCTATAAAAGTCACTCCCCACTCGGAGAAGGAGATTTTACAAGTACTCAGCAAAATTGGCAAGACAACACCCGAAGCCGAGCTCAATTGTGGCGCCTGTGGGTATTCTACCTGTCGGGAAAAGGCGGCGGC
>JAMNZE010000150.1:0-2936 GCA_023622465.1 Bacillota bacterium | reverse complement strand
ATTGATGATAGCCCGTTTTTTATCTCTATTCTCCGGGTCTAGATCAGCAAACAACTGGGCCTTAGCCCTTAAGTAGTTCTGTTGATCTCCATGGAAGTCCAGATGATCTTGCGTCAAGTTGGTAAAAACGGCCACATCAAATTCGCAGCCGGCTAATCGCTGTAAGACTAAGGCATGGGAAGAAACCTCTAATAGGGCATGAGAAACTTCAGCCTCAACCATTTGGGCCAGGAAGTGCTGTAGATCCAAGGACTCAGGAGTGGTGCGAATCGATTCCAGCTCCCTGTCGCCAATCCTTATACAAACTGTGCCCACCAGACCGGTTCGTAACCCGGCCATCCTTAATATATTCTCACTCAGAAATGTGGTTGTCGTCTTTCCGTTAGTACCAGTCACACCGATAACACGTAACTTACGTGATGGACACCCTAGGAACTTGGCTGCTACTATACCCAACGCCCGGCGGGAATCCGTTACTAGGATGCTCGTTAACTGCTCCGGTATAGGCACTTCCCGTGAAACAATGGCGGCTGCTGCTCCACGATTAGCAGCCTCTTGTAAATAGTCATGTCCGTCGTATATAAAGCCGGGTATTGCTACAAACAGGTTGCCAGGCTGAATCAAGCGCGAGTCATACTGAATGCCCGTAATCTCTCGCTCCAACGAGCCTGACATACGTAACGGCGCCAGGGCAGTAACCAAATCTGCTAACCGCATTTTGGTCGCCCCCTATTACATTTTCGCGCCTTGACCGCAATCGCCTACGGCTTAAACTCTACCCTCACCATACTGCCGGCGGGCACCACGGTACCAGGAGCCGGCGACTGGGAAATAGCAATTCCGGAACCTACTGCTTGCACCTGCAAGCCGACAGCCGATAGTTTTACACTGGCATCGCGCAAGGATAGGCCGGTCACATCGGGCACCTGCACCGGTTCACCGGCACTGGGCGGTCTTTCGCCCATATGAACTATTACGGTTGACCCAGGCGGCACCTGGACTCCAGCTTTAGGTGTTTGGTCTAAAATCTTGGCCCCCTGGCCGTCAATTCTAATATTCAGCCCGGTATCGCGCAGTCTTTCCAAGGCTTCCGACGCGGTAGCGCCTACCAAGTCGGGCACCTCAATCCTTTGCACTTGGGCACTGGTGGCTTCCGCCTGGGGTCGAACATCCAGATAGTATAAAATATCTTCCGCTATACTCTTAAAAGCAGGACCAGCCACTTGGGCGCCATAATATCCATATCTACCTCTAGGATTATGAATGGAAATGAAAACTACAATTTTGGGGTCATCCACTGGGGCAAAGCCGCTAAAAGAGGCTATATACTTATCCGGATAATAACCGCCGCCCGGCTTAGGCACTTGCGCTGTACCGGTTTTACCGGCCACGCGAAAACCGGGGATATAGGCATTGCGGCCGCCACCGTTAGCCACCACGCTCTCCAGCATAAGCGCCACCCGTCGAGCTATCTCCGGACTAGTAACTTGCCGTACCACCTTTGGTTCCCGCTGTTCAATCACATTTCCCTCTTGATCCCGTATACTCTCCACCACATAGGGTTGTAGCAACTTACCACCATTAGCAATAGCCGCCATTGCCACTGCCTGCTGGATGGGCGTTACCGACGGTCCCTGGCCAAAGGAGAGGGTGGCCAATTCTACCGGGCCCACCTTATTAAACATAACGCCTACCGCCTCGCCGGGCAAGTCAATGCCGGTCTTCTGGCCAAAGCCGAACTTCCGCACATATTCAAGCATGGTTTCAGCTCCCAATTTCTGAGCCACATCTATGAAGCCCGGGTTACATGAATTTTGCATCACTTCTACGAAAGTTTGCTGCCCATGCCCTGTTCTTCGATAGCAATGGATGCGGTGTCCGGCCACCACTTCGTAACCTTTATCAAAATAAAGGCTGTCCTCACGAACAACCCCTTTTTCAAGCCCAGCTGTGGCAGTAACAACTTTGAAGGTACTGCCCGGTTCAAATCCGCCGGATATGGCCGGGTTTAACCACACCGATTGACTACCGGTCTCTTCAACCGCTGCCATGAAGTTATTAGGATCAAAATCGGGTCGGTTCGCCATGGCCAAAATGGCGCCCGTACTGGGGTCCATAACAATGGCGGTGGCGCCTTCCGCGTTATGCATAACCATTAAATTATCCAGTTCGCGCTCTACTATATGTTGTATGACCTGGTCTATCGTTAAGTGAATATTATATCCCGGCTCGGGCGGTATATAGGTGGGTGTGCCGTCGGGGATTTCCTGCCCCTGATTATCTGTGGGGTACTGCAAATAGCCCCGTTTGCCCCGCAACCATTCATCATATTTTAACTCCAACCCGTACAGCCCCTGACTATCAACCCCCGCGAAACCTAAGACTTGGGATGCTAAATTACCGTAGGGATAATAGCGACAGTTCGCGAATTTCGCGGGCAACCTCCGGGTCTATCTTACGAGCAACATAGACGGCAGCCCTCTTCTTAGTAATTAGCTCCAATATCGCATCGGCGTCCCGCTTCAAGACGCGGGCTAACTCGGCAGCTATTTCGGGAGCTTTTTCTTTAGGAATTTGGGCTGGCAATGCCACCACCGTATCGGCACTGGCACTTATGGCCAACTCGTTGCCATTTCTATCGAAAATGATTCCTCGCTTTGGCTCCACCGGGATTTCACGCATCCACTGGGCCAGTGCTCTGCGCGTTAGCTCCGGTCCTTTGATCAATTGGAGCCAAGCCAACCGACCTATTAGGCCCCCAATTATTAGCGTAAAAATTAGCAAGGCCACTCCTATACGGCGCCGAGTTTGCATGCGAAAAATGCTCCTCTCTAAACACAGCCCGTCGCGGAAAGCACGACGAGCTGTAAGATGCTAATGCTCTGGCCCCGGTTCGACCACGCTGATGATCTGATTTTGCTCAGGCCAGCGCATTC
>JAMNZE010000062.1:0-5061 GCA_023622465.1 Bacillota bacterium | reverse complement strand
TGGCCGATAGCCCGATAGTAGGGCTGGTATTGGTCCATAATATTTACATAAGTGTCCTTGGATATCTCCTGGGCGATGAACTCCATTATCCTTTTGGTACCGGCTAATCCGTTGGGTAGAACTAGGTGCCGGACTATCAAGCCTCGCAGGGCGACTCCGTCTTCATCCAAAACCAAGTCGCCTACTTGGCGATGCATTTCCTTGACTAGGGCAAAGTTGGCCTGGGGATAGTCGGGGGCCTGGGAGAACTCCTCGGCGGGGGCCGCGTCCCCATATTTCATATCCGGTAGGTAGATATCCACCACTCCGTCTAAGAGACCGATGGCAGCTAAAGAATCATAGCCGGGGGAAACCAGATTTATATTATGGCACCCCCGGGCTTGTAGGCGGAGCATGATTCGACTTAGTTCCGCATCGCTGACCTCTCTCCCCTCGCCCAGGTGGGCCAAATAGTAGTTCAGGCAGTAGATGCACTTCAAGTTGCAATGGGCGAAAAAGATGGTTCCCGAACCGTTAGTGCCCACCAGAGGCGGCTCTTCACCGAAATGGGGACCGGTACTGGAGATGATGCCTCTATCTCCAGTCTTACACACACCTAGGGTGGCCTGGGCGGGGGCATAGCCTGCAGGGGGAAGCCAGTTCTCGCCCTTGCGCTAGCTTTTCCTCCCACTGTTTCTCGGTCAATGCCAGATAGGATGGGTACAACGGTTTCCCTCCTTACTTCTAATCCATTTCAAAATAATGATATCGGATACCTGGCTATTGTTCCACCGGCCTAGCGGGCCCGCATCCTTTTATATAGACAACAAACGACTAAGCATTACAATTGCCTAACACTTCTTGACGAATTTCTATATAAATGTTAGGTTCTATGCGGGAGAGAAGCCCTTTCTCTCCCACAAAAAGTCCTAAATATTATAACTATGACAGGATAGAGGTGGCGAACAAACAAATGAAGAAGCGTATTGAACAAGACTTGCTAGGCTCCATGGAGATACCGCATGATGCCTATTATGGTATTCAGACCAAGCGAGCCATGGAAAACTTCCCCATCACCGGTTACAAGCCGGGCAAAGAACTGGTACAAGCTTTAGCCATGGTTAAGAAGGCAGCTGCCCTAGCCAATATGGAAATTGGGCAGTTGGACAAGGAAAAGGCTGAAGCCATCGTGCAGGCTGCCGACGAAATTCTAGAAGGAAAGTTTGTAGATCAGTTTGTAGTAGACGTTATCCAGGGCGGTGCGGGCACATCCCTGAACATGAACGCTAACGAAGTAATAGCCAACCGGGCTATCGAAATTCTGGGTGGCGAAAAAGGTGACTACAAGATTGTCTCGCCCAACACCCACGTCAACATGTCCCAGTCCACCAACGACGTAATCCCAACCGCCGTTCGCATAACCGTACTCAATCTGGTAAAAGATCTTCTAGCAGAAATGCAGCAGCTGCGTGACGCCCTACTCCAGAAGTCGGAAGAGTTTGATGATGTAATTAAAATGGGGCGCACCCACCTGCAAGATGCTGTACCCATTCGTTTAGGCCAGGAATTCTCCGCCTATGCGGCCACCATTGGTCGAGATATCAATAGAATTTCCGCCGCTACGGAAGCCCTTCACCAGATCAACATGGGGGCTACTGCAGTAGGTACCTGCGTTAACGCTAAAATCGAATACATCGAGTCGGTTACAGCACATCTGAGAGAATTCTCTTCCCTCCCCCTCACCAGTGCTGACAACATGGTAGATGCTACGCAGAACGCCGACGGTCTCGCTGCTTTTTCTGGAACTCTAAAAATCCTCGCCCTGAACCTATCCAAGATCGCTAACGACCTACGGTTAATGTCTTCAGGGCCGCGGGCTGGCTTGAATGAAATCAACCTGCCTCCAGTACAACCCGGTTCTTCCATCATGCCCGGTAAGGTTAACCCGGTAATGGCCGAGGTTGTAAACCAGGTTGCTTTCCAGGTGGCCGGTAACGACCTCACTATTAGCCTAGCAGCCGAAGCTGGTCAGTTTGAGCTCAACGTTATGGAACCGGTAATAATCTTTAACCTAATCCAGTCGGTGGAGATTCTAACCCGGGTTATTAGGGTCTTCAGAGAGCGCTGCATTGTTGGTATCACCGCTAACCGCGAGCGCTGCCAACAGATGGTAGATAACAGCGTAGGAATCATCACACCGCTGGTAGCCCATGTGGGTTATGAAATGGCTTCCCAGTTAGCTAAAGAAGTCATGAGCAGTGGCAAGACTGTGCATCAATTACTTTCCGAAAAAGGCATTTTCTCCGAAGAGGAACTGGACAAGATTCTAAGCCCTCATCGCATGACCCAACCCACCAGTTGCAACAACTAAAATCACACTAACGGGGTGACATTGTGAGAGAGATTAAAGCGGAAGTAATTAAGGATACGGTTCGCGACCTATTCTTGCATGCTAGCAGCTTTATCGGCGAAGATCTCTACAACAAGTTGCAAGAGCAGTACGAGGTCGAGGAGTCCCCGGTGGGCAAATCTGTCCTCCGCCAACTCATAGAAAACAACGATATCGCCGCTCGCGAAGGGCTTGCCATCTGCCAAGACACGGGCATGGCGGTAGTCTTTCTTGAGCTGGGTCAGGACGTCCGGATTGTCGAAGGCGATCTTAACGAAGCTATAAACCAAGGCGTAAGAGAAGCCTATGTGGATGGCTATTTGCGCAAGTCTATCGTGGATGATCCGGTTTTTGAACGGGTTAACACCCGCGATAATACGCCGGCAGTAATCCACACGGAAATCGTACCGGGAGACAAGGTAAAGATTACGGTTACTGCTAAAGGCTTCGGTAGCGAGAATATGAGCCGCATTAAAATGCTACGGCCGGCCGATGGCGCAGAAGGGGTAAAGAACTTTGTCATCCAGACGGCCGTGGAGGCCGGTCCTAACCCCTGTCCGCCCATTATCGTGGGAGTTGGCGTTGGCGGTACCATGGAAAAAGCTGCCGTGCTATCCAAGAAGGCTTTGCTGCGCAAAATCGGCGAGCCGAATGCCAACCCCAACTATGCCAAGATGGAAGCCGAGATACTGGAAGCAATAATTAATATCGAGTATTTCCCCACCCACATCGCCGGGCTTCCGGTAGCCGTAAACATTTGCTGCCATGCCTCTCGGCATGCGGAAAAGATCATATAGGGGGGATCTCTGCTCATGGAAAAAGTGATCAGTATAACGACTCCGGTTACCACCGAACAGATTCGCGAGCTACGTGCCGGTGACAACGTTGAGATTACCGGATACATTTATACAGGCAGAGATGCGGCCCACAAACGTTTGGTTGATCTGGTAAAGGCCGGTAAGGAACTACCCATCGATGTGAACGGTCAGTTTATATACTACGTGGGACCCTCCCCGGCTAAACCGGGTCACGTTATCGGTTCCGCTGGTCCTACCACCAGCTACCGAATGGACCCCTATAGCCCCACCCTGCTAGAATTGGGACTCAAAGGCATGATTGGCAAGGGTAAAATTGCCCCGGAAGTAATCGAGGCATTGAAAGAACACGGCGCTGTCTACTTTGGTGCTGTAGGTGGAGCAGCGGCGTTAATTTCCAAGTCCATTAAAAAGGTGGAAGTGGTTTGCTACGAAGATCTAGGGGCCGAGGCTATCCATAGATTTTACGTAGAGAAATTTCCTGCAACCGTTGTGGTCGATGCGGAAGGAAATAACTTGTACGAAACCGAACCACTAAAATATAGACTGCCGTAGATCCGGTAATAATAACCGAGCTCATTTATATGAGCTCGGTTAAAATAAAAGGAGGGTAAACAACAATGAGCGTTAGAGAAGAAGCCCTAAAACTTCACCTGGAGAATCAAGGCAAGATTGAAGTGAACAGCCGGGTTCAGATCAAGGACGCTGCTACTCTTGGCCTTGCGTACACACCTGGGGTGGCAGAACCTTGCAAGGAAATACATAAGGACCCGGATGCCGCGTACAAATACACGGCTAAAGGGCGAGTAGTAGCTGTTGTCACCGATGGATCGGCGGTATTGGGGCTAGGTAATATCGGCCCGGCAGCCGCCATGCCGGTAATGGAAGGGAAAGCCGCCCTCTTCAAGAATTTTGCTGGCGTAGACGCCTTCCCCATTTGTCTTGACACTCAGGATACGGACGAAATCGTTAAGACCGTAAAATACCTGGCTCCTACCTTTGGTGGCGTTAACTTAGAAGACATTGCTGCCCCTCGTTGCTTCGAGATTGAAGCCCGGCTGAAAGAGGAACTGGACATCCCCATTTTCCACGATGACCAGCATGGTACTGCCATCGTTGTCTTGGCAGCCGTCCTCAATGCACTGAAGGTAGTTAAGAAGGACATCAAGGATGTAAAGACCGTTATTAGCGGTGCCGGTGCCGCCGGTGTGGCTATCGCTAAACTGTTATTGGCAGCCGGGGCTGGCGATATTATTGTCTGCGACAGCAGAGGAATCATTTCTAAGGATCGTACCGACCTCAACGCCAGCAAACAAGAGTTGGCCGAAATAACCAACAAGGAAAACATTAGCGGAGATATCGCCAAGGCTATGGTGGGCAGCGACATCTTCCTGGGCGTATCCATGCCGGGAGCCGTTACCAAAGAAATGGTAGCCACCATGGCTAAAGATGCCATCGTTTTTGCCATGGCTAACCCCATTCCGGAGATCTATCCGGACGAAGCTAAAGAAGCCGGAGCAGCCGTGGTGGGAACTGGCCGTTCTGACTTCCCCAACCAGATCAACAACGTGCTGGTATTCCCAGGCGTCTTCCGCGGAGCTCTAGAGGTCCGGGCCACCGATATCAACGAAGAAATGAAGCTGGCAGCGGCCCATGCTATCGCTGACCTCATTCAGCCCGAGGAGTTAAACCCTGACTACTGCATCCCCGGGGTCTTCGATAAGCGGGTAGCCGCCCATGTGGCCGCCGCAGTAGCTCGCACAGCTATGGAGACTAAGGTGGCTAGAATCGAGATCGATCCGGAGCAGCTAAAGGAATCGATGCTACAGGCCTAGTTTTATAAGGTAAAGCAGCCGGACCCTACTCGTGGGTCCGGCC
>JAMNZE010000078.1:0-14579 GCA_023622465.1 Bacillota bacterium | reverse complement strand
GGGCAAGGAAAGGGTGTCCGTTCATTTTCTTTCTATCACCCGCACATTGTTAACGTCTATTTGTAGGGTGCTGGCTACTAATTCGATGATCTGGATGGCTTGGGCTTGATTCAGCCCCTCGGTTTTAACTAATATATGGGCCACATCACCGTTCAGCAACAACAAGGCATCGGAGTAACCTTTGCCGATCACCAGCTTTTCAACCGTCAGTTCTTTCTCCATAGTTGTTGTCAATTCCAACCAGGTCTGTTGGGCCTGTTGGCGCACCTCATCGCTAGTGTTGCTGTTATTTATCACTTCCCGCAACAACTCTAACTGTATACTACGCTGTTTTTCCCGTTCTAAACGATGCTCGTTGAAAAAGTCTTTCTCCGGTTGCGTAAAACTATCGGGTAGCCCATCGGGCATTAATCCCGGTGTGGGCGTCCCATCGGTAGGTATATGAGGTTCTCCCTCTTCCACTAGGAGAGGTAGATTCTTATAATAACTGTTCATTAGATAGTATCCAGAAACAGCCAATAAGAGCAACAAAGCCAAGCTGAACATCAAAGGTTTTCCTTGGACGACCATCTTTCTCCCTCATTTCCCCGGTAATACTTCCACCGCGTAGGCGGGTACGTTGCAGATTGTTTGCACTGCTCGCATCAACTCCAAACGAACCGCCGCCTTATCGGCCCCCTGGGCCACTATCACCACGCCTTTAATTGGCGGCAACTTTTCTTGCAACGACAGCAACTGATTATTATTGGTCACCAAATTACTAGATTGGCTCTCCTCGGTAGTAAGGCGAGTCCCGCCCTGACTATCCTTTTCTTCTGTCGTTCTTTGTGAAGTCTGCATACTAACGGCGGGCACAATTTCTAAACCGCTCTCTAACGCAATCATGACCTGCACGTTGCCCACGCCCTGTATTTGGGATAGCAGTTCGGCCAACTGTTGTTCCAATCCCTGACGATAGTCGGCTATCTGTTGGAGCGAATTTTCTTGACTGTTGGGCTGATTGGTATCTACTAAGGTGGAAGGCAATATTGGTGCCGATGCTTCTTGGCCCGGCCAGAGGAGTTGTAGGGCCAGAAGGGCCACCACCCCTATCAACCCTAATATTAGTAGACGGTTACTTCCAAGCTTCTGCCAGATCGCGCCCATTTGCTCTCCGATGGCTGGCTGGGATTGATTCGTCATGATATCCCCCCTATCTAATGGTTACCAATACTTGATCTTCACTGAGAAGAAAATATCTGGCGATGGCCCGGCGAACCTCCTGCCCTTTCTCCACCGCCCACTCACTAGGCGGGGCGTCTTCCTTTTGTTCAGCCACACCGGTGCCGATTTGTACCGGCTCTATTTGCTTAATACCTTCAACAGCCGCAGAGCCCGGTCTACAGACTACATGCATGCTAAGAATGCGTCCAAAATCTTCAGCTTGCTGCTCTTCCACCAGTTCAATTTGACAATCTATCAGCTCCACCTCACCCACCTGTGCCAATAGGTCTTCAACTTGTGCCCTTAACATCTGTCTATAGGCTTGCAATAGGGCCAGATCGTTTTGGCGCTGCAACGCCTGGCTGCTAGCCTGCAGCTCAGACCAGGCGGTTTGAGCTTGTGCCTGTCCCAGCAATTCTTCTATATTCCAAGATGCACGGGTAAGCGCCAATAGAGGGCTGAGCAAGGTCAAAACCATGACTAGGGCCAAGGCCAAATGGGCGTACCGGCGCATACTGCCTCGGGGCAATATCAACTGTAAAAAGCTGGCCAAGACAATTATGACTAATACGTTGCGTACAAATTCTCGCAGCGTTACCAGCATAAAACTGCCCCCCTAGCGCAACATGAGGGCACTATTGCCCGTGCCAACAACTACGGTGATCAGGATGAATAGCATCACGCCCACTACTGCTAAAGCACCGAAAAAATAGGTAAAGATGCCGGATATTTCATTGAGAGCATTGGATAACAAGCCGCCCCCCAAAGGTTGAATAATAGCACCCACCAGGCGATAGACGGCCAGCAGCGCAATGATACGCATCGCCGGCAAGGCACAATAGAGGAAGATGCCAATTACACCTAAAAAACTTAAAGTGTTACCGATTAGAGCCGTACACCCGGCGATCGTTTCAAAACCATCGGACAACATACCGCCTACCACCGGCAAGAAGGTTTTAACGGCAAACTTGCCGGCTCGCACGGCCACCCCGTCGGCCACCGCCCCCACTGTGGCTTGGGCAATATTAAAACCAACAAATATCATAAATAGAACTCCCATTAAGCCGGCCCCCACGTCCCGCAACAGAAAAGCTAAACGGGAAACCTTTATGTTTTGCGAAAGATTGTTAGCCAGAATCAATACTCCCGCAAAGAAGATAAGCGGTACGGCCACATTCACAATCAAAGTACTAATTGCATTCAGAACTAATATCAACAAGGGGTTAAAAAGTGCCGCCGAACTAACATTGCCGGCGGTCATCACCACCGTCAGCAACAGGGGAAATAGGGCGTGCACAAAACTAAGCATAGAATCGAGGGCGTCGCGGGTTAAGGAAAGGGCCCGTCCGTAGCTTTGCAAAGCAAAGCCCATTACCACCAAAAAACAGATAAGGTAGGCGATGTCGGCCACCTTACCATCCATGGCCTCATGCAGGTGCTGCAGTAACACACAGAGCATGGATAGGACCAGGAGACGAATCAGGAGACTGGACTGGGCCGCCAATTCCCTAAATAGAAGGGTAAGGAGTCCTTTGGTCACCTGGGCTAAAGAAAAGTTCTCTTGGTCTCTAATAGCACTCAGGACACTCTTCAGAGACAGATCGGGCAACAACCCCTCATATTCTTCCTCCAGTTTTCGTAAGTAGGCGTCAAAGTGGGTTGTGTCTAGAGCCTGTAGTTGCTGCTCCAGGATATCATCGATCGTGCTAGGCTCCTGGGTGGCTGCCGCCATCGATGGCGGCAGCAATAGGGTTACAAACATTATCAAAAGCAACAATTTGCGTCCGATCCCAACCACCTCCCAGCATAGTAGTGGTTACGGCAACAATTGCATGACCGAATCTAAGATCACTAGTACGATTGGTATAGATAAAGCCATAATAATGATTTTGCCTGCCAGCTCCACCTTGGTAGCGATAGCCCCCTCCTGGGCATCGCGGCAAACTTGAGCCCCGAACTCAGCGATATAGGCTACCCCCACAATCTTCAACAAGGTCGACAAATGTAAGCTACCCACATCTGTCTTAGCCGCAATACTACCTAAGGTGTTAACTATCATCCCGATCTTGGGAATGGCGGTGGCAAAAATTAATACCCCTAATAAAATCGAAAGCAATAATGCCAGCTCCGGCCGGGTCTGCCGTAAAATGATCAACAAAACTACCCCAACGATGGCCAGAAATACTATGCCAATGATATCCATAGTATCCCTATCCTTTAAAATTGAAACATAGCCCGTATGGTAGAGAACAACTCATTCATCCAGCGGATAACGGTAAACATGACTACTATGACTCCCAGCAAAACTAATAGTTGGGCGTACTCTTCCCGGCCAGAGTTTTCCAAGATACTGTGCAATATGGCTATTACAAATCCAAAAACGGCCACCTGTAAAATAACTAGATAATTGATACTGCCCACGTTCTCCTACCCCCTTAGCTTGACCTATACTAGCACTATGACCACTAACAGACCGGATAGTACGCCTAAATAGCGCCACATACGTTCGTTTTGCTGCCTTTCTTGCTCCGCCGCTATTTCTTCCCTCTCCAGATGTTGTATAGCTAACAATAGGTGACGCTCCTGATCCCGACGGTCGGAAAGACCTAATACGGCTCCCAGCTGCCTCACCCCCGCCAAATCCCGTGGGTGGAGGGCGGACCGCTGCAATAGGGTTTCTAACCCCTGCTCCCAGGCCACTGTGGCCGTATTCCCCGGCATTGCCAATTGCTGGGCCGCCACTTGCAACATATCTTTGGTCGGCGACGGATGGGTAGCAGCCAGATTAGCAAAGGCTGCCGGCAGAGGAGTAGCCCCATAGGTTATTTCAGTAGCCAACCCTTGTAATGCAGCTTGCAACTGGCGTAAATGCCGAGGCCGATCCCGGTAGCGGCGTGCCATGTCGAATCCGAAGGATGTGGTTGTCAAAATGATGAGGCCGCTAGCTATCACTTTTATCAGCAGCAACCACATACGGATTCCACCTCCCCATTGGTTGTTGCTGGGCGTCAAGCACCGCTTCAATTGTTCCTGGGCCCTGGCGGGCACTAAGCAAAACGAAGCGAGAGAAAGAGCGCCTTACCAGCAAATCTTTTAGCACCGGTCTCCTCAACAGTTCCTCCCAACTGCTGCCGTGAGCGGTGGCTAAAATAGTTACCCCACAATGCAAGGCCTCCTCAATGGCCTCTGCATCTTCCCGACGCCCAATTTCATCGGTTACTAACACTTCTGGGCTTAGGGACCGGAGGGCCATCATCATCCCCTCGGCTTTAGGGCAAGCGTCCAGTACATCGGTTCGCGGTCCCACATCCAATTGGGGAACTCCTTGGTAACAGGCCGCCAACTCGGAACGCTCGTCCACCACAACAATCTTGTAAGCCCGGGGGCATCCATAGCCCCAACTCAAATTGCGCACCAGATCCCGTAGCATAGTCGTCTTGCCCCCTTGCGGTGGTGCAATCAATAGAGTGCTGCAAAGCCGTCCCTGATCGGTGAACAAAGACGGCAAAAGGGGGCGGGAGCAATCAACAACCTGGCGAGCCACCCGAATGTTAAAACTGCTAATATATTTCAGCGTGCGGACCCGGCCATTTTCTATCACCGCCCGGCCGGTCAAACCAATGCGGTGTCCTCCAGCCATAGTCACAAAGCCGGAACGTAACTCCTCCTCTAGTGCATAGATAGAGTTTTGACTTATGGTAGCTAAGAGGTGCCGGATATCTTCGGAACCCGCCACTATTACATCGATCCATTCCCGTTTTAATCCGGTGGTGGTGAACGCCAATTCACCAAAAGCCCCATAAGCCAAAACTGGTTGCCCTTGCCGCACCCGCAATTCCTGTACCTGTTCTAGGATTGGGCGTGGAGTTAGTAACAAGCTGGCTCGCCACTGGGCGGGCAAGATGGTCAATAGACTTTCCCAAGCTTTCATCCTTACACCCCCACCTGCTACAATGCTATGGCCTGTCCGAGGCATTTATGACCGGGTAGAAAAATAAAGGGGTGTCGCAGAATCAATTTTGCGACATCCCCCTTGTTTTTGCAGGTATGGTCATACTGAGAGCGCTTGTTCCCGGTGTCCGAGGCGGCACTCAAGTCTTAAACAGCATAACTGTTGGTGACGGCCCAAGGCGCTGGGATGGCTCTGTACCCAGGGCGCGAATTTTAAGATCCTAAAGCTACAGGCACTAATTTTTGCTTTAACTCTAACAAGGCCTTCTGCTGCGCCATTGTTGCTTCATAACCGGCTTTGATGTACACTTCTACACGACTGAGATCAACCAAGCTTTCACCCGCCAGTGGCGGCTCAATACAAACATCCGCCGTCTGAAATTCGGTCAAGCAGCGATAACGTTGTGAAATTTCTAGGCTACGGGTCAGCACCCCCATGATACCCTCCACCCGCTCCACCGGGGCAATGTCACTGTAAAGATCAACCCCGATGACTAAATCGGCCCCCATTTGACGCACCGTTTGCACCGGCACATTTTCTACCGTACCTCCGTCAATCAGCAAACGATCCTCCCATTCCACCGGCGGAAAAATCCCGGGAATTGAACAACTGGCTCGCACGGCCAAACTCACCGGACCGGAAGTAAGAGCTACCTTCTCGGCCCGCAACAGGTCGGTACACACCGCTGCAAAGGGCATTTCTAAATCGGCGAAAGTTTTGCCCCGCAACAAGGCCTCCAGGCTTTGCTCCATACGATCGGCCCCTAGCAAACTGCGGCGGGGCACCACCAGATGCCCTAAATCCCGCCACGTGGTTGTGTGGGCAATCTCTTCAATAGCCGACGGAGGATAGCCGGCGGCAAAAAGCGCACCGATAATACTGCCTGAACTTGTGCCGGCTAGAATGTTGATTTCTACCCCTAACTCGGTTAGGGCCTGTAAGACGCCAATATGGGCCAGGCCGCGGGCAATTCCTCCTCCTAAAGCCAGTCCGATCTTCAAGCTGGGAATTCACCTCCCTAGGAATTTATCTAAAAAGAAAGGGGACTACTTGCTAAGCAGTCCCCTTTAACCTATTCTAAGTAGGATTAGCTAATAACACAGTTTCGCCGCAAGCCGGACAACGGGCTGCCGCTTGTGTCACCGCCTCATAAGGGACGGCTACGGAGGAATGGCAGTGGGGACAAGCGAAAGGCATTTCTTCCCCCACGTTGATGCGATCAGCTGCCAATTGTTCTACCACACTCAACAGTTCTCCAATAATATCTAAACTTGACATCCACAGAACACTGTCCTGATCCCGTGGCCTCTGCGGCGCATTTGCCTGTTGACGCAAAGCCTGCGCCCGCTGTTCTAAAGCCCGTAATCGGCTCACCACACGATTCTTGTTGTTCATGAATAACGCACTCCCTTGCTATAGCCTACTGAAGTTAATGTCCCACCCTTTTAGAGAAATCATACAAGAACGACTCCATAAGTAGCGGCGCACGTCTTATTAGTTATTTACATAGCATGTAGATAACTCTAATAAGTGATTTTGTGAGGGTGATACATATGCATACTATAGAAGCCTGTCAGCGCATCGATGCTGCCCTTGGACACGCCCGAATCATACGGCCCCAGGCACGACCCAATCCGGCTGCCCGTTTTGCATCTTTTCGCATCAGCCCTATCCCGTATTTCATCACCCAAAGGCAAGCCCAAGAACTTCAGCAAATGGGTCAGCACCTGCATAAATTTTACATAGCCATGGATAAGCTCTATCAGTTGAGCAAAAGGGGAGAAGCTCCACCCTTTGTAGCTCGGCACTTAGACGCGGGTAAACCCGACTGGTTATTGACCCTTGCCCAGGCCGACGCCTATAAAGACCAAATACCCGTAATCATTCGCCCCGATTTACTGCTGACAGCCGCTGGTTGGAGAGCCACCGAACTGGATTCGGTACCTGGTAGCATGGGGCTACTCGGTTTTTTCGAGCAGGTGTATGGGGCGTGGCCGCTGCTGGCCGGTGGTAAAACGGCCGCTGCCATGGCCACCGCCCTGACCAGTCTCATTGACTGCCACGAACAAGCGGCCATAGTAATATCCGAGGAGTGTGCTGGCTACCGGGCGGAAACCGCTTGGCTCTCGCGCCATTGGCAAGAGGCGCAGATCCAAATCCCCACCCTCTGCCCGGAACAACTTCAGATTAAGAACGGAGAGGTGCGTTATCAAGGACAGCGCCTGCAGCTTATTTATCGATTCTTTGAGCTCTTTGATATCGATAATATTCCGGGTGCTAAGGAATTGCTAACCCTAGGGGCGGAAGGCATAATAAAGGTCACGCCACCCCCTAAGCCCCATCTGGAAGAAAAAATGTGGTTTGCCTTCTTACACCACCCGGAGTTGCAAGACACTTGGGAGCAACTTTTAGGCACCGATTCTTTCGACTACTTGCGGCAATTGATTCCGCCCACCTGGTTACTCAGCAGTGATCCAATAGCCTTCGCCGGGGGGCCCTGCGGCTCTTTGGCCAAACTTAAGAAGACCAGTCGGCGCACTCGCCCCTTTGTACTCAAGCCTTCTGGCTTTTCTCCCTTGGCTTGGGGTGGTCACGGCTTTAGCCGGGGTAAAGACTATACCACCGGCCGCTGGGCACACACAATAGATAACTATGTGGCACAAGCAAACACCGCTCCCTATATTATTCAGGCCTATCAGCAATCGGTCACCCATCGTGTTGAGTATTATGAACACTCCAGCCAAAGTATCAATTGGTTTGAAGGCAAGATGCGTCTCTGCCCCTACTACTTCCTGATCGGTGAGCAGGTCATCCTGTCCGGTGCCCTAGCCACCTTCGTTCCTTTAAGCAAACCAGTCATCCACGGTATGACCGATGCGGTGATGGTGCCGACGGCCATAGAAGAATAAAATAGAAGCACCCCCATTCTCAGATGGAGGTGCTTTTTTTCCTTATTATCGGCTAAAGCCGTGGCGACCCAAAAGAGTACCCAATTCATAGTAGTGGCCACCGGCGTAGGCCACCGGTCGGGCCAACTGTTGATCGATCCGCTGCTCCCCATCGAGCACATCCTCGTCGGCTTGCACCGCGACAATGCGGGCCAAGAACAGGGCGTGGGAGCCCAGCGTCAGCTCCTGTTCCACTTTACATTCTAGGTTTAGTGGACATTCGGCAATTAAAGGAGCATACTGCAATTTACTAGCGGTTACAGCAGTGAGACCACAGTCGGCAAATTTATCCACCGTTCGGCCGCTGACCATACCACAATAGTCTAGGGCTTTGGTCAGTTTACTAGAAGGAATATTAACTACAAACTCACCCGTCTCGGCAATCATCGAGTATGAATAGCGAAGGGGACGTACAGCAATGGAAAGCATAGGTGGATCGGAGCAAACGGTTCCCGCCCAGGCGATGGTGATAATGTTTTGCTTGCCATCCGGCGTACCACAGCTAACCATAACCGCCGGAACGGGGGTCAAAAATGTATGTGGTTTTAAATGGACCTTAGCCATAGCAATCCTCCTTCACATCAAGATCTGTTCTAGTTGGGAAAACTGTTCAATCCGATGATCTGCAGCAGCCAGTTCCTGATCGTTGCCCAGACCGAAGGCACAACCGATAGTTAGAAGCCTATTGTCTTTTCCCGCCTCTATATCGTGCCATCGGTCTCCCACCATAGCCGCCGGCTGGGAAAAGCGAGGCAAAACCCGGTTGAGTATCTGACTCTTGGTCAGCCCCGGAAAGTCGGCGGCGCAGAAGCGGGCGCTGAAAAGGTGGCCAATACCTAAGGCATCGGGTACTGCCTGCAAATATTGACGATCACAGTTGCTTAAGATACATAAGGTTATGCCCGCCGCCTGTAATCGCTGCAAAGTGCTTTTTACCCCGGGAAAGGGTTGGGCCCGCCCTTGCTTAAGCAAGTCAACCTCCACCTGCTCCATCAGCCGCTTAGCCTGTTGACGTAATCGGTCAGAAGCGGAAGGCAAAAGTTCTTGCCAAATTTCTTCCGTAGGATAACCTAAGGTACTTAACAGGACTTCATCCCTGGGAACCGGCTGGCCTAACTCTTCTAAAACTTGACGAAAGGCGGGTAAAGCCACGCTGTGGGGTGGCCACAGGGTAGCATCCAGGTCAAAAAATACAGTTCTTACTTGCAAACTAATCATCCTCGGTTGTTATTATGCTAGATAAAACTTAGGTCATTAATGGCAGACAAATTAAGGCAAATCTGCCGTAGCAGCTGTAGGGTATGTACCGCATCGTTTAAGTCCAGCATTTCCACCGGCGAATGGGAGTAGCGCCGCGGAATGGTGATGGCCGCACTGAGAATGCCGTCCCGGACCAAATGCATAGCCGATGCGTCGGTGTTACCACCGCTAAAGACGGCCAATTGGTAAGGCACTCGCGCCTGCTGGGCCATTTCCACCAGGAACTTTTTGACACTGGGATTAAGCAAGAAACCGCGCGGGCCACCACCGCTCAGTACCTGAATAACCGGTCCCTTGCCGATCCGAATAGGCAATTCTTTGTTAGTGTTAATATCGGGAGTATCACCGGCGGGAACCGTATCCAGGGCGATGGCTAGATCCGGGTTAACCCGGTGGGTGGCTACAGTAGCACCGCGCAGCCCCACCTCTTCCTGCACCGTAATAACGGCGTGGATTTCGCCGGCGAACTCAACTTCCTGCAAGCTGGCCAAAAGCTTAACTAATACGGCACACCCGATACGATCGTCGACGGCTTTACCGAAAACCCGATCGGGGTTGCCACCTAAAGAATTTAATTCAGCCACGTAGACAATGGGGTCGCCTACTTTAATGCCTAAAGCAGCCACCGCCTCCGCCGACTCTACCCCCACATCGATGTATAAGTCATTGGCTGCGACAACGCGGGTGCGTTCTTCCGGCGTCTGCATATGGCCGGCTTTTACTCCAATAATCCCCACATGCCCATTGACCAATACCTTTCTCCCCAGCAGCAAGGGATCTAGGGTGCCGCCCACTTTATGGAAGCGGATGAAGCCATTAGCTTCCACACTTTTGACCATAGCTCCGATTTCATCCGAATGGGCTGCTATCATTAAGCGTGGACCTGGCCGCTGGCCTCGTTTTACGGCAAAAATATTGCCGAAAGCATCAACTTCGACTTGGTCAGCTAGCGGTGTTAAAAGCTCCACCAAATGTCGAACTACTTCTTGTTCTTGCCCTGCCAAGCCGGTAATAGCGGTCAGTTCGGCCAACATTTGCTTTAACTCTTGTTTCACGTCCATACCTCCCTCTTAGACTAACGCCTATTGTTCTATTCGCTACCATTTACTAGTTCCCTGCGCTGAGTAAGCAAAGAAAGCAGGGCTATCGCAAACGCCTCCGCAATAGCCCCTTACTTAAAGCTTATTCAGTTTCCTCTGCCACCTCATACAGACCAGAGAAAGAGTAGCCAGTCAGTTCATCTTCTTGGGAGTTTAGATAGATGATACGGTCCAGATTATGGTCCTTATTGAAAACAAGAGTGTATTGTTCCACATTCTCATTATCTTCGCCCGTTGTCTTCAACACCGAAACCACATTCAAATCGTCAATGGTTTGCTGGAAGCTGACCAAGTAGCTCTTATCATGAAGCGCTGACGACAAATTATTTAAGACTTCTGGCATGTCGATATAAAATTCCGGCAGGTTATTGGTAGCGTACGCCACCGTCTTTTCCGTTTCCAAATCGGTGAATTCCCAAGCCGTATCCTTCTTTTCAACCTGATAAGTTGCCCACTCGTCGTCGCCGCCAAAATGGCCAAAGCTAAAGGACTCAATCCCGGGCCAATCGGCTCGTAGACGATCTATACCCCGGTCACCTATCTTACGCAGTATTCGGGGTGACGCACCCGCATAGGTGCTCAAGTTAAGATTAGGAAACAGATAATTCCCGATGAAAATGAGTAAAACGATGACTATTATTGCGGAAGGTATGAGTATGTCCCACTGGGGCCCCTTTTTACCTTCCCTAGCGGCGCGCCGCCGTGCTTGTCTGTTCATAGCCAACACCCTCCCAGTCTAATGCTCGATACCAGCTTGAGCCGGAATCCCTTGTCTCCAATGATGCTTAATCTCTTTTACCTCACTTACCAGGTCGGCCACGTCTTGAATTTTCGGGCTGGCTCCCCGCCCCGTAAGTACTAAAGAGACGCTGGGGTCTCGAGCCTCGATCATCTCTAAAACTGCGTTCTCAGGAATAAGTCCATAATCGACAGCCACATTGAGCTCATCTAAAATAACCAAATCATAGTCGCCTCTACTGGTGGCTAAACGCACCCGTTCGAAGGCATCCCGCGCTAGGCGAATATCAATTTCATCCGGATTGTCCGCATCCACAAAGACGTCGCGGCCGCATTGCAAAACATCGACCTGCGGCAAAAACCTGCGTAGAGCCTCTACCTCGCCGGTTTTTTGTCCCTTCATGAATTGTACCACTAGAACCCGGTGATCATGGCCGGCCGCCCGTAGTACCAACCCCATGGCGGCAGTCGTTTTCCCCTTTCCATCTCCTGTATAGACGAGCACTAATCCTCTTCTATCCAAGCTGCCACTTCCTTTCTCCAATTGCGCATAAGCTCTCGCCCCTATATATGATACGGCAAAGGCACCAGCTTTTCCTACCTAAGCTAAAAAAAGCATGACAGGTGCTTCCTGCCATGCTTTTACAGCTAGATTAGTCGCCCAAATTGCTAACTTCATGCACCTGCAAACTGCGCACATGCTCGGTTCGTCGCCAACGGGTATCCGTACATGTAAACAGCCCCCAGACGAACAAGGGCATATAAATGATGTTGTAAAGGAAGAGGGCAGGAAAAACAATCATTAACGTGGTCTTCAGGTTGGTATCCAACTTGAGGCACCACCACATATAGACAAACTGAATAGCTAGCAGGAGCAATACTACCCAACCGGGCATGATCTGGGGAAAAAATGCGACCGCATAACCCAGATTGTTCAATACGGTTTGCGCCACCGAACAAACGCCGAGATAAAGACCGGCCACAATCTGGGCCGAATTTAAGAGGTAGATGGCGCCATCCAGATGTCCCACATCACCTCTACTGAAAAAGCTACTTAGCATACGGGGGAAGTAACGGAAAAAGACCTGCCAATGGCCCCGCGCCCATCTTAACCTTTGGATGATTGAAGCCTTAAAATCTAAAGGTTTTTCATCATAGATCCGCGTTTCGTGGCTCCACACGGCCTTTACACCGGCCAACAGGCACTGCATCTGAAACTCCAAGTCCTCGGTCAAGGTGCGGGCTTTCCAACCAACCTCTTGCAACAGGCGGGCATCAACACAAAAGCCGGTGCCGCCAATGGATACGGGTAAACCGATATTGTTTTTTGCCACCTGCCAAGCGCGGTTCATGTAATAATAGGCGGCCGCGTAGGTCAACGTTACCCAGTTATCCGTTGGGTTTTTGGTGTCTAAGTAGCATTGAATCAGACGGTCCCCCGCATTCAGGTGGTTGTTCATAACAGCCAAGTAATTGGGTTCCACCAGGTTATCGGCGTCAAAGAAGGCCACACCGTCATACTCATTTAGATCCAACTGGCGCAGTGCCCAAGCGATAGCGTAGGGCTTACCCCGGGGCTCACCAATGCCATAAAAATGCTCCAACCTCAGGATAATCAAGGTTAATTAAATTATCAACTAAGGGCCCGATGACCAGTTCCTCATCATGGGCGGGCACCAGAATCAAAAAACGTTTGCTAGGAGCCACTTTAGGTCTGGGTTGCGGGGTTCGCAAACCAAAAATGCTTACGGCTAACCAGTAAATCACGATTGTAGTCATCAATAATGATAGCAACGAATTAAAGCTGTAAAATATCTTAAGCATACTTACTCCTTCCAACACCAGCGACTTGGCCTACCTTTTTGTAGACGTCCAGAGGTAAAAATGGTTCCTCTCCCATAAACAAAGATATTTTTCCGACGTCCACACCCAATGCCTACTGTAACAGAATTCGCGGCCAAATGCCATGGCCGGTGGGTTACAATAAGCCAACCAAACTTACGCTATTGTAAGCTTGGTTGGCTGAAAACGTTAAAAGAACTCAACCACCACTTCTTTGCCTATCTCCCGCAACTCCTGGCAAATATCATTGACTACCTTATGCTTGAGGGCCAAATTGAGGGGGAGATTGGGATTTTGATGGGCCGGATTGATGGCCTGCCCTACTAAAACATGCAAATGGGTACACTGGCAAAGAAGTAGGCGGGCTAGCCTTGATGCCCCATCGGCACCACTTAACTCGACCATATCGCGGTAGGAAGTATCTTTACTCTTAGCGAGGCGAATTAAATCTAAAGCCCGGGAAAGGGTGAGTACGCCCTCGGTGAAAAGCCAAGCTGGTTAACAGGGGCCTTCCACTGACCCGGCTCACAATTTGGGCCGTTGTCCCCCCACAAACCACCTTTTTGCCTGTTGCGTTTAACAGTTTACTAGCAACCATTTCGTCTTGTTGTGGATCCTTTGGCGGGCCGGTAAACAAAGTGACATGCTCAACCGGCCTAATTTTCACTCCCACTACCGTAGTGTCATCACCCGGTTTGTGCATATATAAGTTCTCGCATACGTCCGCCAACATGGAAACAACTTTAGGCATATCGGACTCATGTTGTAGTAACTTCTCCACATATTGGGCCACGTTGGCCCATTGCCAACCCAGATTGAGCACGCCTCCTACACCCGCATGTACCACGCCATCGGAAATCATGAACAGGACATCGTTTTCCTCCACAAGGAAACGGGCCTCTCTGATCCGGCGACCGCCTACGTCGCGCACCTTTTTATCTATGGGAACAATGGCGCCCTGGCGCCAGAGAATGGTTTCGGGACTATCAAATTCCACCAAATAGGCCTCCCGCCGGGCCAAAAAAATCTGCAGAATATGAAATGTAGAGTAGGCCAACTGCCGCACCTGACAAACCGGCAGGGTATCGGCCAAGGTGGCCACTACCTCATCTACTTCCGCGCCCTGTTTAAGCATTGAACTAGCTATTTTTGTTGTTAGAGTGGCTAAGATGTTAGCTTTCACCCCACTACCCAACCCGTCGGCCAAAACGGTGATCACCGAATGGGGTGTGCGCACTACCTCCACACAATCGCCACAAAGCTCTTCACCATACTTATTCAAGGAGCGGGTAAACGTTTCTACATACAGATTCATCGGTCGTCCTCTTCCCCTTGCACCAGCTTGATCAATTTCAGCAAAAGCATCTTGGAATCGGCAGTTACTTCGCCTAGTAAACCGGCAATCTCTTGAGCCACCCGCATCTGTTTGTTAATTACTTCTTGAGCCTTCTCCAGGGTCTCGGCGCGCACCTGGGATAGGGCCCTCTCTTGCATTTCGAATTTGGTCACATCGGAGATTACCCCTAAAATCAAATC
>JAMNZE010000032.1:0-2688 GCA_023622465.1 Bacillota bacterium | reverse complement strand
CGCCTGCATCTGCTGCTGTCCACCCTGTTGCTGCTGCCCCTGACCACCACCGCTTTGCATGGTGGTACCACCGCCTCCACTCTGAGCTGCAAGCTGGTTCTGTTGTCCTCCCTGCTGTTGTCCACCGCTGCCCACGTTGGGCACCTGCCCCTGCATTATCTGCTGTATGGTTTGCAAATGCTGTTGTTCATGCTGGGCAATCTGTTGCAGCAGGTTTGCCAGCTGCTGGCATGACACCTGTTGGCTATAGTTGGAGTACTTAGCGATGCATAGTTCTTCCTGTGATTTCGCATCCTTGAGATACATCATCTCTTTTTGTGTGAGCTGCACTTTATTACCTCCTCTGCAAGAGATACTAAATACAGTTTTCCGCAACGGGGGGCAGAGCATGCATACTATCCGACGCTTGGTTAACGAAAAAGCAAAAAGCCCCGATTTTCCGGGGCTTCGTTGTTTCATCTATTATTCGCGGGAGTAAACGACCTGGCCGTCGATGAATACTTTCCAGGCCTTGCCGCTGATTTCAAAGGGATGGCCATCGTAAATGACGATATCCGCATCTTTGCCTACTTCGATACTACCAACGCGGTCAGCCACCTCGACGATTTCAGCCGCATTGATGGTGATGGCCTTGAGGGCTTCCATCTCGTCCATACCGGCCTCCACCGCCATGCCGGCCATGAGGGGCAGCGTATGCAGCGGCGTAACAGGAGAGTCGGTGGTGATGGCAATCTTCATGCCAGCCTTAGAGAGGGCGGCCGCTGTCTGGAAGGACTTGTGGGTCAGCTCAACCTTGCTACGATGGCCAAAGCTGGGGCCTACAATGCCGGGGATGCCGGTAGCAGCCAGGCGCTCAGCCACCAGATGGCCTTCAGTGCAGTGGTCTAGGGTTAAGCGTATACCAAATTCCTTTGCGATGCGGATGGCGGTAAACATGTCGTCGGCCCGGTGAGCGTGGGCTTTCAAAGGGATTTCGCGACGCAACACAGGAATGAGCGCTTCTTTCTGCAGATCGAACTGAGGCATCTTGCTCGGATCGTCGCCGGCTCTCTCTTTTGCTTCCATATATTGCTTAGCCTTATACAAGGCTTCCCGCAAAATAGCCGCCGTGCCCATACGGGTGGCCGGCATCTTGCGCTGGCTCCCATAAACGCGTTTCGGGTTCTCGCCGAAGGCGCACTTCATGGCCACCGGTTCTTTCACTACCATATCGTCGACGCACACACCGTAAGTCTTAATAGCCACAAAGGTACCACCTATCACGTTGGCACTACCAGGCCCAGTAGCCACCAGGGTCACACCCACATTGCGAGCCTCTTCAAAAGTCACATCCATAGGGTTGATGCCATCAATGCCGCGCAACTGGGCTGTGTTGGGAGCGGTGGACTCGTTGCCATCGGAACCTTCCGCGCCTACGGCGCTTTCTAGCATACCCAAATGGCTATGGGCGTCGATCATGCCAGGGATTACCATGCGGCCAGCCGCATCGATTATGCTGGCATCGGCCGGGGCCTCGATATCTTTACCTACAGCCGCAATCTTGCCCTTGTCAATCAGGATGCTGCCACCTTCGATTACCGGCCCTGCCATCGTGTAGATCTTACCGTTCTTAATCAGTGTTGCCATAAACCTACATCACTCCTCAATTAAAATTTAGTAAGACTAAATAACTATATTGGCCATCAACCCTACCTTTCCTGCCAGCGAACAAAAAACTGACCAACTCATTACTAAGGTCGCAAAATTATAGCTTCTAGTGCACTTCACTAGCAAAAATCGGATATAATGGAATAGAGTAGGACTATGGCCATAATTGGCTAACTACTATAAATAGAGGGGAGGTAATTGTTTATGTATAAAAGGGCCAAGATTACCACTGTCATTATGTTGATCTTATCCGCTTTAGTATTTTTAACGGCCGTTTTCTATTTGGTGTTTAGTAATCGGTTGGGTATTTACCACTGGGGCTATGGGCTTCTATCGGTGGCTGTAATGCTCGTGTCCTTCAGCCTGTTCTCTATACACTTTCGCAATTTCTACGCCCTGTTTCTAGCTCCCCGCTGCCCCCGATGTGGTGGCGTAACCCAAGTTTCGGAAATCGAGATCAGAGGAAAAACCATTTTAGGCAGCGAAACATTACCCCCTATTCTAGATCGCATCACTAAGTGTACCGAATGTGGCGGCGAACATCATCATATTTTCGCCAAATGGAATGAAGCCGGCACAACGGCTCCCATCGGTGTGAGCGACTCCTTTGCCACCATCATCCACGACCGGGCCTCGCGTATGCGTTTGCTGCGGCCGGCCATGACCGATGAGCAGATCGATAAACTCTTCTCCAAATGGGATTCCTACCCCAAGCAGCCGGAAACCAGCCGCGCCGAATGGGAGGCCACCCTAAAACGTCTGCAAGACGAAGCCCATACCAAGAACGTGGCCAGTGGCATGGTATTTCCTAAAGAGAAAAGATAAATCCGATCTTAATGCTATCCATACTCCAAAAAGGCAGTGGATACTGCTTGGGACCAGGAGTAAGCTCCAATAGTCCTACGCAGTATCCACTGCCCTTCCCTTTTCTATATATTCCTTAAGACGGGAGCGCTGCCCGCCCTTGTTGCAAAGCTCCCACTAGGGGAGCGACGGTGCTTGCAGTCCCCTCTTTCACTGTTGGCGCAGGCAGGCAATCTG
>JAMNZE010000026.1:0-3509 GCA_023622465.1 Bacillota bacterium | reverse complement strand
GTTAACATTGACCTTCGTCCTACCCGTATCCAGGTCAAAAACTCGCACCCGCATCCATTTGGCTTCACCGCCCACCGTGACAGCGCCCGACGGCTTCTCTAGAGCAGCCAGCAAACGGCTGGCCTCATCGGTCGTTATCTTGTTATCCTGCAGCATCTGTAAAATCTGCATTCTTTCGTTTTCCACTTACCCTACCCCCTTTTCGTTACTCTGATTATAAACCCTATCATAAGCAAAGTCAATATAGGCTTTAATATTATTAAAGCTTAACTTTAGCAATGCAAGAAAAAGGGCGAGCAACCGCTTGCCCGCCTGATCAAACTAGCAGAACGCAAAACCCGTACCAACTGGGGCAACTCTTGCAATGTCTGCTGTACAGGACCACCGTACTCCCCTAGCTTCTGCTGCCAAGGAATCCACTTACCCCCTATACGTAATAAGGTAAAGACGGCATGCAGCAGATCCTCTAGAAGAGGAAGGGGCACGGGAACCACTAAAGGCCGCCGGAGGGAGTCGGTCTTAATCCTACACCAAAGAAACAAGGCAGGACGTACCATGGCTCAACTAACCCAGGTTCTTGAGTAATTTGACCGCCTCATCGGCCCCAATTTCCCCATTGGCCAATTGCTCTAAAATGTGGCGGCGTTGACGACTCACCTCGGCCTGGTCTTCCTGCTCCACCCGGTATCCCATGGCTTCTAGAACATTATCTAACCTTCCCCGGACGGTGGGGTAGGAAATGCCTAACTCCCGCTCCACTTCTTTGATATTCCCCCTGCTCTTGAGGAATACTTCCACAAAATGTTTCTGTTCCGGTGTTAAGCCACAAAAACGGCAGCTTTCAAAATTGCCTTCAATGGTAGTTTCGCAGTGATGGCAGGTCAGCTTGCTGACCGTCAGTTTTTGACCACAAACGGGACATAGTCCGGGTACTGGATGGGCCATAATGAAAGCCTCCTAACTTTTATTGAAATCTCTTAGCTGTATTATACCTTCATTTAGCGAAAATATCAATATTCTCAAGGGGGATATCAATTTTATTTAATTCTAACCTATACCTAACTTCCGTTGCTGGGCGCGAATATCGGTGCCGTATAGAGTAACCGGTTGACAGGCTTCTAAAATGCGGGAAACGATGCGCGGAGAATAGATGCGCTCCACTTCAGCCAAGGTCAGGTTAGAAGAAATGACCATAGGTAGGCGTTCGTTACGGCGATAATTGATGATATCAAAGAGCCGACTCACCGCGTAGTCGGTCACATGCTCGGCCCCCAAGTCGTCGAGAATAAGGACGGGAGCCTGGCGTGCCATGTCCAGCAGGTCCGCATCGCCGCTATCGTGTTGAAAACTGGCCCGCATGTCGGAAATCAAATCGGAAAAGACGATATACAGGGGTACCACATCGTTTTCCGCCAACGAATGGCAGATGGCACTGCAGAGAAAGGTTTTCCCCAACCCATTCTGGCCGGTTAAGAACAGGCCGGTGGCGCTCTGCGGGTCTTCAATGACGGCGGCCACAAAGGCTTGACAAATATGTAAAACCTCTGCCGCCTGTTCCCGCTCCGTATTGCCCAGAGGGGTTCTTTTAACCGGCGAATACCATTCCAGGCTGAAACGACTAAAGGTCTGTTCTTGTAAGCGCTTGGGCAAATGGGCACCTTTGAAACGACTTTCTAGGATACGTTGCTGTTCACAGGTGCACATTTTCCCCTCGTACAGTCCCGTATCCTGACATCGGGGGCAATCCCACTGGGGCTGGCTAAAATCCTCGGGAATCCCGTGTTGGTGCAGGTAGGCTAGACGCTGGGCCCGCAACTCCTTTACCTGCCGTTCCCATTGTGTAACCGTCATACCGGGCTCACGCATTACCCTCTGCCGATAGAGCTCCACCAACTGTTGCTCTATTTCCCAAAGCCCCGGATGCTGTTCCATAACCTGCTCATAGCGCCGGCGGGCTTCCACCAGCTTAGCTTGCCGTTTTGCCTCTAGCATTACACATCCTCCTTAACCGGTTTATTAGTCGGCAACCGGTAAAGGTCCAGATCGTCATAAAGCCCGGTACTAGTCTTGCCCGGCGTTGACCGCGTCTTTTGACGACCGCTACTTTTCATCGCCTTCCGCATCCGGAATTGTTCCGCATCGGCCCGGGCCTCGGCAGCCGTTTTAATACCTTTCACCTGCCAGTTGCACAGCACCTGTTCCACATAAGGAATACTCAACGCCTGGGCAATGACGGCCAACTCTACCGCCAATTCCACCAAATCGCGGGGATACTTGGCCTCGATATTTTTCAGTTTCTCCCCTTCCAGCGAATTAAGGGGTCGCCCGAATTGCTGTTCAACAAAGGAATAGAGGGAAACTTGGGCCCGGCGGCGCCGCAAAGCCCGTTGCGTAGCATCGGCTTCTATGCTGGCTTGCAGGCTGACGGCTGGAAATTGTTGTTGCCTAGGTGCCAGGTCGGCGAAGGCCTGCTGAAATTCCTCTTTCGTCTTCGGGTTAGCCAGGGAGTAGCTGCCATCCGAATTGGCTATGATTAACCCCATCTCTTGCAACCGGGCCCAAGCCTGATGACTATCGGACACGGTCAGACTTAAGGGAGCGCAAACATCGGCCGCCCAATTGGCACTACTGGGGCCCGACAAGCCCCGGTGGACTTGCCGCTTAAGAAAACAATATAACAAAGTGGCTGCCGGCCCTAAATAGGGTAAGTAGCAATCCCAAAGCTCGTGATAGATAATACTAAAATCCTGCCGATCTTCCTCCAAAGGGTAGACCACATTCGCTTGGCGCATGAGCTACCTCTCCCTTCTCCTCAAGAATTTCAATTGGAGCCTCTCGGCTTCACTGGCGGCCTTTATTTTATTGAGCGAACCGAAGGCTTTCAGGAGCGCCTTGCGGCGGGCCGGTCCGATGCCGGGACAGCCTTCTAGCCAAGAGGCCACCTGTTTTTTAGCCCGCAGCCGTCGATGATACTGCAGGGCCACCCGATGGGCCTCATCGCGAATTCGCTGTACCAAATATAAACTTTGGGACTGGCGGGGTAAAATTAAGGGCTCACTATGGCCGGGCCGGAAAATATGTTCTTCCTTTTCTGCCAAACCGACAACCGGTAGGCCGGCAAAACCCAGCTCGTGCAAGACCTGCAGAGCCGCCGAAAGCTGTCCTTTACCCCCGTCAATTATGATTAAATCGGGTATATCGGAAAAACGTTCGTCATCCTGTTGCAGACGGCGAAAACGACGCCGTAGCACCTGCTGCATCATGGCGTAATCATTGGGACCCTCAATATCTCGAATACGGAAACGGCGATACTCGGAAGGCTGCGGCTCGCCGTTGATCATAACCACCATGGAGCCGACGGCCTCTTTACCGGAGATGTTGGAAATATCATAGCACTCGATGCGTCGTGGCGGCTCCGCCAACTCCAAGAAGCGGGCCAACTCCTGCAACGCCTCTTGTTGTAGTTTTCCTTCACTGAGACTGCGAGCTAAACGCTCCTCCAATGCCAG
>JAMNZE010000125.1:0-13072 GCA_023622465.1 Bacillota bacterium | reverse complement strand
GAGCCCTGGGAGAGTAGGTCGCTGCCAGAATCTATTTTATTCCTCAGTAGCTCAACGGTAGAGCAACCGGCTGTTAACCGGTAGGTTGTAGGTTCGAATCCTACCTGAGGAGCCAGTTTTGCAGGCTGTCTTGGTTTAAACAAGACAGCTTTTTTGCATATTTTTATAAAGGTAGCTTGTGAGAAATTTAACGGGTGTGGGATACATATGCGCTTTGATTTTTCTTATGTGCACTTAGTCTATGCTCTTCTGGAAGGAAAGGCAGACCTAGAGGAGTTATTGGCCACGCCTGCCTTTCACCTTATAAAGAAACACGGCGAAATATCGGGCATGGAATACGACGCGGTAGTAAAGGCGGTAAAATCGGTACAAAGTGGCAACCCTAATGCTTTAGCACAGCGGTTATTGGATAATAAGGATAGGGTATTGGAGCTTGTGAAACTGCTCTGAGCAGGAGGGCCAACTTATCGCCGAGATTACTCAGCATGTGCGCGAGATTTTCCCAGAAGGTAATTTCACGGAGGTAACCATTTGCTTTATTGTCGGTTATGATGCCATCGGCTACGGGGGCCATGTGGTTTGCTCCCTTGATTTACCGCCTATTTTGCAGGATACTCGTGAATTAATATCCCTTTTAATCCATGAGTTAACGCTTGTAATTCATGCACAATACTGTCCAGCTATTCGTGATTTGAGTTTACAAAAAGAAACTTTGCAGGAGACACTAGATCTTCTTATCCAATACGAGGGTGTAGCTGTATTTAGCGCCTATCCGTATCGGGTGGCGAGCGGGATCTTACAGAATACGGAAGGTGCTATGCTGTAGGATTATGTAAACACGCCAGAGAAAGAGCAGATGTTGAAGGATGCCTACTGCCGCTCGCAGCGCTATATTGCGGAGGGCCGAGGTATGGACACCATACTGGAGACCTATTTCTCAGCCCGGGTTGATCATGCTTTAGGGTTTATTATTTTTCACAACATGTTTAAGCAGTAGGGCATGGATAGGATAAGAGAGATGGCAAAACTAAGTAGTTCGGAGTTTGCCCGCCAGTATCTCCCGAAGTGCCAATAGGGGCCTCTTTGCCCTTTACTTGGGCCATATGCTCCCAACAACTGCTACTATAGCTTCCGTTCATTGCCC
Organism: Bacillota bacterium; assembly: GCA_023622465.1. GTDB lineage: Bacteria > Bacillota > UBA994 > UBA5500 > UBA5500 > UBA5500. The sequence continues at coordinate 11,928 of JAMNZE010000125.1, read as the reverse complement.
ATGTGTGCTATGATAGTACAAAAATTTTAGCCATGTAAAGGAGAGGTTTAGTAATGAGCTTGGACAAGGCGTTTCATGATAAATTCGGCCGCGAAGGGCTGACTTTCGATGACGTTTTGCTGGTGCCGGCCTATTCGGAAGTTTTGCCAGCGGACGTTAATACGGCAACCCAACTAACTCCTCGCATTCGCCTCAACATCCCTATTATCAGTGCGGGTATGGATACGGTAACCGAAGCCCGCTTGGCTATTGCCATCGCTCGCGAGGGCGGCCTGGGGGTAATCCATAAGAACATGCCCATCGAACAGCAGGCCCTGGAAGTGGATCGGGTCAAACGTTCGGAGCATGGTGTTATTACCGACCCCATATATTTAACTAAGGACCACACAGTACAGGATGCCCTGGTCCTCATGGAGCGTTACCATATTTCCGGAGTGCCCATCGTGGAAGATGAGCTGTTAATTGGTATCATTACTAACCGGGACATCCGTTTTGAAACCAACTTGTCGCGACCTATTCATGAGGCTATGACCAGCGAGAATCTGGTTACCGCTCCGGTAGGAACCACCTTAGAAGAGGCAAAGAAGATATTAGCCGCCCATAAGATTGAAAAGCTACCTTTGGTGGACGAGCAGTTTAGATTAAGAGGTCTAATCACTATAAAGGATATTGAAAAGGCGCGGCAATTCCCTCAAGCCACCAAGGATCAGCAGGGAAGGTTGCGGGTGGGCGCAGCCGTTGGTGTGGGTGCCGGTTCCATTGAAAGGGCAGAAGCTTTAGTAGCGGCGGGCGTTGATGTTCTAGTGATCGACACGGCCCACGGCCACTCGGCGGGAGTGCTAAAAGCGGTGCGGGAGATGTGCCAGCTCTTCCGGGATAAAGACGTGGACATTATTGCCGGCAATGTGGCCACAGCAGAAGCTACGGTAGCCTTAATCGAGGCGGGGGTTAGTGCGGTCAAAGTGGGGATTGGGCCCGGTTCCATCTGTACTACCCGTGTGGTGGCCGGTATAGGGGTGCCACAAATTACGGCCATTTTCGACTGTGCTCGTGCCGCCCAGCCTTACGGAATACCGGTCATTGCCGACGGAGGCATCAAGTATTCGGGCGATATCGCTAAAGCTATTGCCGCCGGTGCCAATGCGGTTATGCTGGGCAATCTCTTGGCGGGGACGCAAGAAAGTCCGGGGGATACCGAGATCTACCAGGGGCGCACTTATAAGGTCTATCGGGGTATGGGTTCTCTGGGAGCTATGGAAAAGGGTAGTAGTGACCGCTATTTCCAGGAGAATGTGCAGAAGCTGGTTCCCGAAGGTATTGAAGGTCGCGTACCCTATCGCGGACCGCTATCGGATACCATCTATCAGTTGGTCGGTGGCCTAAGAGCCGGTATGGGCTATTGCGGTGCTAAAGATATCCCCAGTCTACAGAAGGCTCGCTTTGTCCGCATTACGAATGCTGGCTTACTAGAGAGCCACCCCCATGATGTTACTATTACAAAAGAAGCTCCTAATTATAGCAGGTAATTGTTAGCCTAAAAAGCAGGAAAAGAAGCTATGGGTGGCGAAGGTGAATTAATTGTATCGCTATTGTAGCAGCAGTAGGTGGGCAGCGCTGTGAGCGATAAAAATTGATTCGCTTTCATAGCTTGTTTTGATGAGCTTAAAAGGAGGAGAATTTATTGAAACAATATCCCATCGAAAAAATACGTAATGTTAGTTTGATCTCCCATGGCGGCGCTGGCAAGACTTCCTTAACCGAGGCCCTGCTGTACACCAGCAAGGCTATCGATCGTTTAGGCAATGTGATGGAGGGAACTACCGTCTCCGACCATGATCCGGAGGAAGTAAAACGTTCCGTTTCTATCAGCGCCAGCTTGGCTCCCGTTGAGTGGAAGGACCACAAAATCAACTTCATCGACACACCCGGCTACTTCGACTTTGTCGGTGAAGTGCGTGGCGCCCTACGGGTATCCGATGCGGCTTTGATAGTCGTTTGTGCCGTATCGGGCGTAGAGGTGGGTACGGAAAAGGTATGGAATTACTGCGATGAGCATGAAATTCCTCGGGCTTTCTATATTAACAAGCTAGATCGGGAAAACGCTAACTTTGATCGAACCTTAGAATCCTTGCGCCAAAGCTTTGGTGTCAATGTGGCCCCGGTTATGTTGCCCATCGGCGCAGAAGCTAACTTCTCCGGTGTGGTCGACTTGGTGGCTATGAAGGCCTATAAGTTTGAAGATAACGGTCGCAAAATGGTGGAAACCGATATTCCCGCCGACTTGTCCGACAAGGTGGAAGAATACCGCACCGCTTTGGTGGAAGGTGTGGCGGAAAGCGACGACGAGTTGCTAATGAAATATTTAGAGGGCGAGCCGCTTACCGACGAAGAAGTTGTTAACGGCGTGCGCGAAAGCATTGCATCTGGGCAGCTGGTACCCGTTTTCTGCGGTTCGGCAGTAAAGAATATAGGTACCCAGTTGCTGCTAGATACAATTGTTAGCTCCTTCCCCGCCCCAACTTTGGCCAAGCCGCCGGTGGGCAAGAATCCGAAGACGGGCGAAGAGGAAAGTCGGGAAGCTGACCCCAATGCTCCTTTCTCGGCTTTAGTTTTCAAGACCATGGCCGACCCCTATGTGGGCAAGCTATCGCTCTTTAGGGTTTATTCGGGTGTGTTAAAATCCGATTCCCAGACCTACAATGTGAATCAGAACTCTAACGAGCGGATTGGTCAGCTATTTGTGGTTCGCGGCAAACACCAGGAGCCGGTTCCCGAGATTAGCGCTGGTGATATCGGTGCCGTTGCTAAGCTGAACGTCACCACCACTGGTGATACCCTAGCCGATAAGGATAAACCGATTCAGTATGCTGCTATTAGCTTCCCCGATCCGGTTATGTCCTTGGCCGTGGAAGCTACGGGCAAAGGCGATGAGGAAAGGGTATCTAGTGGTCTGGCCCGACTGGTGGAAGAGGATCCCACATTGCGGGTGCGCCGCGATACGGAGACGAAGCAGTTACTCATTTCCGGTATGGGCGACTTGCATCTGGATGTGATCACCAGCAAGCTGGCTAGCAAGTTTGGCGCCGAAGTGGAACTAACCACTCCGAAGGTACCTTATCGCGAAACCATCCGGGGTAGCACCCGCGTTGAAGGTAAGCATAAGAAACAGTCGGGCGGTAAAGGTCAGTATGGCCATGTATGGCTAGAGATGGAGCCCTCCGCACCGGGCGAAGGTTTTGTCTTTGAAGACAAGATCTTTGGTGGTGCTGTGCCACGCCAGTATATCCCAGCCGTTGAGAAGGGTATACAGGAAACCATGGAAGAGGGCGTGCTAGCCGGTTTTCCGGTGGTGGATGTGAAGGTGGCTTTAGTAGATGGTTCTTACCATACGGTGGACTCCTCCGAAATGGCCTTCAAGATTGCCGCCTCTATGGCTTTCAAGAAGGGCTTTATGGAGTGCCGTCCGGTCTTGCTAGAGCCCATCATGAACGTGGAAGTTACGGTGCCTGAACAATTCATGGGTGACATTATCGGTGACCTAAATAAGAAGCGGGGTCGGGTCTTGGGCATGGATCCCCAGGGCAACTTCCAGGTAGTACGCGCCATGGTACCCCTGGCCGAGATGTTCCGCTATGCTACCGATCTGCGCTCTATGACCCAGGGTCGGGCATCCTTCACCATGACGGAAGCCTCTTATGAGGAAGTGCCGGCCAACATTGCGGAAGCAGTTATCGCTGCCGCCAAGAAAGAAGACTAATTTCGTTAATTTCAGTCCCTAAGGCTTATCCTTAGGGGCTGTTTTTTTACCTTAAATTGAGCAAAAACTGACACTTGGGGGTTGCATTCTCCATAAACTTGGTATATCATGACATTAAGGTCAAAGAAGGTCAGGAGGGGAGATGGAAATGGCCAATTTGGCTGATCTCATCGAGCAGTATTTAAAACAACTACTAGCCAAGAGTGAAACCGGCTCCGTTGCCATCAGAAGAAACCAACTGGCCGAGGCTTTTTCTTGCGCTCCTTCGCAAATTAATTACGTATTGTCCACCCGTTTCCTTTTGGAACACGGTTATATAGTCGAAACTAGACGCGGGGGCGGTGGTTATGTGCGCATAACTATGCTGGACATAGATCCGGAAAGCGATTGGCAAGTACTTATGGATACAATCGGAGAAACTATTAGTCAGCGGAAAGCCGAGGCCATCGTTGAGCGGCTACTGCGCCATGGCATCGTTTCCGAGCGGGAAGCCGCCATGATGACCGCCGTTATAGATCGGGACGTGTTGAATGTTAGACAACCTTGGAGTGATATGTTGCGAGCCAATATATTGCGCTCATTGTTGGTTGCTATCTATCGCACCCTATAAATAGTGGGAAGGGGGTCCTCCGCCATGTTATGTGAGCAATGTAAAAAAAGACCGGCCACGGTGCATTACACCAAGGTGGTCAATGATCAGAAGACCGAATACCATTTATGCGAGCAATGTGCCCGGGAAAAGGGAGAATTGGATTTCACCCTAGGTTTTGAACCCGGTTTTTCCATCAATAATTTGCTGGCCAGCCTGTTAGATATGGGTAGCCCCAGTCGGCAGGTAGGAAAAAGGGCCGCCGACGTCAGCCAGTGTCCTAAATGCGGTTTGACTTACACCCAGTTTCGCCAAACCGGCCGCTTAGGCTGTGGTGAATGTTATACCGCCTTTGAGCGCCAGTTGGAGCCCCTATTGCGGCGTATTCAAGGTACCAGCAACCACACCGGTAAGGTGCCGGGGCGCCAAGGTGGTACTCTGAAATTGGAACGAGAAATAGGTCGCTTAGAGCGGGAGCTAGAGGCGGCTGTGGAACGGGAGGAATACGAGAAGGCGGCCGTGTTGCGGGATCAGTTGAAAGATCTCAGGCAACGATTGGCCAAGGAACAGGGAGGTAGGGCCGATGGCTAGAGATCTGTTTCGCTCTCTAAAGAGTAAGTGGATTGTGGAGACGGGGCCTGAACCCGATGTGGTGCTAACCAGTCGCGTACGGCTGGCCCGTAATCTGCGCGGGTTCCCCTTTCCCCACTTGCTGGATGCCAATGGTGCCCGCCAAATGCTGCGCCAGGTGCAAGATTTACTTACTTTAGGCAGTAGCCGCGGTGATTTGGGATCTTTCGAGTTTTTGTCGTTGGCCGACATCGGGCAGCTGGATAGACAGGTATTGATAGAAAAGCATTTGATCAGCCCCGATTTTGCGCGCAGTGAACATCCGGGAGCGGCCCTCTTGGTAAGCGACGACGAAGCGATCAGTATTATGCTCAATGAAGAAGATCATTTACGTATCCAATGTATATACCCCGGTTTTCAGTTGGAAGAATGTTGGCGACGCACTAGCCAGGTGGACGATTTGTTGGAGAGTAGGCTGGAATACGCCTTTGATGCCACCCGGGGCTATTTAACCGCTTGTCCCACCAATCTGGGGACTGGGCTACGGGCATCGGTGATGGTGCACCTGCCCGGCCTTGCCATGACCCAGCAAATTAGTAAAGTGCTGGCGGCCATTGGCCAGGTGGGATTGGTGGTGCGCGGGTTATATGGTGAAGGGACGGAGGCGGTGGGCAACCTCTTCCAGATTTCCAACCAGATAACCTTGGGCCCCAGCGAAGAGGAGATTCTACAAAACCTGGCGGCTGTCATTCGCCAGATTGTGGAGCAAGAAAGGACTGCCCAGCAAGCTCTACTCAAGGCCAACCGCTGGGCAATGGAAGATAGGGTGTATCGGGCTTATGGTACCCTCACCAATGCGCGGCTCTTAACCTCGCAAGAAGCCATACGCCTGTTATCGGATGTGCGTTTAGGCCATGAATTGGGGATACTGAATGAGGTTTCCTATCGTACCCAGAACGAACTGTTGGTATTGACCCAACCGGCCATGATGCAGCGATTTGCCGATGAAGAAATGCAACCAGAAACTCGTGATTATAAAAGGGCGGCGATAGTTCGCCAGCGATTAAAGGAGGGTAAGAAGTAATGATGTTTCCATTGACCCCGAAAGCTCAGGCTGCCATGGTGGCAGCGGAGCAGGAGGCAAGACGTTTAGGCCATCAGATAATCGGCACTGAACATTTGCTTTTGGGTTTGTTAAATACGGGAGAAGGTTTGGCTGTCAACACCTTTAAGAAGATGGGCCTCACCCCCCAGCAGGTGACCGAATCGGTGGAGAAACTGGTCGGTCGCGGACAGGAAGGGGCCGAGGTGAGAGGGTATTCGGCCCGAGTCAAGCGGGTACTGGAGTTGGCCCTCTATGAAGCCCGTAGCAATGGTATGCCGGCCATAGATGCGGATCACCTGTTTATCGGGCTAACGAAGGAAGGCACCGGTGTGGCGGCTAAGATTCTGGAGAGCATGGGCTTCCAGCAGAGTATGCTGCAACCGGGTGCTGGCAAGTCGGGCCCGAATACGGGGGCTACCGGCAGAGCTAAGGTCGCTTCCAACACGCCTACTCTGGATTCTTTCGGGCGCGATTTGACGGGCCTAGCTCAGCAGGGGAAATTGGACCCGGTGGTAGGCAGGGATAAGGAAATTGAGCGGGTAATACAGATTCTCAGCCGTCGTACTAAGAATAACCCGGTGTTAATCGGTGAGCCGGGCGTTGGTAAAACGGCCATTGCCGAGGGCTTGGCCCAACGTATTTACGCCGAACAGGTGCCGGAAATTCTTAAAGACAAGCGGGTTGTGACCCTGGACTTGGCATCGGTGGTGGCTGGTACCAAGTATCGGGGCGAGTTTGAAGAGCGATTCAAGAAAGTGATGGACGAGATTCAGCAGGCCGGTAACGTAATTCTATTTATCGATGAGCTGCACACCCTAATCGGTGCCGGTGGAGCCGAAGGCGCCATCGATGCGGCCAACATTCTCAAGCCGGCTCTGGCTAGGGGTGAGCTCCAGTGCATCGGTGCCACCACTTTAGATGAGTATCGGAAACATATCGAAAAGGATGCGGCCCTGGAGCGGCGGTTCCAGCCGATTATGGTATCAGAGCCCTCCAAGGAAGAGGCCTTAGAAATATTGCGCGGGCTACGGGATCGCTATGAAGCCCATCACCGGGTTAAAATTACCGACGAAGCGCTGGAGGCGGCGGTTAACCTATCCTCGCGTTACATTAGCGACCGTTTCTTGCCCGATAAGGCTATCGACCTGATCGATGAAGCCTCCAGCCGGGTGCGGCTGCAAGCCCATACGGCTCCTCCCAACTTAAAGGAGCTGGAAGAGAAGTTGGCCTTGGTGCGCCAGGAGAAGGAAGCGGCTAAACGGGCAGAAGAGTTTGAGCGGGCCGCCGAACTGCGTGATGAAGAGCGGGAGCTGGAGAAGCAACTGGAAGAAAAGCAGAAAGAATGGGAGAACCAGCGCATTCGTGACGAAGCCAGCGTTACTGCTGATGATATCGCCTACATCGTGTCCAGCTGGACGGGTATTCCGGTGAATAAGCTGGCGGAAGAAGAGGCGGAGCGCTTGCTCAAGTTGGAAGAAATTCTGCACCAACGGGTTATCGGTCAGAAGGAAGCGGTACGCTCCTTGGCGCGAGCTATGCGACGGGCCCATGCCGGATTGAAAGATCCGAAACGGCCTATCGGTTCCTTCATCTTCCTAGGACCCACCGGTGTCGGTAAGACGGAGCTAGCCAGGGCGCTGGCAGAAGCCCTGTTTGCCGATGAGGATGCCATGATCCGCATCGACATGTCGGAGTACATGGAGCGCCATGCGGTTTCTCGCTTAGTCGGCTCGCCGCCCGGCTATGTGGGTTACGATGAGGGAGGCCAGCTGACCGAAGCGATTAGACGCAAACCCTATTCGGTGGTGCTCTTAGATGAAATCGAAAAGGCCCATCCAGAAGTCTTCAACATCCTCTTGCAGGTATTGGACGACGGTCGTTTGACCGATGGTAAGGGACGCACCGTCGATTTCCGCAACGCCGTACTGATTATGACTTCTAACGTGGGTGCCCATTCCATCCGCAAAGGCTTTGGCCTGGGCTTCCATACGGGCGATGACGAGGCCCGTAGCCAGGATCAGTACGAGCAGATGAAGAAGCGGGTAACCGAGGAATTGAAGCGCACCTTCCGGCCCGAGTTCTTGAACCGGGTGGACGAGATTATCGTATTCCACCAACTGGATAAAGAGGAGCTACGTCAGATCGTGGATCTAATGGTTCGCGAATTAGGCGAGCGCCTAGAGGAATACGATCTGCGCATCGTGCTGACCGATGCGGCTAAAGACCACCTGACCGAGGTGGGTTATGACCCAACCTTTGGTGCCCGACCCTTGCGACGGGCCATCCAGCGCCACATTGAAGACGAATTGTCGGAGAAGATGCTGGCCGGCGAGTTTAAGGCCGGCGATCTGATCAAGGTCGATGCGGTGGATGGCAAGCTGACCTTTACCAGAGAGGCCGAGATAGAACAATAATTGCATACTCCCTCCCGAGGCCCGGGGCCAGAGCACTGGCTCCCCGGGCCTCTGTTTTACGCAAAGGGTTGTCAGAGGCGCCCCTACGACATCGCTATTTAGGGACATGCGTAGGGGGCGCCCGTTGGTCGGCCCACGAGGGCGACAGCTGTACGCCGCTACGCCTAATATGAGGGGAGTTCAGAATCCCGTACTTTTTCTAGTAAGAGAGCTCTCCCTATGGGGCCGTTGGTCATACGTACAGCGCGTTGGGCCCACGTTAAAAAGAGCGAGGGAGCCAAGGATATGCAGCGACAACAGGCCGAGCTACCTAAGGGCCTATTCAAATAGTAGTTTGCATTGGACTCATTTACTGGTTCTACTAATCCAACCAGTGCGAGTGCCGTCGCTGCCCTTGGCGAACTGAGCTCTCTCCGACAGAGTGTTGGGCACAGGCGCTCTAGTATGACCACGGACCCGAGCTATGCAATACGGCCTATTGTGCCCCACAAAGAATGAGGAACCATGCCAACAGCCTTTTTCCTTTATCGGGGCCAGTCAATCAATGGTATAATATTAGGACGAGGGAGGTGGGGTCCGATAAGAACAAAAAGCAAATTTGTTTGTCAGGCCTGTGGTTACGAGGCATTGAAATGGTTGGGGCGTTGCCCCGAATGCAATGAATGGGGTACCTTGCAAGAAGAGATTGTGGTGCCGACTCGTGGTGCTAGCGGCAGCCGTGCTGTAGCGGCCAATGCTCCTCTCAAACTGCAGGAGATTACCGGTTCCAGCTGGGAACGACAGACGACCAATATGGCCGAGCTGGATCGGGTCCTAGGCGGGGGCTTGGTACCCGGCGGTGTAGTTTTGGTCGGTGGAGATCCGGGGATCGGTAAATCCACGCTGCTGATGCAGTTGGCCGGCCAGCTGGCCCAGCGGGCAGTTTCTGTATTATACGTTTCAGGTGAGGAATCGCAGCAACAGATTAAAATGCGGGCCGATCGCCTGCAGGTAACGGAGGGCCCTATTTTTATTGCCGCCGAAACCGAGCTGGATGCCATCCATGGCCATTTGACCGCCTTGCAACCCCAGGTTGTGGTTATCGATTCCATTCAAACTGTTTATTCGGCCAACTTAACCTCGGCTCCCGGCACAGTCAGCCAAATACGCGAATCGGCCAGTCGCTTAATTCGCCATGCAAAAGATACTGGCACTGTGCTTTTTTTAGTTGGTCATGTAACTAAGGACGGGTCAATCGGCCCGAATTGCTGGGCAACCAGCAGTTAAGTATTGGGCTGTATGCCGAAAAGGCGCTTTGGGGCTGTGGTGAAAACTGCGGTTATTAGCCTAATCGGCAGGAAACCACTATCTTGTTGCTCCTTAGTGGGCATGTACAAGGAGGAATAAGGATGAGGGATCCTGAGAGGCCATATGCCCAACTCCTAACTCCGGCAGCCAAGTCACAAAAGCTGCTGTTGCGGCTTAGGCATCAAAAGCTGCTACCTACGGCTGACCTACTACGCAGCCAAGCGATCTTTTCCTTGTGGCAAAAACTCTTGGCTAAAAACATACCTTCCACTCCCTGGCCTAGTTTCGCCGATTTATTACTTTACCCCGATGATCAATATTTGGCCCTGCGGTTTTGGCCTTTTGGTGATCTGAGTCCCCTGGAGCAGGCCTATCGAGCCCGTTACATCGATGGTTATGTGCTGGTGGATGGGCGGGAAGAGGCGCCGCCGGTGGCCCTTGAGGGACAGAAACTGGTGGTGGCTCTATCTTTGGCCGATCGCATAGGCCGCCGTCTATGGCAATGGTTAGGCGGCCAGTTATCGCCTTGGCAGAGCCAAACGGCAGCGGCGCTACCTCCATTGGACGCGGATGGGGCTTTGGACCTGATGGGGTTGTTACGGCAATATGGGCAGGCGCCCTGGCCGGAGAACGCGGCCGGCGCGCCCCCGGAAGCCCAGTTGGCTAAAGGCTTCTTTATCCTATGGCGGGCCCGCAGCAATGCAGTCTCTATTAGCCGTTTGGCGGAGCAAGGGGTGGAGGAAGTGGTGGCTTGGTTAGCCGTCAATAGCGATATAGTGGTCAAGGCAGAAAAAGGGTATGCTATTCGCAGTTAGGATGAAGACATGGTCCGTTATAAGCGATTGCCGGCCCGCGGGTGTTAGAACATATGGTGGACGTGGTGCTCTATTTTGAGGGAGAAAGGCACCAATCCTTCCGTATTTTACGCGGCGTAAAGAACCGTTTTGGTTCTACTAATGAAATCGGTGTTTTCCAAATGGGGGAAAACGGGTTGCGGGAGGTAGAAAACCCTTCCCAACTGTTCTTAGGCGAGCGGCCGGAAGGCGTCGCCGGTTCGGTGGTTGTTGCTGCTATGGAAGGCACGCGCCCAGTTTTGGTGGAGGTGCAGGCGCTGGTGGCACCCACCAGTTTTGCCACTCCTCGCCGAATGACTTCCGGTTTAGATAACGGGCGGGTGGCTATGATATTAGCTGTTTTAGAAAAGCGTTTAGGGTTACAATTACAGTATCAAGATACCTATGTGAATGCGGTTGGCGGTGTTAGAATCCAAGAGCCGGCGGCCGATCTAGGTATAGCTTTAGCGATAGTATCCAGTTTCCGCGACCGGCCACCGGCTCCCCGGGATCTGATTGTGGGGGAAGTGGGCTTGGCGGGCGAGGTGCGGGGCGTTAGCCGTTTAGAAAGTAGAGTTAATGAAGCGGTAAAACTAGGATTTTCACGGGTGATTTTGCCGGCCAGCAATTTGCGCTCTGGGTTTAAACACGATGATATCGAGCTCATTGGTGTCGCCTCGGTGGCTGAGGCGCTGCAGTATGTTATGAGGTAACTAGATGGGATAGATGGGATAGGGAGGTTGGGCAATGGCTACAGAACGCGAAGAAAGGCTGCTAAAGGCTTTGCGCAGTATGGCTCCAGGCACACAACTGAGGGAAGGACTAGATAATGTGCTGCGGGCTAAGACAGGAGCTATTATTGTCTTGTCTGATTCTCCCCAAGTGTTAGAGCTGGTGGAAGGCGGTTTTCAACTGCAGTGTGATTTTACACCAGCCGCCTTATATGAATTGGCTAAAATGGATGGCGCCATTATTCTCAGCGCCGATGCTAAGAAGATTCTTTATGCTAACACCCAGCTGGTGCCTGACCCCAGCGTGCCCTCGACGGAGACGGGTATTCGTCATCGCACTGCCGAGCGGGTGGCCCGCATGACCGATGAAATTGTGATTGCTATTTCGCAGAGACGGAACATCATCAGCCTCTACTTGGGCACTCAGAAATATATCTTGCGGGATATCAGCGTAATATTGTCCAAGGCCAACCAAGCTATCCAAACCCTGGAGAAGTATAAGGCGGTCTTAGACCAGGCCCTCATTAACCTGGGGGCGTTGGAATTTGAGGATTTGGTTACCGTTTTCGATGTATGCAACGTGATGCAAAGGTTTGAAATGGTGGCCCGTATTGTGGCTGAGATTAAACGCTACATAGTGGA
>JAMNZE010000045.1:0-3354 GCA_023622465.1 Bacillota bacterium | reverse complement strand
GTGGTTTTACCGTGGTCAATATGACCGATAGTACCCACGTTTACGTGGGGCTTTGTGCGTTCAAATTTTTGCTTAGCCATCTTAGCTTAACCCTCCTCCTCACAGACATTTTCCTGCCTGCTATCCTTAATATTACCAACAGCCGCTTTTCAAGTCAAATGAATAATAGAAAAATACAACCACAGCAAAAAAATAAGACTCTAACCGCAGTTAGAGTCTAAATTTCTAAATGGAGCTGACGACCGGGATCGAACCGGTGACCTCATCCTTACCAAGGATGTGCTCTGCCTACTGAGCTACGTCAGCATGTTGGTTGTTTGGTAGCGGGGGCAGGATTTGAACCTGCGACCTCCGGGTTATGAGCCCGCATCGTTAACTCACATTACCTATATTAGCACGTATTGGAGCAAATTGCAACAGGTTGCGACTGCAACAAGTTGGTAGTTAGCTGGGTTCTGCCGTGCAGTTTTGCCGCTGCACATTGCAGGAGCTCCATTTAGGTGCTGCTAATTGAATTCTCGCTGCGCTCGAATTCATACTACTGGGCTCCGCCCACAATTTGTCGCTACCGCGACAAATTTGGTGGCGTTCTATTTGAGTGTTGCTTCCCGATTTCTCTTTTGCCGCTGCCGCGTCAAAAATGCACGGTCGTAAAATTCGCTTTGCGAATTTTACTTTGGTAGCGGGGGCAGGATTTGAACCTGCGACCTCCGGGTTATGAGCCCGACGAGCTACCTGGCTGCTCTACCCCGCATCGTAAAAATTGGAGCGGGTGATGGGAATCGAACCCACGCTGCTAGCTTGGAAGGCTAGTGCTCTACCATTGAGCTACACCCGCACGTTGTTGATATTAAGATTTGTCGAATTTGAACCTGGTGGAGAGGACTGGATTCGAACCAGTGAAGGCACTGCCAGCAGATTTACAGTCTGCCCCCTTTAGCCACTTGGGTACCTCTCCATGACGCACTATTAATTATACCCTGCCGGGCTACCATAGTCAAGACAAGCCGACAGGGTATTAATGGCATTGACTCAATTATTATTCCGTTCTTCCAGGTATCGTTCTACTTTACGCTTAACCCGCTGCAAGGCGTTATCTACCGATTTAACATGTCGATCTAGATCGCCGGCGATTTCCTGATACGACTTACCTTCTAAGTAGGCCATCAGCACTCGCCATTCCAAATCGCTCAGCAGTTCGCCCATATGCAGCTCTATGTTGCGAAACTCTTCCTGATTAATCATCAGCTCTTCCGGGTCGGTGACCTTATTTCCCGAAAGCACATCCAGCAATGTGCGTTCCGATTCTTCGTCATAAATCGGCTTATTTAGCGACACATAGGAATTGAGAGGAATATGTTTTTGACGTGTGGCTGTCTTAATAGCTGTGATAATCTGGCGTGTGATACATAGTTCAGCAAATGCCCGAAAAGATGTCAGCTTGTCCACCCTGAAGTCACGAATTGCCTTATATAAACCAATCATACCTTCTTGGATTATATCATCGCGATCGGCTCCAATGAGGAAGTAGGACTTAGCTTTAGCTCGAACAAAAGGCTTGTACTTGTTGATGAGATACTCGAGAGCGTAGGTGCTGCCCTGCTTAGCGCTTTCCACAATATCTTCTTCACTCATCTTCTCTATATCGGGAAAGTAATCATGCTGGGCATTGCTATACACATTTATCGCCTCCATAACGCTTCCAGTCAAGACCTACATCCTCATTATAGTTTAAGTCAATTTTATCGGTCAAGCGACATAAGTCGACGTTACTCGGCTAGTCTTTGTCTAATTATTTCATAAAGCATTATTCCTGCCGAAACACTTACATTTAATGAGCCCACCTTGCCCAGCATGGGTATACTCACTAAAAAGTCACAGCGCTCCCGTAACAAGCGACTGATGCCCTTACCTTCACTGCCTAGCACAACGACCAAGGGTCCGGTAAGATTGGCCTGGTAAAGGGTTTGCGGGGCACCCGCATCGGCTCCTACCACCCAAGCTCCTTCCTCCTGCAAAGTTTTTACGCAGCGCACCAGGTTGGTAACCTGCACCACTGGCAAATGGGCCACCGCACCGGCAGAAGCTCGGGCGACAGCGGCCGTTAGGCCGGCGGCCCGATGGCGCGGAATAATAATCCCATGGGCGCCGGCGGCTTCGGCCGAACGTATAACAGAGCCCAAATTTTGCGGATCTTCAATTCCGTCTAGCACTACCACCAATAAATCTTCCTGGGCGTCTGCCGCCCGCTTTAATACCGTATCCAGGCCAGCATAACTGAAAGCAGCCAATTGGGCGATAACGCCCTGGTGGCGGCCGGTTTGGCTTTGACGATCGAGCTGAGAGCGCTCCACCCACTGCAACGTCACATTTTGCCTTTTACACAGCTCCACAATGCGGTTAATGGCAGCTCCCTGCGTCCCCTTGGCTACCATTACCCGCTGTATACTCAGTTCGGCCTGCAAAGCCTCTAAAACCGGATTACGCCCTTCTAGCTGCTCCACTGCTAACTCCTCCTATCTATCTGATTCGACTTGGTGGCTCTCCGCAGGTCATAGCGCCCTCTTGGCAACCGATATCACGCCAACAATTGGGACCCGCATCGGCAAACAGGGAGGGGGCCACCGCTTGCACCAAATCCAACATACGCCAAGCCAGCTCTCTAATCTCCCATTGGGCCCGTGTACAACAACGCAAGGTAAAGAAATTGAGCAGGCTGCGGGCATTCATGGTCACGACCAGATTAGTCTGGGCGGCATTGGGTAATACATAACGGGCATCCTCCGCCGGCACCAGCTCTAACAAGGCTTGATAAGCCTCCCCAATCGCAGCCATGGCTGCGTTGAATTTCTCCTGGGCCTCCAGCTTGGCAGCAATGGTGGGCGGCACCACTACGGCTAGATCGTCAAAGGCCACATAGCGCTGCGATTGTTGGGAGTAGGATGCGATACGATGACGCACCAATTGGTGCGACAGAGAACGACTTACCCCCGCAATACCGAAGGTAAAGGTAGCATGCTCAAAGGGGGAAAGATGCCCCATGCGTCGCAGATGGTTTATTAGTTTGCGCGCTTTAGGCAATGTTAACCCGTCTAAAAGTTCATTTACCTGGTCGGGTGAATAGCATAAACGGGCGGCGGCTGCCACCGTTAGTTCCGGTTCCGGCGTATAGCGAATTAAAGTTACCTCCATGGTTCTAACTCCTCTCCTGTATTCAAGAAATAAGCGGCGCCTGGCCAGACCGCGGTATTACAGCTAATTATCTGGTTGGTAGGCCAAAACCTTGTCTATTAGCTCTCGTAGCCGCTCCTTCTGCCCCGTTAAATATAGATAACCGAACAGCGCTTCTAAAGC
>JAMNZE010000076.1:0-7243 GCA_023622465.1 Bacillota bacterium | reverse complement strand
GCTGACTACTTTCAGACCGATGCTGGCCGCCGGCGGATTGTGCGGGTCTTCACCGGGCAGACCGACGTCTTCCAGTTTGGCGGCCAATTTGGCGATGGCGTCATCCACATAGCTTTTGGTGACTAAGGGGTCTTGATCGCTACCGGGGGCAGCGGTGCTGGCAGCGTAGCCGCGCCCCATCCAGAGGCCGGTAACTAAGGCGGCGGCAGTTAGCACTAATACCAGGCTTAGGTTAATTTTTCGCATGGTTCTCTCCTCTCCTTACGTATGGCCCCTAGGAAGCCCCGGGCTTTTGCCCCGCAGGCATTCCAGCCACCATAAATTAAGATGAACTATACCAATTATGGGGCGAACGTGTTGCCCACCTCCACATCGGTACGATGGTCTTTCACCATGCTGTAGGGGTGGAAGACGTAGGAGCGAATCTGACTACCCCAGGCGATCTCCTTTACTTCGCCCCGCAAAGCAGCCAATTCTTTCTGTTGCTCTTCCAATTGGCGTTCCAACAGCTTGGCCCGTTTCTTTCTGTTGCTCTTCCAATTGGCGTTCCAATAGCTTGGCCCGTAACATGCGCATGGCCGTCTCCTTGTTGGCATGTTGGGACCGTTCATTCTGGCACTGCACCACGATACCGGTGGGTATGTGGGTGATGCGCACCGCCGAATCGGTCTTATTCACATGCTGGCCACCGGCACCGCCGGGCGGTATCAAAGGGGGAAATACGCACCAGCCGATGCACGCCCTTTTCCGCCCGCAGATAACCGTAGGCTAAAGGACCGCTGATCAACAGGGTAGCATTCTTGATGCCGGCTTCATCGGCACCCACATAGTCAAGGATTTGCACTCGGTAGCCGCGATCCTCCGCCCAGCGGGTATACATGCGCAGCAGCATGGCGGCCCAGTCTTGCGATTCGGTCCCGCCAGCCCCCGAGTGGATAGTGACGATGGCATTGTTATGGTCATAGGGGCCAGCCAGCAATATCTGCAGCTGCAACTCGTTGATAGCCTTAACCAAGAGTCGATACTGTTCTTCTATCTCGGGCAGCAGGTCGGTCTCATTCTCGCTTTGGGCCATGGTCAGCAAATCGAGCGCATCGTTGACCTGCTGTTCTAAAGCACCTACCTGGGTAATCTGCTCCCGCAGGGTTTTGGCCTCCGCCAATACCCGCTGGGCTGCCCTTTGATCGGACCAAAAGTCGGGTTCCTGCTGTAGCTTCTCCAGTTCTGCTAAACGGGCTTGCTTGCTAGGCAGGTCAAAGAGAGTCCCTAATCTCTATAATGATTTGCTTTTGTTCTTCCAGGTTTTTGCGCAAAAGGTTTGCATCGATCAGCACAATAAAAACCTCCTTCGGCACGGGCGCTGTGTACGTCAGCGCCTCTACAAGGTGCAAACCCAATTCGGGTGATACCCGTCGGGGGCCGCCCCGTTGGTCGGCCCCTCGTGGCTCCCACCCTCTATAAAAGGCCCCGCTTGTCCAATTCGGCAACAACCACTTCCAACAGCTCCTCGTTGGGCAGCTCCTGGGGGAAAACGATGCTCCAGGGGCTGGCGGCGAGGGCTTGGGTGCGAGTCAATATATGGGCCTCATATTTTTCCGCTTGCTGTATCAACTCGGCCTGTTGTGGTTTTAAGCCGGGAATGGGGCTCAGGCGCTGCTTTCCCACCTTGGGTTTGAACTTGGCTATTTTCAACCCGTAGTTCAGGCTCAAACTGCGAGCCACCTGGTGGGGGAAGCTGGTGTCGCGAATAAAGCGGGCCCCATCCGTTAACGGCGTATAGACTCTATTCTGTTCATCCATTAGGCATTCCGCCCACAGCAGCGTTTGTATTTCTTGCCACTACCGCAAGGGCAGGGATCGTTGCGCCCCACTTTAGTGCCGTCCTGTCGGGCGGGCGTACTAGATGCCTGGGGTGCCCTAGCCGGCGACGAGCGCGCCACAGCCCGCGCCTGCGGCGGTTGGCTGACCTGCACCCGATAGAGCAAGCGGACCACATCATGTTTAATTTCGTTGATCATCTGCTCGAACATATCATAGCTTTCCAGCTGGTATTCCACCAAGGGGTCCTTCTGGCCATAGGCCCGGAGACCAATGCCATCCCGCAGCTCGTCCATGGCGTCCAGGTGTTGCATCCAGCGGGTATCCACCACCCGCAGCACAACCACCCGCTCCACATCGCGCATCACATCGGCCCCGATCTCCGCCTCCCGCTGGGCATAAGCCTCAAGGGCGAAATCAGCAATAGCCTGGCTTAGAGCTTCGCGGGTAAGACCGGACCAACTCTCCAGGTCAACATCGCTGGCGGTAGGAATATAGTCACTCACCGCTTGCCGCAGGGCGGCCAAATCCTCCGTCGCTGGCTGACCCTTTTCCGGAATATGATGTTCCACCAGCTGGTCCATCACATCTTCTATCATAGCATGCACCGTCTCGGTAATATCGCCACCGGTGAGCACTTGACGGCGCTGGCTGTAGATCACTTCCCGCTGCTTATTGAGCACGTCGTCATACTGCAGGACGTGTTTGCGAATGTCGAAGTTGCGAGTTTCCACCCGCTTTTGGGCATTCTCTATGGCCTTGGTCAACAGGCCCGCCTCCAGGGGCATGTCGTCTTCCACACCCAAGCGATCCATCAGCCCCGAAACCATATCGGAGCCGAAGAGGCGCATCAGGTCGTCTTCTAAGGAGACAAAGAACTGGGAGGAACCGGGATCACCCTGGCGTCCAGCGCGGCCCCGCAGCTGGTTATCGATACGCCGCGATTCGTGCCGCTCGGTACCGATTACGTGCAGGCCACCGACAGCCAAAACCTTTTCCCGCTCTTGCGCACACATCTGCTCCATCTCGGCCAGCACCTGCTGGTATTGGGCCCGCACCTCGGCCGCCTCCGCATCGGCTTGTCCATAATCCAGGGCCGCCACCAATTGCTCGCGGGATACGCCCCGCTTAAGAATCTCGGCCCGGGCTAGGAATTCCGGGTTGCCGCCCAACAGGATATCGGTACCACGGCCAGCCATGTTGGTGGAAATGGTCACCGCCCCATAGCGGCCGGCTTGAGCCACAATTTCCGCCTCTTTCTCATGGTACTTAGCATTGAGCACCTGATGGGGCACGCCCCGCTTTTTGAGCATGCGGCTCAGCATCTCCGATTTTTCAATGGAAATAGTACCCACCAGCAGCGGTTGGCCAGTGGCATGCCGCTCCACAATTTCTTCAACCACGGCGTGGAACTTGCCCTGCTCCGTCTTATACACCACATCATCCAAGTCTTGACGAATCATCGGCTTGTTGGTGGGAATGGCCACCACGTCTAACCCATAGATGTGGCGTAGCTCATCTTCCTCGGTCATAGCCGTTCCCGTCATACCCGCCAACTTGCGGTACATGCGGAAACTTGCGGTACATGCGGAAAAAGTTCTGGAAGGTGATGCTGGCCAGGGTTTGGCTTTGCTTTCCCGCTCAATCCGCAGGCCTTCTTTAGCTTCGATGGCCTGGTGCAAACCGGCACTATAGCGGCGCCCGAACATGAGGCGGCCGGTAAACTCGTCCACAATAACTACCTGCCCCTCGCGGACCACATAGTCCCGGTCCCGCTTCATCAGGGCCTTGGCCCGGATAGCTTGGTTCAGATGGTGGGATAAGTCGCTATTGGTCACATCATATAGGTTTTCCACACCTAGAGCCCCCTGGCCGGAAATAATCAGAGGTGTGCGGGCCTCGTCGATCAAGATGCTATCCACCTCGTCCACGATGGCATAATGCAAGTCTCTCTGCACCAGCTGCTCCGGCTGGATGGCCATATTATCCCGCAGATAGTCGAAGCCCAGCTCGTTATTGGTGGCATAGGTGATATCGGCCCGGTAGGCGGCCTGCCGCTGAGCGAAACTCATGTCGGGCAGAATCACACCCACCGACATACCTAAGAACCGATAAAGGGGCCCCATCCATTCGGCATGGAAACGGGCCAGATAATCGTTGACGGTGACGATATGCACACCCTTACCTTCTAAAGCATTCAGATAGGCGGGAAGGGTGGCCACCAGCGTTTTACCTTCGCCGGTTTTCATCTCGGCGATGCGCCCCTGATGGAGAACAATGCCTCCTAAAATTTGCACGTCAAAAAGGCGCTTGCCTAAGGTACGCCGTCCCGCCTCCCGCACCACCGCATAGGCTTCCGGCAGCAGGTCTTCCAGCGTGGCACCCTGGGTCAAACGGGCTTTGAATTCTCCCGTTTTAGCCCGCAGGTCAGTGTCGCTGAGGGCTTGCATTTCCGGCTCCAGACTATTAACTATAGCCAAGGTTTTTTCTAAACGTTTTAGTTCCCGTTTGTTTTGGTCGAATAGGTTCCGAAAGACACCGAGCAAAATTGCTCACCTCAATTCCTGAATTAGATGCGCATTTGGTTCATGGGGCTGTCCGAAATAAGGACTTATCCCCATTTCAGTAAAAATCGCGGCGATGTCCCCGTTCGGCCTACCTCCTCACGGGGCGGGTCGACCAACGGGCGCCCCTACAGATATTCTCAACCGCACATGCCTAATGCAACAGCCCGAGGGCACATTGAGCGTAGTGCCTAGCCTACGATTAAAATTACATCCTTATATATAATCTATCCCCCGGGAGCAACAGGGTGGAAACAGGCAGGGGAGCTTCCCACCATTGGTCACCCCTTTGCACCCCAACCACTTCACCTTTAAGCTCTCCGTTCCACCGTAGTTCCTGCAACGCCTGTCCGACCCAGGGGTGATCGGGCTCAATTGCATAGCTGTTGTAGGTGGCCGGTAGTTGCACCTGTCCGTCGGCGAAGCGTAGGGTGTCGACCAGAGCCCACATGCTGCCGGCCACCAAAGAGTGGCCACCCAGGATGATGGGAATAGGCGCGTTGAAGGCGCCGCATCGGCGATAGAACTAATATAATCGATCAACCCTTGGGGGGACAATTGCTCCATCATGAAGGCCAACAGGGAATGGACCTCTCCCCGTTCAGCCCGCCCCGTGGCCCGCATGCCCCGCTCTTCCGAAATTACCCGCAGACGGGAACGGTAATACATACCGATGTGCTGCATGGTCCAGGGGTTGACCCGCCCGGCTAAGAAAATATTGCTCTCCGGCAAGGCCAAATGGTTCATAGCCTGCCGCAGACGGGAATTATCCCAGTTGAGAGCGGCAATAGCCTGGCGCGTATATTGTTCCACCCGGGGTGAGAGGGACATGACCAGCACATCGCTGGGCGTATCGATATCGAAATGAACGCCTACCGAGTGGGGCAAAAAGACCCGCTCCAGCCCCGCCCCCTGCCGCAAACGGGTGGGTAGAACATTGTCGTTATCCGGCAGGTCGATCATATTGATGGCCTTAGCCGGCGTAAAAGCTACTATATCAGCCGACTGGGGATTGTTAGTATAGACCACATTCTTGTAACGCCGTAGGTCTCGGGCAATTTGGCGGAATTCGTCGGCCGTTAGAAAGGGACAAGAAGCGCCCCCCATGTAAATTATGCCATCCAAATTGCCCTGGTTAATTACATATTGCAAACAGCGGCCGAAATGGAAGGGAGGTTCCTCCGGCACCACCACGGCCCCCAGTTCGGTGGCCGCTGCGGCCAATTCGGGATAATTGGTGGATAAATATATCACATCTATCTCTGGAATATGACGCAGCTTAGCAATGGCATCTAAGGTCATTCCGCGGCGCACGCTAACCATCTGGTGTTCCACAAGATCGGTAGGCTGCCCGCCTTCCAATATAACTACGCCGAC
Source organism: Bacillota bacterium (assembly GCA_023622465.1). Taxonomy (GTDB): domain Bacteria; phylum Bacillota; class UBA994; order UBA5500; family UBA5500; genus UBA5500. The sequence continues at coordinate 1,484 of JAMNZE010000076.1, read as the reverse complement.
ACGCTCTCTAAACATGGTATTCATCCTTTCCTGCTGCGCCCCTGGGGCCTTCTGCCAGCGCAATATCTTCTTAGATAGTATCAGACAGAAACCCGACAGGCTAAACCTATGCTTCCCTCGGCTAGGCCGATTCCGCCCCTAGCCAATCTATCCCTATCTTTTTCGCCGCCCAAGGGAACCACTCCTGCCTGTTAACAAATTAACCACTGGAAAGGAATTGCCGGCAGCCGGATATGCTTAGAGCGCAGGAGCAGGCTCCTATCGCGTCTATAGCACATTCGGCTGCCCTAAACCACCATAAAAGGGGCTGCGCCAGTTTAGCGCAACCCCTATTTAACTAGGTAACTTTAGTTTTCCGGTTCAATCAGTCCATAGTTGCCGTCTTTACGCCTATACACCACCGCAAAGTTCTCCGTCTCCGCATTGATAAATACGAAGAAATCATGGTTCAGCAGGTTCATCTGCAGCACCGCTTCCTCGACCGGCATCGGTTTCATAGCAAAACGCTTAGAACGAACGATCCGCGGTCCTTCATCCATATCTTCCGACTCGGCAGGAATAGCTACTCCGTTCTTGAACTCGTTGGTACGTAGACGTCGCGAAATACGGGTTTTGTAACGGTCGATCTGCCTTTCCAGTTTATCGGTGACCAGATCGATAGAGGCATACATGTCGGGGCTGGATTCCTCACCCCGAAGGATCAGACCATCTATCATGGCGGTCACTTCCACTGTATGGCGGTCCTTCTCCACGGTGAGCATCACTTGTGCCTCCAGTGGCTGGTCGAAAAACTTACCCAGCCGTTCCACCTTCTTGGTCGCATAGTCCCGCAGGGCATCAGTGAGCTGGATGTTCTTTCCCCTAACAATGATCTGCATGTGACCAACTCCCTTCGCGGCTTTGTGTTAATAGTATTCTACACTAACGTGTTAGAATCCTGTTGGCCGACGAAAAATCTGGTTAATTATATGTAATACTATAAACCAAAGGCGTAGTAAAATACCCCTTTGTAGTTATCAACCAATATATTATGGCCCACCACCCTAAAAATAATTAAAACCCCAGGGAAAACTACCCTGGGGTGAAGGTGTCGATTAGAGCTTGACCACATTGGCCGCTTGGGGACCACGGGGGCCTTCCACCACATCAAACTCCACTTGTTGGCCTTCATCGAGCGTCTTGAATCCTTCACCTTGGATGGCGGAGAAGTGTACGAAAACATCTTCGTTGCCGTCTGTAGTGATGAACCCGTAGCCCTTCTTTTGGTTAAACCATTTTACTGTACCGATCATGTTAGGACATTCCTCCTAAAATTAATGCCGCGCCGTAGCGCAAACCCACTATATCACCCCAGTAGCTGGAAGTCAAATAAGTTTCAACGAATTTTGGTCAGAATAGAAGGAGGTTCCCCCATTGAATTACTGGCTTCTGAAAACCGAACCCGACGAGTATAGCTTTGCCGATCTGATGCAAGCCGGCCGCGA
>JAMNZE010000106.1:0-16771 GCA_023622465.1 Bacillota bacterium | reverse complement strand
ACCCGCCCCGCCAGCTTTTCAGAAATTGTGGGGCAAGATGATGGGCTACGGGCTCTTCGAGCAGCATTATGCGGCGCTAACCCCCAGCATGTGATTATCTATGGTCCTCCGGGTGTCGGCAAGACGGCTGCTGCCCGTATTGTGCTGGAAGAAGCAAAGCGGCAGCCCCACTCTCCCTTCGGACCAGATGCCAAGTTTGTGGAGGTAGATGCTACTACCGCCCGTTTCGATGAACGCGGCATTGCGGACCCTATAATTGGCTCGGTGCATGACCCCATTTATCAGGGGGCGGGAGCCATGGGGATCGCCGGCATCCCCCAACCTAAACCAGGAGCGGTTACTAAAGCCCATGGAGGTATACTCTTTATCGATGAAGTAGGTGAGTTGCACTCGGTGCAAATGAATAAACTGCTAAAAGTCCTGGAGGATCGTAAAGTTTTTTTAGAAAGCGCCTATTATAGTTCGGAGGACTCTAATATTCCCCAACATATCCATGAGATTTTCCAGAAGGGGTTACCGGCCGATTTTCGGTTAGTAGGGGCCACTACCCGCTTGCCGGAGGAAATTCCACCGGCCATTCGGTCCCGCTGCATGGAGGTCTTCTTTCGCCCCTTGCTAGCCCATGAAATAGGGCAGATTGCTCAGAACGCAGCGCGCAAGATAGGGATTACCTTGCCAGAGGCTGCTGAGGCGGTTATCCGCAAATATGCTAGCAATGGGCGGGAAGCTGTTAATATTTTACAGATAGCAGCTGGGTTAGCGACGGAAGCCGGCCGTCATTATATCTCGGTGGAGGACGCCGAGTGGGTTGTTAATAGTGGCCAATATACTCCCCGCCTGGAGCAAAAGGTACCAACCGAACCCCAGGTGGGCTTAGCCAACGGCCTAGCGGTAGTTGGACCCAGTATGGGGTCTCTGTTGGAAATAGAAGTTACCGCCATACCGGCTGCGGCTAAAGGCGGGCGTATCATTGTGACGGGTATAGCCGATGAGGAGGAGATCGGCAATTCGCAGCATGTGATCCGCAGGCAAAGTATGGCCAAAGAATCGGTGCAAAATGTGCTCACCGCTTTACGCCATACGCTGGACTTTTCTCGGGACGACTACGATATTCATGTGAACTTTCCCGGCGGCCGCCCGGTAGATGGCCCTTCTGCCGGTGTGGCAATGGCGGTGGCCATTTATTCAGCTCTGACGAAAGTACCTGTTGATAACAAGGTGGCCATGACCGGAGAAATTTCTATTCGTGGTATGATTAAACCGGTGGGTGGCATGGTAGTCAAAATTCAAGCTGCCATCCAGGCCGGTGCTAAGCGGGTTCTGATACCGAAAGATAACTTCCAAGAGATCTTTCGCCAATACCCTATAGAGGTAATACCGATAACCACTTTGGAAGAGGCATTGCAACATGCCCTATTACGTCAGGAAAGGGCGGTCAGTTGAAGCCTAGGGGCTGCGCATTGTGGCGACAGCCCCTTTTAGTTTCCTCCTAGCAGGGAAAGTTAGCCTAGAAGCGAATAGAACTTTCGAGACGCCTTATGCTAATAGTGTTGGGCGTCCGTTAAATTCTTGGTCAGACAGCTTTTGGAGGTGTTGACATAGATGATTAGAACGGAGGAAGTGCAGACCTATCCCCTTTTACCTTTGAGGGGGGTCGTGATTTTCCCCTATACAATTCTTAATCTGGATGTGGGGCGTGATAGGTCCATCGCCGCTTTGGAGCAAGCCATGCTTGAGGAAGGACAAATTATGCTCGCTGCTCAAAAAGATGCGCAACAGGAAGAGCCAAAGCCCGATGGTATTTATCAAATGGGTACCGTTGCCCACATCAAGCAGCTGATTAAGCTGCCCGGTGGTACGGTACGGGTTTTGGTGGAAGGCTTGACCCGAGCTCAAATCCAGTCCTACGAAGAGGTCGAGGGATATTATCGAGTGCGGGTGGTACCAGTTGAGGAACCACAAACGGTTAGCAGCGCGCAGGAAGAAGCTTTAATGCGGGCCTTGCTGCAAGCCTTCGAGGAGTATGCCAAGCTTTCTAAGAAAATAACTGCCGACACCTTAGAGACGGTAAGTATTATCGAAGAACCGGGCCGCCTGGCCGACGTCATCGCTGCCCATTTTGCTTTAAGCGCCACGGATAAGCAGAAGATCCTGGAGAGCATTGATCCGTCGGAGCGTCTGGAAAAAATGTATAATATCGTGACGCGGGAACTGGAAATCTTAGAGCTGGAGCGCAAAATAGTCCTGCGGGTACGGAAACAGATGGAGCGTAACCAAAAGGAGTACTATTTGCGTGAGCAATTGAAGGCCATCCAAAAGGAATTGGGGCAAAAGGACGAGCGGGCCAGCGAGGCTAGTGAGTTGCGGGATAAATTGATGGAGTTGGACTTGCCCGAGTCGGTGCGGGAGAAGGCGGAAAAGGAAATCGATCGTTTGGAAAGGATTCCTCCTGGTGTGGCGGAGGGAGTAGTGGTACGCAATTATCTGGATTGGCTATTGGCCCTGCCCTGGAAGGAAGCGTCCACCGATCGGTTAGATATTGAGCTGGCAGAAAAAATTTTGGACGAAGATCATTATGGCTTGACAAAAGTCAAAGAGCGCATACTGGAATTTCTGGCCGTCCGGCAGCTGGTAGCAACCGTTAAGGGTCCCATTATTTGTCTGGTGGGCCCGCCGGGCGTGGGGAAAACATCGCTGGCCCGTTCGGTGGCCCGTGCCCTGGACCGTAAGTTTGCACGCATTTCCTTAGGTGGAGTGCGGGACGAAGCGGAAATACGCGGTCATCGGCGCACCTATGTGGGCGCCATGCCCGGGCGGATCATCCAAGCCATGCGTCAAGTGGGCACCCGTAACCCGGTCGTTCTATTGGATGAAATCGACAAGATGAGCACCGATTTTAGGGGCGATCCGGCAGCTGCTTTGCTGGAGGTGCTCGATCCGGAGCAAAATGTGGGCTTTGTAGATCATTACTTAGAAGTGCCCTTCGATTTGTCGGGCGTCTTATTTATCACCACTGCCAATACAATTCACACCATTCCTCGTCCCCTCTTGGACCGCATGGAGGTACTAGAGATAACCAGTTATACGGAAGAGGAAAAATGGCAGATCGCTTGGCGGCATTTGCTACCCAAGCAGCTGTCTGCCCATGGGCTAAAGACGGAGCAGCTGCAAATGAGTGACGGGGCTCTCCGGAAGATTATTCAGGAGTATACGCGGGAGGCGGGCGTGCGCCAGTTGGAGCGAGAGAACGGCGCTTGTCTGGACCGAGGTAGGTGGGGACACGGCTCCCGTGGAGGTAACCATAATGCGAGGTAGCGGCAAATTGATTCTCACCGGCAAGCTGGGCGATGTGATGCGAGAGTCGGCCCAGGCAGCAACTAGTTACGTGCGTTCCCGGGCCACCGACCTGGGGGTGGATCCGGATTTCCATAAGACTCGAGACGTGCATATCCATGTACCCGAGGGAGCAATTCCAAAAGATGGGCCCTCGGCAGGAATTACTATGGCCACCGCTTTGGCCTCGGCTCTATCTTTACGTCCGGTACGTCGCGATGTGGCCATGACTGGGGAGGTTACCTTAAGGGGTAGAGTGTTGCCGATTGGCGGATTAAAGGAAAAAGCGTTGGCTGCCCATCGCGCTGGTATTAAGACCGTCATTTTACCCACCGACAATCGCCGCGATCTGAACGAATTGCCTCCTAAGGTGCGGCGTCAACTTAATTTCGTCTTTGCCGACCATATGGACCAGGTCCTGGCAACGGCATTAGTAGGTGAGCAGCTATGAAAATCAAGTCAGCAGTTTACGCCTTAAGTGGGGTGAAGGCGGAACAATATCCGGCTGCCGGCTTGCCGGAGATTGCCTTAGTCGGGCGCTCCAATGTGGGTAAATCGTCGCTGATCAATGCCTTGCTCAATCGGCGGGCCTTAGCTCGTACCAGCGGCCAGCCGGGCAAGACCCAGACGGCCAATTTTTACCTGATAAACGAGGCCTTCTATTTAGTAGACTTGCCCGGGTATGGCTATGCCAAAACCTCCAAAGTTCAACGAGCCCAGTTTAGTCGGCTGGTGGGTGAATACCTGGAAACTAGAGAGGAATTGAAGCTAGTCTTACAGGTGGTAGATTTGCGCCACCCGCCCACCGCTTTAGATCAGGCCATGTTTCAATATTTGCAACAGCTGGGACGTCCGCAGCTGGTAGTGGCTAATAAGCTGGACAAGCTGAAACGTTCAGTCCTAGAAAAGCATCGGCGTGTGGCTTTAGCCAATTTGCCAGGTCTACCGTCGGAAAATCTGATACTCCTGTCTGCTGTTACCAAGCAGGGAATTCCGGAGTTATGGAGCCGGATTAATGAGGTGCTCAACCCCAGTTAGCTTTTCTCAAAACTTTTGTTGGATAGGGTTGCTTCTGCCAATATATTCTGCGTAAAATATATCTAATAATTAGTACAAAGGCGAGGTGAAATAGCTTGGCAGTGAGAAGGGTAGGGATCTCGGATACGACCCTCCGCGATGGCCACCAATCACTATGGGCAACCCGCATGAAAACAGAAGATATGTTCCCTGTCTTGACGATGATGGATCAGGTGGGGTTTGCATCGGTAGAAATGTGGGGTGGTGCCACCTTTGATTCCTGTCTGCGCTATCTTAATGAAGACCCCTGGAATCGGTTGCGGCTGATCCGTAAATTTATGCCCAATACCAAATTGAGTATGTTGCTACGGGGACAGAACCTGGTAGGCTATCGCCACTATGCGGACGATGTGGTAGTCGAGTTTGTAAAGCGCACCGTCGACAACGGCATGGATATCATACGTGTATTTGATGGCCTCAACGATATCCGCAACATGGAGCTGGCTATGCGCACCGCTAGAGAAGCCGGCGCCCATGTGCAAGGAACGGTGGTTTATAGTACTAGCCCAGTGCATAATTTGGACACTTATATAACCTTTGTAAAAGAACTAATGGACGTGGGCATAGACTCCTTATGTATTAAGGATATGGCCGGTATTTTAACCCCGTATACTGCCTATGAGCTGGTTAAGCGCTTGAAGGAATTTGTTGATGTACCGATCCAGCTGCATACCCACTATACGACCGGTTTGGCCAGCATGACGCTGCTAAAAGCTATTGAGGCTGGAGTAGACGTGGTTGATTGTGCCCTATCTCCCTTGGCTTTAGGTACCTCGCAGCCGGCCGTGGAGTCGATGGTCGCTGCCCTAGAAGGTACGCCTTATGACACAGGATTAGATCTGGAGCTTATCAGTGCTATTTCGGAAAAATTGACCGCCATTAAAGCCAAATATCCTCAATCCCAAAATGCATCCATCTATCAGGTTAACACCCGGGTGTTGCGCTATCAGATGCCGGGCGGTATGATCTCCAACTTTATCGCCCAGCTAGGCAATCAGATCGACCGGTTGCCGGAGGTGCTAGATGAGGTGCCGCGGGTACGCGAAGATTTAGGCTATCCTCCCTTAGTTACCCCCTTTAGTCAGATAGTCGGTTCGCAAGCCTTCATGAATGTGCTTGCCGGTGAGCGCTATAAAATGGTTTCTAATGAGGTTAAGAATTATCTTATGGGCTACTACGGCCGAGCACCGGGGCCTATAGATGAGGATTTCCGCCGACGCATAATCGGAGATGCGGAAGTCATCACCGGACGTCCCGCCGACGTGTTGGAGCCCGAGCTGGAAGCTGCTAGAAAAGCGGTCTCACTGTATATGGAAAAGGAAGAGGATGTGCTTTCCTATGCCCTCTTCGGTCAGGTTGCTCTGAAGTACCTCAAGGAACGGGAGTCGCGTAAGTATAATATTGATTTTGAGTTGGTGGAGCAGGCCCAGCCGGGCGGTTATCCGGTTTAAGTATCGCTGCTCTCGGCACCCAGGGACTGGGCACAACGCTTTAGTTTGACCACCGGGGCGGATGGCAAGACTTGATTTTGCGATCCGCCCCTTTTTATTTTGCCTTCATATAAGTTAAACTAGCTAGAGAAGAATAGGAGGGATGATAATGGACTTCAATTCAGCGCTTGACTATATTTCATCCTTTGGGCGCTTTGGTAGCCGTCCTGGCTTAGAGCGTATGCAATGGGTGTTAGAGCAGCTGGGGCATCCGGAAGTCGGCCAGCGCTTTATCCATATCGCTGGTACCAACGGTAAAGGTTCAACTACTGCCCTCATACACAACATATTGCTGGCGGCCGGTTATCGGGTAGGAATGTTTACTTCACCCTACTTGGAATCCTTTACCAACCGTATCGGAGCCGGAGGGGAAGACATTGCTGCCGATGCTCTGGTCTCGTTAGTGGAGCGGCTAAGCCCCCATTTCGAAGCCATCAACCAGTCCAGTATGGGGCCTATAACCCAGTTTGAAGTGACCACCTTATTGGCGTTAGCCTATTATCAAGAATTAGGCCTGGACTTTATAGTCTGGGAAGTGGGGCTCGGCGGCCGTTTAGATGCCACCAATGTGGTGACTCCGGTAGTGAGTGTGATTACAAACATCGGTTATGACCATACGGCAGTGTTGGGAGAAACGCTGACACAAATTGCAACTGAAAAGGCGGGCATTATTAAGCCGGGGATACCGGTGGTGACTGCCGTCGAAGAAGGCGAGCCTTTGGCTGTGATTGAGAAACGAGCGGCCGAGTTAAATGCCCCACTGTCACGCCTAAACCACGACTTTACATATAGACGCAAGAGCTTTACCCTAGAAGAACAACGTTTGGATTATGCGGATCCCCATCTTAAGCTAGACGATTTAAGCATTCAACTCATGGGGGCCCACCAGTGTAAGAATGCGGCTACCGCCCTAGCCGTGATTAGTCAGCTGCGACAAATGGGCTTCGCTATTGATGAAAAGGCATGTAGAGAGGGCTTGGCAACCACCCATTGGCCCGGTCGGTTAGAGATAATGAGTAGAAAGCCACTAATTCTAGTAGATGGGGCTCACAATCCCCATGGGACGCGGGCACTGCGGCAAGCCTTGCAGGAGTATTTCCCTGGGCGAAAGATATACATGGTATTAGGCATTCTGCAGGACAAGGAGCGGGCGGAAATGCTGGGGCATTTATTGCCCTTAGCCTCGCGGGTGACTTTTGCTGCACCCAGCTATGGTAGAGCAACCGATCCGGATCTGCTTCTACAAGAGGCGGCTGTGCATCAGGTCCCGGCTCAAACGGCTGCCAGTGTAATGGAAGCAGTAGACCGGGCTATTGATGAATTGGCGGCCGACGAAATACTGCTGATTGCCGGTTCCCTATATACGGTAGCGGAAGCGAGGGAGCATCTTAAAAAGCTCTCGTAGGCCTACGGTCTACAAATACGATAGGGCTATCGCAAATCAGGTTTTGCGATAGCCTTCTTATTGTGCCTGTTTACTGCAGGGATTCGACTGATGGGAGCGAACTTAAGTTGTAAGAAGGATGGAGGTCGATGCTAAATGCGTTCTCGTAGGCGTTCTAGAAAGAAATCTTTCCCTTGGCGACCGCTAGGTGTTCTAATCCTGGTTGGCGCCTTGGCTATCATATGCGGTTGGATGATTAATAAGTTGTTATTACAGGGTTATCTGTGGGCTCCGGTGGACCAAGAACCGGAGCCGGTGATAGGCGGACAGCCGGAACCGGACCCGAGTTTACCCCAGCCTGAAGAGGAACCAGCGTCGCCGGTGGCTGAAACGGCGGAAGTGGAACTGCGTTCGGTAAAGTTCTATCTGACACAGGTAGGAGCAGTGAGCAGTGAAGCCGGCGCCAATAGCTTGATCAAAGACTTGCAGGAACGGGGTAATGCGGCGGCTTATCACTTTGACGGCCAATTGTATCGGGTTTTTGCTGGCATTTTTGCTGACCCTGCGGCGGCTGATGGGCTTGGCGCTGTGCTTAAATCGATGCAGATAGATGCCTTTACTAAAGAAGTTGCTTGGTCGGCAAGCAAAGGCCAGCTCACTGGCGAGGCGGGGGGCTATTTTAAGGCTGCCCAGCCAGCCATTACGAGCATGGAGGAAGCCTTCTCCCTTTTGCTGGGCGCCCAGAATCTAGACAGGGACCGGATTATTAATTTGCAATCGGCCGTACAAGCCGCCCAAACTACTTTAGCCCAGCTTCAACCCGGTACGGACATGAAAGGATTGCATAATGAGCTTTCGACCGCCTGCAACAAATTAAAGAGTGCTATAGATGCGGCCAGGCAGTTTGTAGAAACGGCCGATGACCATAGCCGCTTAATTAGTGAAAGTCGCCTAATAGAGTTCGCCGAGCTTTATCAGCGGTTTGTGAAGACTATCAAGGATCTGCTCAGCTAGGTTAAATAGGAGGATGGGGTGGTTACTTGCGTTTGCGAGATATCGCTAGGCTGTTAGGGGCCGAAGTATTAGGAGGGCACTTACGATTAGATATGGAAATCGGACAGGCTCTAGGATCGGATATCATGAGTAGGGTGTTATCGTCGCCTTGTGGCGATAACGCCGTATTACTAACCGGATTAACCAATTTGCAAGTAGTACGCACCGCTGAAATAGTAGACGTGAAGGCTATCATCTTTGTTAAAGGTAGATGCCCCCGGAAAGAAGCTATTCGTTTAGCACAGGAGCTAGATCTGCCTGTGCTATTAACGAACCTGAGCTTAGCTGAAACCTGCGCACTGCTTAGAGAGGCCGGCTTGCAGATCCAGGAGGGAAGTCGGTGAGCTCCAAGCCCTTACTCGAAATGCGATTTCCAATACAGGGTAACGATTTTATGCAGGCCGGGGAAGCTGCTAGTAAAATCAAACGGGCCCTACAACAAATTGGGATGGAATCGGGTTTAGTTCGGCGGGTGTCAATAATTTCCTATGAGGCGGAAATGAATATTGTTATTCATGCCTATCATGGGGAGTTGATTCTTACTATCTGGCCAGGGAAGATCCAAATCGTGGCAACTGATGTGGGTCCAGGCATCGCCGATGTAGATTTAGCTATGCAGGTAGGCTATTCTACCGCTCCGGAAAGTGTTCGTCAGATGGGTTTTGGTGCCGGTATGGGATTGCCCAATATACAGAAGTGCGCTGATGAGATGCAGGTGGAAACAAAGGTAGGCGAGGGGACACGTATACTGGTCAAGATTAACCTCAGATAGGAGGGGCGCCATGGCACCTTTTTTTCATTCCGTCCGTTTGGACGCAGACAAGTGTAAAGGCTGTACCAATTGTATTAAGCATTGCCCGACGGAAGCGATTAGAGTTCGCAACGGCAAGGCGTATATTCTGGAAGATCGTTGTGTAGACTGTGGGGTTTGTATCCGCGCTTGTCCCAATCATGCCAAAATAGTCCATACCGACCCGTTAAGACGCTGCGATGAATTTGCCTATAACATAGCGCTACCGGCCCCCGCCTTGTTTGGTCAGTTTGCCAACTTGGCTGAGCCGGGTATTGTTTTAGATGCCCTTTTGGAACTGGGCTTTGATGATGTTTTTGAGGTGTCTTTGGCTGCCGACTTAGTTACACAAGCCATGCGTCGCTTTATCGAGCAGCAGGAAAAAAACGGCCCTTGGATTTCTGCCAGTTGTCCTGCTGTTGTACGTCTAATCCAAGTTCGTTTTCCCGAGCTGATACCTAATTTAATAGCTGTAGAATCACCAATGGAGGTGGCGGGTGCACTAGCTAGACAAAGGGCTGCCCGTCTCACCGGTTTATCCCCCACCGAGATCGGTGTATGGTTTATCACCCCTTGTCCGGCAAAAGTTACGGCAATTCATCAGCCCGAGGGTACAGCTGCTTCTAGCGTCACCGGTGCCATAGCTGTTTCCCAGATCTATGGTGATATTCTTAAGCTGTTGGCAGGAAAAGAAGGGGCACAAAGAGAATTCCGAGCTAGTGGCCCCGGTTTGGGTTGGGGGAGGGCAGGGGGTGAGAACATGGCCCTAGGTATTGCTGACCATCTGGCTGTGGATGGGATTCATAATGTTATTTCCTTGTTGGAAGAGTTGGAGGTGGGCCGGGTACAAGATATTAAATTCTTAGAGTGTCAAGCCTGCACCGGCGGTTGTGTAGGCGGGGCTCTCACTGTTGAAAATCCCTTTATTGCCCGCGTAAGACTGCGAAAACTGGCCACCCAACTGCCGCAGGTGCCTCGGGTCAGCATGGAAGAGGTGCAGGTTCAATTGGGGGACATTTTTTCCATCAAGGGATCGATTAGTCCGCGCCCCATGACTCCGTTAGCAGCGAATCTGCTCGTAGCCATTGAGAAGATGGAACGGCTAGAAATAATTGAAAAGTGTTTGCCCGGATTGGATTGTGGCGCCTGTGGCGCCCCCAATTGTCGGGCCTTAGCTGAAGATATAGTCAGAGGAATCGCTAGAGAAAGGGATTGTGTAATAAAAATGAGAGAAGAATTGCTCGCCCACGGTAATAGCAATAGCAAGCAGAAGGGGGCAGAATGATGACTCTTGCTCAATTGGTGCGTCAACTGGATTTAACGGTGCTCACACCGCTACCTCAGGAGGATTTAGAAATAACTCGCGGGTATGTGTCGGATTTGCTCAGCGACGTTCTCGGCAATGCGTCGGAGGGTGCTATTTGGGTTACCTTGCAGAGCCATCCCAACGTTATCGCCGTTGCCTCGCTATTGAGCCTGGCCGCCGTCATTATCGTGGGCGGCAATAGGCCCGATGAGGCAACTTTGCAGCGGGCGCGGGAAGCCTCTATTCCGGTTTTAGCCACCCGGCTTTCGGCCTTTGACATTGTTGGTCGTTTATACCAACTAGGCATTCGGGGCGACCAGGTCTCATGCGTAGATGGTTAAAGATTGACTTGCACATCCATAGTGCCCTTTCTCCCTGTGCTTTACCCGAAATGACACCCAATAATATAGTCAACATGGCACAAGTGCTAGGGCTGGACGCGATTGCTGTAACCGATCATCATGCGGCCGAAAATGTGGCACCGGTATATAATTTAGCCCGGCGTAAGGGCATTATTTGCATTCCCGGCATCGAAGTGCAGAGCAAAGAAGAGGTGCATTTGCTATGCTATTTTGCCGCTCTTGAACCTTTGCTGGACTTTAGCAATCATATTCTTACCCTATTAAATCAGCAACTGACTATCGAGGCGGGTGTCGGCCAGCAGCTTATTTTTGATGAAGAGGATAGAGTTATAGGAGAAAAAAAGCCCTATTTGCACCAATCAATTCCCTTATCAATAGAGGAAATTTGGTACTTGGCAGAGAAATATGAAGCATGCTGCTTGCCTGCCCATTTAGACCGACCAGCTTTCGGACTGTTGGGCCAGTTGGGATTTATCCCTCCCGGACTGCCGGTGCAGACGGTGGAGGTAACTTTGTCGCGGGCGGCTGAATTGGCCCAGGGAGGCAAGTATGGGGCAGTAATCACCGCCTCCGATGCCCATTCTTTAGAGCAGATGGTAACTCCGGGGCATACCTATTTGCACCCCAGTTTGAATTCGGTTGATAGTATATGGCATTGGTTGAAAAAACCTGAGCAACAGCTGGTTAAGACATTTAAATCTGATCTTTAGTGAAAACTCTTCCGGCTATGGAATAGTCATTAGTAGGTATTTGTATAAATAAATGGCCAAGCACCCGTCAAGGGTAGTCTTGGCTATTGGCTTATTTAAAGAATGTGAACGATTTCACTTTCACAAATTATTTCTCGAAAAGGAGGCCCAATTATGGAGACCAAACAAAGCTGTACTTGTCAACAGTTGCGCGACCCCCGTTATGAACAGTTGGACGCTCTAATCAAACGCTACCAGGACAAGAAGGGAGCTTTAGTGCCGTTGCTGCATGAAGCTCAAGAAATATTTGGCTATTTGCCGGAGGAGGTGCAACGGCGGGTTGCCGATGGAATAGGGGTGCCATTAAGTGAGGTCTACGGAGTTGCCACCTTTTATTCTCTCTTCTCTTTGAAGCCGCGGGGCAAGCATAAGATTGGCATCTGCCTTGGTACGGCTTGTTATGTACGAGGGGCAGGAGCAGTTTTGGCCGAGTTGGAAAAGGAGTTGGGTATCAAAGTGAACGATACTACCGCCGATGGCAAATTCACCTTAGAAATTACCCGTTGCATAGGGGCCTGTGGGTTGGCGCCGGTTATGACTATCGACGAGGATGTTTATGGCCGGCTGGCCCCAGAGAGAATAAAGGAGATTTTAGCTAGGTATTAGCGATGCGAGACTTATCACTGCATGTGTTGGATTTGGTGCAGAACTCACTGACGGCCCAGGCGACAAGAATAGAAATCATAATCGATGAAGACATAGCTTGCAACCAGCTTCGCCTTATAGTCCGCGACAATGGCCATGGCATGTCTCAGGAACAATGTAAAGCAGCGCTAGACCCCTTTTATACCACCAGGACTACACGTAAAGTTGGCCTCGGCTTACCCCTGTTACAGGCAGCGGCGGAACGGGCTGATGGAAGCTTACAGCTTCATTCCCAGTTAGGCCAAGGCACTACAGTAATAGCCACATTTGTCTATGACCATTTAGATAGGGCTCCTTTAGGCGACATGTCGTTGACTTTGATGACGATCATAGCCCTTAATGAAGAATGTTGTTTTACCTACCGACATCGCCGCGGTGAGCGGGAATTCACCATATGCAGTGAAGAGTTGAGGCAGGAATTGGCCGGGATACCACTAGATCATCCGCAAATAGCGGCTTGGTTTCGGGAGTATGTGCGGGAATTAGAAAAATCACTGGAGGTGTGATGGGTGAAATCGTTGGAAGACCTCAGAAAACTTAGAGATTCGGCTCGGCAAATGATGCACCTGAGGGAAGGTGGGGAAAAAATACGCATCGTCATCGGCATGGGGACCTGCGGTATCGCCGCCGGCGCTCGGGAAACATTGGCAGCCATTATGCAAGAGCTAGAGCGATTGAACCTATTTGATGTGGCTATTACGCAGACCGGTTGCGCCGGCTTGTGCGACCAGGAGCCCTTGGTGGATGTGTTCTTGCCGGGGCAGCCTCGTGTTACCTATGGCCAAGTAGATGAGGAAAGGGCTCGTCAAATAATAGGCGAGCATGTGGTGAATGGGCGAGTAATCGAGAAATGGGTAGTGGAGAGATAGGTTTGATACAAGGAGGTATTGGACGAATGGCTTATTACCGGGCTCAAGTTCTCGTCTGCGGCGGCGCCGGGTGTATTTCATCGGGATGTAAAGCGGTGCAGCAAGCTTTGATTGACGAGATTGCGAAAGCGGGGATTAGCGAAGAAATTAAAGTGATAGAAACCGGCTGCATCGGTACTTGCGAACTTGGTCCTGTTCTAGTTGTTTACCCTGATGGCACCTTTTATCAGAAGGTGAGACCCAAAGACGTTCAGGAGATCGTCCATGAGCATTTGCTTAAGGGGAGAATCGTGCCGCGATTACTATACCGCGATCCTTTAACCGAGAAAACCATACCCGAGTATAGTAAAATTGATTTCTTTGCGGGACAAACACGAATTGCTTTGCGCAATACGGGCCTAATCGATCCTTGCGTTATTGAGGAGTATATAGCGCGTGATGGCTATGCGGCTTTAGGCAAGGCTTTGGCGGAGATGACCCCCGAGCAGGTAATCGACGAGTTGGTGGAATCGGGCTTGCGGGGTCGAGGAGGAGCCGGCTTTAGTACCGGTCTTAAGTGGCGCTTTACTGCCCAAGCAGCGGGCGATGAAAAATATGTGGTTTGTAATGCGGACGAAGGCGATCCGGGCGCCTTCATGGATCGCAGCATACTGGAGGGCGACCCCCATTCTATTATTGAAGCTATGGCTATAGCCGGTTATGCAATCGGTTCTTCGCAAGGTTATATCTACGTACGGGCTGAGTACCCGTTAGCGGTAGCCAACCTGCAGCATGCTATTGAGCAAGCCCGCCAATATAACCTCTTGGGTGAAAATATCTTTGGTACCGGTTTCAATTTTGACGTGGAAATTCGCGTTGGTGCTGGTGCCTTTGTTTGTGGTGAAGAGACGGCCCTATTAGCTTCCATCGAGGGCAGTAGAGGGGAGCCAAGGCCGAAACCGCCCTATCCTAGTGACATGGGCCTGTGGGGTAAACCTACTCTTATTAATAATGTGGAAACCCTTGCTAATATCCCGCCCATTATTTTGCATGGGGCCCAGTGGTTCAACCAATTTGGTACGGAAAGAAGTAAAGGAACCAAGGTATTCGCTGTAGCCGGCAAGATCAACAACACGGGCCTAGTGGAAGTGCCAATGGGCATTACTCTACGGGAAATTATTTATGATGTTTGTGGTGGCATTCCCGGTGGAAAACAGTTTAAAGCGGCTCAGACCGGTGGGCCTTCCGGCGGTTGTCTAACAGCCGAGCACCTGGATGTGCCGCTGGAATATGATAGTTTGGCCAGCTTAGGCAGCATGATGGGCTCGGGCGGATTGATTATCATGGATGAAGACACCTGCATGGTGGATATAGCTCGTTTCTTCCTAGATTTTACCCAGGATGAATCCTGCGGTAAATGTACTCCTTGCCGTATAGGTACCAAGCGTATGTTGGAAATCTTAAATCGGTTGACCCGAGGTGAAGGTAAAGAAGGCGATATAGAGACTCTCGAGGCACTAGCCCTGAATATTAAGCAATCTTCCCTATGCGGCCTGGGGCAGTCGGCCCCTAACCCGGTATTGAGCACTTTGCGCTATTTCCGATCCGAATATGAAGCCCATATCAAAGAGAAGAAGTGTCCTGCCGGCGCTTGTCAGGCGCTGATTACTTACGTTATCCTAGCTGAACGCTGCCGCGGGTGTGGCATTTGTGCTCGCATTTGTCCGGTGGAAGCCGTTTCTGGCCAACCCAGGTCACCATACCAGATTGATAGGGAAAAGTGCATCAAGTGTGGTATTTGCATGGAAAAATGCCCCTTTGATGCTATTACCAAGCACTAGGGCTGGAAGGAGAGTGAAGCGGAAGGATGATTAAGTTAACCATTGATAATGTAGCCGTTACTGTTCCCCAGGGGACTAGTGTGTTAGCAGCAGCTAAAGCGGCTGGTATTTGTATTCCTACCTTGTGTTATATGCAAAAGTATAATGAAATCGGAGCCTGCCGCCTTTGTTTGGTAGAAGTAAAGGGGCTGCGTGGCTTGGTGGCGGCTTGCACCTTAGAAGCCCGTGAAGGCATGGAGGTTTATACTAACACACCGCAGGTACGAGAGGCGCGGCGTACCAATTTAGAACTGCTCTTGTCTGACCACCCGCAGGATTGTCTAATTTGTAATCGTAATGGCCAGTGTGAGCTGCAATCGCTGGCAGAGGAAATGGGGATACGTGGTCAGCGTTTTGAGGGTGAAAGGAATGCTTATCCGATGGATCTTAGCACCGTATCCATAGTGCGAGATCCTAATAAATGTGTATTGTGTAGACGCTGTATTGCGGTTTGTAAACAGGTGCAAGGCGTAGGAGTTTTGGGCGCGGTAGAGCGGGGCTTTGATACCATAGTAGCTCCAGAGGCCGACTGTCAGCTGCAGGATGTGGCCTGTGTTTTATGTGGCCAGTGTGTAATGGTATGCCCCACCGGTGCCCTCAGTGAAGTGGATAATACGGAGGAAGTCTTTAACGCCTTAAATGATAAAACAAAGCATGTGATAGTGCAGACGGCGCCGGCGGTGAGGGTCGCCATAGGTGAAGAGTTTGGTTATGCGCCGGGCACCATCGCCACCGGCAAAATGGTGACAGCTTTGCGTCGGTTGGGGTTCAAGGCGGTTTTCGACACCGACTTTACTGCCGACTTGACCATCTGGGAAGAGGCCAACGAATTGGTGGAACGCCTTACCCAAGGGGGCACTCTCCCCATGATAACTTCCTGTAGCCCTGGGTGGATTAAGTTTATTGAACACTATTATCCCGATCTATTAGACCATCTCTCCACCTGCAAATCACCCCAGCAGATGCTCGGAGCTCTAGCGAAAACCTATTATGCGGATAAGATAGGAATTAGCCCAGAAGACATTGTGATGGTGTCGGTAATGCCGTGCACGGCGAAGAAGTTTGAGCGAACACGTCCCGAGATGGTAGGTGCCAGCGGTGTGCCAGACATCGATATAGTGCTTACCACCCGTGAATTGGCACGTATGATCAAGATGGCAGGTATAGATTTTGTCCAACTGCCCGATTCCGATTTTGATAGTCCCTTAGGACTGTCCACCGGAGCGGGGGTCATTTTCGGTGCTACCGGCGGAGTTATGGAGGCGGCTTTACGGACGGCCTATGAATGGGTTAGTGGAGAAACCTTAACCAACGTGGACTTGAAGGCGGTGCGGGGATTAAACGGTATTAAGGAGGCGGAGGTTACAATCCCCGGGATGGAGGTCAATTTACGAGTGGCTGTGGCCCACGGCCTCGCTAACGCTCGTCAGCTCTTGGATAAGATTCAACAGGGAGATAGCGAGTATCATTTCATTGAAATTATGGCCTGCCCTGGCGGTTGTATTAGCGGTGGCGGCCAGCCCCGTCCTGCCGATGTCAATGATTTTGATGCTCTGCGGGAAGCTCGCATTAAAGGAATTTACCAAGCCGATAAGGAGCTGCCACTGCGTAAGTCCCACGAAAACCCGGCAGTGAAAGAGCTCTATGATACCTATCTGGGTGAAGTGGGTGGAGAGCGGGCCCACCAATTGTTGCACACCCATTATACGGCCCGCGGTAAATACCCGCGTTCTATCAAAAAAGTGTAACTTAAGAATGTACCGGAAGGCAGTAGATACGCCGAGGACTTGGGGAGCTTGCTCCTTTTCCCGGCAGTATCTACTGCCTTCTTGCTTCAGCTGCGTCTACTAGGAA
>JAMNZE010000116.1:0-2799 GCA_023622465.1 Bacillota bacterium | reverse complement strand
CTGGGGGGCGGTGGCACCTACCAGATGGCTATGGCACTAACCGGTGATATTTTCCAGTCATCAGAGAGGGCTAAAGCTTTAGGGCTGTTGGAGTCGGCCAACGGGCTGGGCAAAGTAGTTAGCCCCATTCTAGGCTCTCTCGCCGGCTTGATTATTTGGTTTGCTCCCTTTTTTATTTATCCCCTATTATCCGTTCCCATTGCCATCGGTGTCTGGCTGACAGTCAAAGAACCCGAGTGGGAACCGAAACATGCGGGCATCGGTGACTATTTCCGCCAGATAGGAAGAATCTTTAAACGGAAGGCCCTCTCCCTAGGGGCCGCCTATCTGGCCGGTTCTCTAGTTCTATTTATGCTCTTTGGCCTGTTGAGCTACCTCTCAGATGTGCTAGAAGATAACTATAGCATAGAAGGTCTAAAAAAGGGGTTCGTAATCGCCATTCCCGTCCTGGGCATGGCCACCGCCTCCTACCTGAGTGGGGCCTGGTTGCAGAAACAAGCGGGCAAGACCTGTAAACTAGTTTCTATAATAGGCATGGGAATGGTGGCTGTGGCCCTACTTTTTCCCGCTTTCACTACCAACCTCTATTTGCTGTTGGCCGCCGCCACCGCACAAGGAATTGGTACGGGTATGGCCCTACCGGCAATTAACCTGCTGATAACAGGAGCGGCCGCCCAGCACGAACGGGGCATGATAACCGCCCTCTACGGCACCGCCCGCTTCTTTGGGGCCGCCTTCGGACCGCCCATCTTTGGTCTTTTGGTAGCCAAAAGCAAACCTATCCTTTTCATTGCCGCAGCAATCACGGCCGCTGTAATGGGCATAATTGCCTACATCTGCATCAAAGCACCCCAAATGCCTAGCCAAAAAAAAGATAATGGGGATTCGCAATCTTAAATACTACCGCCCGTAGCAACACGTACCCGCTCCAAACACCATGGGGCCGATCGCCAAAAATAATTTTTGCGATCGACCCCGTCATTTTCTGGCCACTAACGTAAATTGACCATACGGGCCTGCCCATCCCAACTAATCTGTAAACCCAATTGGCCAGCTATAGCCCGTAAAGGAACATACAGTTTTCCGCCTATAAGCCGGCCAGTTATTCCGGGAGCTTGGTTTTCATCTCGAGCATGAATCAGCAACTGGGAGCTGCCCGACTGGCAAAGGGCTGCCTGTTGCGTTCCATTCCAAACCACCCGCCAACCGAAATGCTGCAAAAACTCCCGGCAGGGCACATAGGTAACACCGCCAATTAGTTTGGCGCCCGGTTGCAGGGTTATGGGCTCCTGTTGATATGTAATC
This sequence comes from Bacillota bacterium, assembly GCA_023622465.1. GTDB lineage: Bacteria > Bacillota > UBA994 > UBA5500 > UBA5500 > UBA5500. The sequence continues at coordinate 1,494 of JAMNZE010000116.1, read as the reverse complement.
TGCACCGGTGAGCCGGCAGAAACATGGGATGGAGCGCCTGCTTGCCCAAACAGCTGGGAGAGCTTAACGAAGGTATAGCCCTTATCCTGGAGGCCTTTAATGATTCGGGGAAGGGCCTTTACCGTATTACGCCCAGCCAAGTGCATAAGAATAACGCCACCGGGCTTGGCCGCATCAACGGTTCGGCGTACCACTTGTTCAACGGGAATATCGCGCCAATCCCAACTATCGATGGACCAGGTTATAGGCTGCAACCCCAGTCGGGCTGCTGCCTGTAGTGTGTTTTTATCGTAAGCCCCGTAGGGAGGCCGCATAAAATTGGTAGCTTGTTGTCCCCCAATTCTCTCCAGCACCGCCTGGGCCTCTCTTAACTCCCTCTCCTGCTGAGCAAGGCTTAGCATGGTCAATTTCGGATGGGTCATGCTATGATTTCCCAACTCGTGCCCGTCGGCAAGAAAATCTTTCAGCACGGAGCTATTACCGGCGGCCCAGCTACCCACTGGGAAGATTGTAGCTAATACCCCGTGGTCGGCTAAAATCTGTCGCACCGCCTGGCAGGTCCGATTGTCCCAACCATCATCGAAAGTTAGGGCAATTACCTTCTCGCTAGTTTTGGCTTGGCTAAGTACTGTGACAGCTGCCGCCTCCGCCGGCCACACAGGCCAGACTAGCGATAACAATACACCTATTAAGAGAAATTTTTTCAGCATATAAACCCTCCGGTATATTAAGCCTCGGGAACTATCAGAGAAGCTATTAGATAAGCGATCAGGTTAGGTCCCGGTACGAATAACCAAAGAAGTCTAATAATAACCGGATCGACATTCAAGTATTCACCGATACCACCACAAAGACCCGTAAGAATTCGATTGGTACGGCTCCTAGTCAATCTACGATACTGCAAACAACTCACCTCCCTAGCTTTCTTTTCCATTCTATACGTTAAACGATGGAAAAAGTAGCCCTAATTGACTGCTACTTGCCAATCTGTCGGAGTAAGCAGTCGTTGGTTGCGGGAGCCGCGGAAGGCTAAACTTAAATCCCGTTCTGCCAGTATAAAAGGGCCATCCACCAGCACATCCGTATAGGAAAGTACCGCCCGTTTAACCGGATCTGCAAGAATCGCCTTCAAGGTAAATCCGGTATAGACCCACACCGACTTGCCCCGCTCCCGCGCCCCTTGGGCCAAAGCCAATGCCGCTTCCGGTTGTAGCAGGGGTTCGCCTCCCGACAAAGTAATACCATCGATCAGGGGATTACTACATAATACCTCCAACACTTCCTCAGTTTCTGCCACATAACCTCCCCGGGGGTCATGACTTTCCGGATTATGGCAACCGGGACAGTGATGGGGACAACCCTGAAAATAGACCACCGCCCTTAAACCTTCGCCATCGGTAACACTTTCCTGTTTAATACCTGCTAATCTTACTTGCATCTTTAGCCTCCTACCTTTAAGCTTATAACATGTCTTTATAATAGGGGTTGTCAGCT
>JAMNZE010000049.1:0-26216 GCA_023622465.1 Bacillota bacterium | reverse complement strand
CTGGCAGGCTACCATACCGGTTATCGATGTGCTGCCACGCCTAGCTAAACAGATCAACGTTACCGAGATGAATGGCTTTTCCGACCATGGTTTGGCCGTTGTGCGATCTACCATCACCGATCAACCCACCCTGTGCTATTGGATCACCTATAGCGATGGTGATGGGGCCGGAGGCGAGGCCAAGGTGGGCCAATACTTTGTGAATGTGCGCAATGGCCGCTTGGAACGCAGTGGTTCTGGCTGGTAAAGGCTATGTTTTCAGCCGCCGGGTATGTGGAGACCGATTGGTATACGCTCCCCGGCGGTTTTTGCTATGCAAGTTCCTATTGACAAAGGTAATATATTCATATATCATGATGTAAAAATGAGATACCCCTAGGGGTATGGGTATAGGAGGTGACTTTGTGCCCGTCTATGATTTCCGGTGTCCCAATTGTGGAGAGCGGTTTACAGTGCGCACTTCTATAGCTGAAAAAGATTTGGTCCGGTGTCCCGCCTGTGATAGCAAACCGGAGCAGATCTTCACCGCCTTGAACTTCAATAAGGGGGCGGCGTCGACAAAGTGCTCCACCTGTACCCAGGTGGGCTGCCAATGGGCCGGCCACCATTAATCATAGTACATAAAGGTGTGGCCAATAATGGAGGAGGGAAAAAATGATACACGTAACCGACGCCACCTTTAAGCAAGTAGTCTTAGACGATCCGGGCCTAGTTTTGGTCGACTTCTGGGCTCCCTGGTGCATGCCTTGCCGTATCTTAGGTCCCATCATCGATAAGCTGGCTCGAGAATATGACGGTAAAATCAAGATAGTGAAACTGAACACCGATGAAAATCCGGTCACGGCAGCTAAGTATGATATTATGGCCATCCCCACCCTGATCATTTTCAAAGCCGGCCAGCCGATTCATAACATTGCCGGCCTATTGCCGGAAGCCCAGCTGAAACAAATACTAGATCAGCTGTTGGCGGCTTAACATGTCGCAAGATCTGTTTGAGCTGGCCGACATTAAACCGGAGTTGGTGCGCCGCCTCAAACGCATCGAGGGGCAGGCACGGGGTATTCAAGGTATGCTGGCCGACGGACGCGATTGCGAGGAAATCTTTACTCAGGTGGCGGCCCTAAAGGCAGCGGTGGAGCAGGTAGGGGTAGCTATGGTTGCCTGCTTGCTGGAAAACTCCCTACGCCTTTCTTTGCAAACCGGTGCCGATACTAGCGAGGCCGTTGCGCAGGCCAAAAAGATGCTCAGTAAGTTGTAGGAGAGTGAGGCAAAGATGTTACCCGGGTATCGTTCTGGTGACGGTCAGGTGGAATGGCAAGAGATTAAGTCCAGTGAGTTGCAGGACTATTTGGCCCGAGCCACCGTAGCACCGGTTTTATTGGATGTGCGGGAATCCTACCAGTATAACCAAGGCCATATTGCAGGAGCCGTCAATATTCCCCTCAAGTCATTAGAGCAGGCCTTAGAGGATTTGGACCCACAACGGGCCACTGTTACTATCTGTCATAGTGGGAGGAAAGCCCGCCGAGCTGCTGCTTTGCTTGCCCAGCACGGATTTACCCAAGTGGGTGTGTTGCTTGGTGGCATGGACGGCTGGGAGGGGCCCATCACCCGGTAGTTTGTAAAAGACCGGAGTAATGCGTGTTTTAACGCTTGCTCCGGTTTTTTGTGTTCTTAAGCCCAAAGTGCATGGCTGGAGCAGTTGGTGAAGGTTACGCAGGCGTTGGTGACATTGGTATGATGGAGGGGGTAGGGGCGGATCGGTGGCTATCGATGGCTACCGTATCCGCCTTGCTTTTTGGCGGTGTGTAACTGCAGCAGGATAATTTAACCGGAGCGGGAAATAGGATAATATGATTACAACTAACATGAAGGAGGCCTTAACTATGATAATTACTAAAGCAGGCAAAGAGAGCACCCAGGAAACCATTGAATTGGCAGTAAACCATGCGCGGCAGGCGGGTATTAAACATATTGTTCTTGCCTCCAATGCGGGAGTTACGGCCGAGCATCTGCTGCCCTATGCCGATGAATTTAAGATTACGGTGGTGAGCCAGGTGTATGGTTTTCGGGGCGACGGCGAACCCCATCCTATGAGCCCTGAAATGCGTAAAAAACTGGAAGACGCCGGTATGCAAATCTATTTTGGTACCCACGTGCTATCCGGTGCCGAGCGGGGTCTGAGCACCCGTTTCCAGGGGGTCTATCCGGTAGAAATTATAGCCCATACTCTGCGCATGTTTAGTCAGGGAGTTAAAGTAGGGGTGGAGATTAGTGTGATGGCCCTTGATGCCGGCCTGATCCCTGAGCAGACGCCGGTGGTGGCCATTGGGGGTAGTGGCCGGGGAGCCGATACGGCTTGCGTAATCGTTCCAGCCCACGCTCAACGTATTCTGGACACAAAAATTAAAGAGATAATTTGTAAACCTGCATAGAAAGCTACAGTTGGTGGTGGCATTTGCATCGCAGGGAGAGGAGAGGCACAACATGAGTTCTGGTGAACAGACAGCTGCGCGACCAGAATCCTGGTTCGCGCAGTTGTTTAGTACTTTTAGAGGTCATGATCGTAGTATTTACGCTATCCTAGTCAGTGAAATTCTATTCGGTACGGCTATCGGTTGGTTTACCGTTTATCGCCCTGTCTATATGGCGGCGCTAGGCGTTACTGAGGTACAAATCGGTATTATTAGTGCTTTGCTCTTTTGTTCCCAATCGGTAGGGGCTGTCTTGGGCGGCTGGGCGGCTGGGCGGTTTGGAAGCAAGCGGGCTATGCAGTTCTTCGATGGCTTCGCTTGGGGCGCAGCTATCATCCTGTGGTTCTTCGCTCAGAATTTCTGGTACTTTGCCGCGGCCGCCTTAGTCAACGGTTTCTTCTATGGTGCCATTCCCAATTGGAACCGCATCATTGCCGATAATACATCCTCGGAGCGGCGTCCCACTGTCTATGGGTTGGTACATCTTTGTTACCTGGGCTCTGGGCTATTCGGTCCGGTGGCCGGTTATTTTGTGTCCCGTTATGGATTAGTGACTGGAAATCGGGTAATCTATGGAGCCGGCTTTATTATTATTGGCGCGGCGGTGCTTGTGCGCCAATTATTTATTCGTACCGATAAACCGAGAAGCACTGACCTTACCAGCGACAATGTGGTAGGTGCCCAGTTAACTTTTCGGCAGACGATAAGTTTTATATGGAAAGATTACCGGGTTCGTGTTATTATGCTAACGACCGTATTGAGCAACTATACCCTAATCATCTGGAACAACTATTCCAGCCTGTATATGACCAGTCCCCAGGGGCTGGGCCTTTCAGCGGGGCTCATTTCCCTTTTTCCGTTGCTCAGTTCCATGAGCATCGCCCTAGTGCTATTATTTATCATCCCCCGTATAGGGGCGGAGCGTTATGTGCGATTTCTATTCCTTGGGTCGCTTAGTATGGCCCTCGGTTTGGTCCTATTTCTGCTTATACCGAAGCAGGTCTTTTGGCCCCTCATCATCTTTGCTCTCTGTTTTAATGGGGGTAATGCCCTGTTGCAGCCGTTGCGTTCCAGTTTGCAGGCCGATATAGTTGCATCGGACCTGCTGCCAAGGGTTATTTCGGTCAGTTCAGCTTTCAGCTTGCTGGCCAGTATCCCCATCGGGCCCCTGTCCGGTGCCCTGTATCGGCTGGACCCTCGCTTTCCTTTTCATCTGGTTATAGCCAACCAGGTTCTGATAGCTTTGTTGTTCGCCAGCTTGGGGCGCAGGGGAGCGGCTCAATAGCTCCGGCTTCGAGCTAAAGCTTAAACATGGAGTGGAGGATAATCGTATGAAGGAACGAGCCATTAGTTTGATGCAGGAATATTTCCAGGAACAGAGCTATATTGAGCACGCCCTAGCGGTCACCGATTTTGCAGAAAAGATTGCTACCGGCGAGAAGGTCAGTGGTGCCTTTATGCAACAGGTCATTACCTTGGCCGCCATCTTTCATGATGTGGGCATACCAGCAGCTCTAAAGAAGCATGGTTCTGGGGCAGGGCCACTGCAGGAAGCGGAAGGTGAACCGATAGCTCGCCGCCTGTTGGAGCAGCTGGGGGCGCGCCCCGATGTGCGCGAGCGGGTTTGCTACCTGGTGCGGCATCATCATAGCCCCCAGTTCATTGATGGTCTCGATTTCCAAATCCTCTATGAGGCCGATGCACTGGTCAACATACCTAACCGCTACGAGCATGGGCAGCTGCAGGACCCGGCTGAGCTGGAGGCAGTGGTGGCGGAAACCTTCCGCACCGCTACAGGAAAAACCTTAATCCAACGCTGGAGTGAATCTATTTAGGTGGGAGGCAATATGAAGATAGAGAGAATTAAAGAAAAAGGGGTAGATATCGCCATTGTGCGGGCTGATGGGGTATTGATAAGCGACGTCCAGTCCGCCTTAGATCTGGTAGCCACCGTAGCCTTTACTGAGGGGGGTAACCGCATTGTTAAGCCCAAATCGGTGCTGGCCGAGGACTTCTTTAACCTGCGTACCCGTTTGGCCGGGGAGATGCTGCAGAAGTTTATTAATTATCAGGTCAAGGTGGCGATCGTCGGCGATTTCTCCACATACACCAGCAAGAGCCTGAAGGATTTCATCTATGAATCCAACCAGGGGAAAGACATTTTCTTTGTTGCCGATGAAAAGCGGGCTATTGAGAAATTAGTCGCCTGCTAGATTAGCACAGCATATAGGGGGCAAGTTTATGAGTAGACTGAGAGAGCTCTTTGCTCCAAAGGATTTAACGCAAGGTACACCGTGGAAACGAATTGTAACGTTTGCCATACCGATGCTGATCGGTAATGTGGCGCAACAATTCTATAACACGGCCGACTCCATCATAGTGGGCAAGTATGTGGGCGATAATGCTCTAGCAGCCGTGGGAAGCTCCGGGCCCGTATTGAATTTGTTGCTGGTACTATTTGTGGGGATATCCGTTGGGGCTGGGATAATGGTTTCTCAATTTTACGGGGCAAAAGATAGAGAAAACCTCTCCCGCACCATCGGTATCTGCATTACTCTGACTGCTATTGTGTCTGTCATCATCATGATTATTGGTCCCCTAGTAACTCGTCCGTTACTAGAATTCTTGAATACTCCCGCGTCTATTATTGATTGGTGTGAGGACTATTTAACTATCTTTTTCTTAGGAATTGCCGGCTTTGCCTTCTATAACATCCTCGCCGGTGTTTTGCGTGGGCTGGGCGATTCCTTGTCGGCACTCATGTTTATGCTATTATCAACGGCTCTTAACGTGGTACTAGATCTCTGGTTTGTTATTCAATTCAATATGGGAGTTCCCGGCGTGGCCCTGGCCACCGTAATCGCCCAAGGCGTATCGGCCGCCTTGTGTGTGCTGAAATTGGTGCGCATGAAGAGGGACTTTGACCTGAACTGGGGCATGCTAAAGTTAAACAAAGAATATGCTTTAAAACTTATAAAGCTAGGGTTGCCCTCCGGTTTAACCCAGGCCATTTTCTCCCTCTCGATGATTGTGGTGCAATCGTTAACTAATAGTTTTGGTGAAATGATTATCGCCACCAACGTGATCGTGATGCGAGTTGACGGCTTTGCCATGATGCCCAACTTTTCCTTTGGTACGGCCATGACCACCTACACGGGGCAAAATATAGGTGCTAACCGGATGGATAGGGTGGAAAAGGGTACGCGTGATGGCACCCTGATTGCTATTTGTGTGGCCACCACTTTAACTATTCTAATCTTGCTGTTCGGCAGGTATTTAGTCGGCTTTTTTACAGATACGCCGGCGCTCATCGATTACAGCGTAAGAATGATGCGCATTCTAGCCGTCGGCTACATTGCCATGGCCGTGACCCAGTGCCTCTCAGGAGTTATGCGGGGGGCTGGCGATACCACCACACCCATGTGGATTTCGCTAATTAACACCGTCTGTCTTCGGGTGCCCCTGGCCTATGGGCTGGCCTATTTAACCCGTAGCCCCGCCTATCCCAACGGCCGACCCGAATCACTCTTTGTGTCACTGCTAATTACCTGGGTGATGGGCTCGCTGATCACCACCTTCTTCTACAGAAGAGGCAAGTGGCGCGAGAAAGGCCTCGTTAAGCAAAAGCAGGCGCAGCCGGTGCCGACCGATTAATTCGCCCCGAGCTATAGAATCAGGAAAGGGACGCAACAAATATGAAAGGGCGCTCCTAATGCAGGAGCGCCCTTTGTAATTGATGGGGACAGTCTTGTACTACTCCCAACTACTTGACCGTCGCTTTCCTGCATTGCTTTCCAGCCCAAAGTAGTTGGCGCCCCATACGCCCACCAGGATGGCCACCGCCCCTAGGGCGTGGAACCAGTAGAAGGGCTCGTTGCGGAAGACTACACCTGCAACGATGGAAACAACGGTGGTAAGGTTACTGAACACAGCTGTCTGGGATGCGGGCAATTGGGAGAGCCCGTAATTCACTAAGAAGAAGGCCACTACCGATGAGCCGATGCCCAGATAAAGCAGGGCTATAATGACTTGGGGATCGGCTAAAGGGGTGAAAAAATCGGCCAAATTGCCGGCCCGCCAGTGGAAGAAGAGGGCCAGCAAATTGAAGATCACAGCGCCCAGCCACATCATGACACATGTAACCTCCACCGGTGTAAAGCGGGCGGAAGCCCGTCGGGAGCCGATGTTGAACAGCGCCGCCGATATTACGGCCCCCATAATGAGCGCTAAACCAAGCCAACTGGAGTCGCCGGCGGTGGTGCTTTGTTGCCAGGCGATAAACATCACGCCGGCCACCGAGAGCACGATGAAACCGGCCTGCTGAGGGCTCGGCCGCTCACCCAAGAAAATAGCGCTAAGAATAATCACAAAGATAGGGATGAGGGCGATCAGCATTCCCGCCTGTGACGAGGTCGTGAGGCTGATTCCATAGGTTTCAAATATGAAATAGGCAATAGGTTGTAAGAAGGCCACCCATAGCAACGGACGCCAGTCCTTGCCTCGGCTGCGGCCGGGTATGAGGGCCAAATCTATTTTTACTAAGCGTGCGGCGATCAACAGCGAGATAACTGTACTAGCCAAGAGAAAGCGAAAACCTATGAGACGCCAAACGTCCAGTCTATCTAGTGCTCCTTTGGTAAACATGAAGGAGAAACCGAAAATGGCCGACGAGCCGATTCCGGCCAAGTAGGGTTTGGCGCGACTAAATAGTTGCGTTTTACTGTTGGCTGCCATCCCAGTCATCATCCAAGAACTGCTGAATTTCTACCGTATAGCCGGCTGGATCGCGCACAAAGAAATGGTACAGGTTAAAGCGGGTGTTATTCTGGGGCGGCGCTTCCGGCTTTATGCCGGCTTGGCACAACCGTTCATAAACCATGTCTACTTCTTTAGTAATTAGGGTAATGAGGGGGCTTTTATGGGTATGGCACACGGCCAAATGTTCACAGAACCCTAGGTAACCACCGCCAGGCACCGCATAGATGCGGCAGGTACCCTGATCTAGGGCTAGGGGCAGCTCGAGAATATCAGCGTAAAAGCTATGGGTTGCTTCCAGGTTAGGCGTGCCATAGAACCCGATAAAACCGTTCCACATAGAATAACCTCCTTCTAAATTGTAGCGGTGTAGGAAGTTTTTTCGGGCTGCGGGATGTGCTTAGGGCACAGGAGCGGGCTCCAACCGCGCCTACAGCACCATCCCGCAGCCCCACTGTTGTCGGGCCCAGATATGTCTAAAGGCATAACCCTATTCGTTATTTGGCCACAGGTTGCAGGCCTGCTACAGCCCTGGGCAGTCGTTATACTAGTTGTAAAATTATGGGTATAGTTATAAAGCAGCCTAAGGTGGTAACTAGAACTCCTAGGGCTGTTTTTTGTCCATCCCAGCCGAAGCGATCGGATAGCACGATGGAACGCACAAAGGTGGGCATGCTGGCCAGAATAATAATGATGGTTCGCATCTCGCCGGGCACAGGCAAAAGCGAAACCAGCCCCACAGCAATCAGGGGCGAGATAATCAGTTTGGTAATAAAGAGAGCGAATGCCTGTTTTGCACCGCTACCGGCTCCCAGCTTAATTTCTGCCAAAGCCGCACCCGTTAAGAGCAGTGCTAAGGGTGAAGTGATGCTAGCCATGTTGTCCATAGATATTTCCAGAGCGGGCGGCAACCATAGGTTGGCTATCCCCGCAGCCGAGCCCAAGGCAAGGGCCACCAGGGTAGGGTTAATGGTTTGCTTAATGCTGGCCAGTGAAAAGCGGGTTTCCCCGCTCAGCAGAAACTGGCCAAGGGACCAGAGGATCAAGTCCGAGCCGAAGGAATAGAGTAGCACCACCGCTACTCCTTGGGCACCGAAAAGGGCCTGCGCAATAGGTAGTGCTAGATAAATGTTGTTACCAAACATGTTGAGAAAAGCAAACAAGCGTCGCTCCCGCGGGTCAATACGCCAGATAACCGTAGCTAAGAAGGCAATCAGTCCGTTAATTAACGCTAACCCGATACCAAATAGCATGGGGTAGTAGGATGTTTGCAGTAGCTCCAGTGTGATGCTGCCCCGCATGGAGTTGAAAACGAAAATAGGTAAAGCAAAATAGTAGAGTAAAGTGTTCAAGTTCTTGCGCAGCGTTGGTGTAATCAGTTTCACTTTAGCCAAGACTGCACCTGTCAGCATAGTGATAAGTAGTGCCAGTAGGTTAGTAAATAACTTGTCGAGCATCTTTCGCCTCCGGTAATATGTGCTGTTTTCATCATAGCACAGAGTGGGGCCGATGGGAGGAAAAATTTGCAGAGGCCCTTTCGGTGGTTTTGGTAATAGACCTGTGTTTGACACTACCTACTCCCAGGTATATAATGGTGTACATATAGCGAGGAAGAGGAGTAGTATCCATGGCCTACTGCTCAGAGAGCTGCGGGTTGGTGCAATGCAGCCGGTAGTAAGTGGAGAACTCGCCTCGGAGCTGGTTGGCTGAAGGCTAGTAGGCCCGCCCGGCGCCACCGTTACCGGCCTTGAGAGGGGTAGCAGCGCTACCCAATTGGAGTGGTACCGCGGAAGCAAGGCTTTCGTCTCCTAGGGGAGATGAAAGCCTTTTATTTTTCAATTCTTATAAGGATGAGAGGAGCGTAATGGCTATGGGCACTTATTCAATCGATACCGATCGCAAATGGCAAAAGAAATGGGAGGAAACTAAGCTTTATTCCTTCGACCGTTCCCGTGTCGATAAAAAACTCTATTGCTTAGAGATGTTTTCCTACCCGTCGGGGGCTAAGCTGCATGTGGGGCATTGGTACAACTACGGTGTGACCGACTCTTGGGCCCGCATGAAACGAATGCAGGGTTACGAAGTCTTTGAACCTATGGGCTTCGACGCCTTCGGCTTGCCGGCTGAAAACTATGCCATTCAAACCGGCGTGCACCCCCACGATTCTACCATGGCTAATATCGCCACTATGCGGGAACAGCTGCGCCACATGGGCGGCATGTTCGACTGGGACTACGAGATAGTAACCTGCGAACCCGAGTATTATAAATGGACCCAGTGGATGTTCCTGCAGCTGTATAAAGCTGGATTGGCCTATCGCAAAGAGGCTCCGGTCAACTGGTGCGAGCACTGTAACACCGTTTTAGCCAATGAGCAGGTGATAGAGGGGCGGTGCGAACGCTGCGACCAGGAAGTAAAGAAGCGCAATCTCACCCAGTGGTTCTTTAAGATAACCCAATATGCGGAGGAGCTTCTGGCCGAGCTGGATAACCTAGATTGGCCCGAAAAGACCAAACAGATGCAGCGCAACTGGATTGGCAAGTCGGTGGGGGCCGAAATTGACTTCCAAGTTGTGGGCCACGATGCCAGTTTTACCGTTTTTACCACCCGGGCGGACACCCTCTACGGTGCTACCTATGTGGTTTTGGCGCCCGAACATCCTTTAGTAGAGCAGATCGTTACCGACGAGCAACGGGAGACGGTTACTGCCTACCAAGAGCAAGTGGCGAAACGCAGCGAGCTAGATCGGCTCACTACTCTCGAGAAGACCGGTGCCTTCACCGGCGCCTATGCAGAACATCCTCTTACCGGAGAAAAACTGCCCATTTGGATTGCCGACTACGTGCTGGCTTCCTACGGCACCGGTGCGGTTATGGCGGTGCCGGGGCATGACCTCCGCGACTATGAGTTCGCTGAGAAATTCAATCTACCCATTCCCCGCGTGATTCAGGGAGTAGGGGAGATAGACGACACACTGCCCTTTACCGACTACGGCATACTAGTAAATAGCGGCGAGTTTAATGGCCTCACCTCGGAGGAGGCTAAACATGCCATCGTCAAAACCCTAGAGGCCCGTGGGCGCGCCCGCTTCCATACCAATTACCGGTTGCGAGACTGGCTCGTATCCCGGCAGCGTTACTGGGGAGCACCTATTCCTATCGTGTATTGTCCTCAGTGCGGTACCGTACCAGTTCCTGAGGACCAGTTACCCGTGCTGCTCAGCGGGAAGTAGATACCCTGGATACATTCGTCTGTTCGTCCTGGTACTTCTTGCGCTTCCCCGACCCGCATAATGATGAGCAACCCTTCGATAGCCAGTGGATCAACAAAATGCTGCCGGTGGATATGTATGTGGGCGGTCCTGAACACGCCTGCATGCACCTGCTTTACGCCCGTTTCTTCACCAAGGCACTGCGGGACTTGGGCCATATCGATTTCGGCGAGCCCTTCAAAAAACTGGTCCATCAGGGCATTATCCTGGGGCCCGACGGCAACCGCATGAGCAAGTCGCGGGGCAATGTGGTATCGCCCGACAGCTATATTGCCGAATACGGCTCCGACGTTTTCCGCATGTACTTGCAGTTCGGCTTCAATTATATCGAAGGTGGCCCCTGGAGCGATGATGGCATTCGATCCGTAGCCCGCTTCATAGACCGGGTAGAGCGCTTTGTGGACCGGGTCACCGAGCTGAAGATCGAAGGCGGCGGCCATAACGAAATGGGCCGCGCCGAGCAGGATCTGAACTTCGTACTACACAATGTGATTAAAGGCATCAGTGAAGATGCGGATAAATTCCAGTTTAATACCGTAGTTTCCCGGCTCATGGAGCTGACCAACGCTCTGTATCGTTACGACAACCAGCAGACCGAGAAGAATGTGGCCTTCTTAGCCGCAGTGGTTAACGACCTCATTCGTCTCATGGCACCCTTTGCCCCCCATTTCTCCGAGGAAATGTGGGAGCGGCTGGGTAACAGCTATTCGGTGTTCCATGAGGCTTGGCCCACCTTCGATCCGGCCGCCTTGGTGCGCGATGTAATTGAAATGCCGGTGCAAGTCAACGGCCGCCTGCGAGATAAGATAGAAGTCGCCGCCGATGCCAGTGAAGAAGAAATTCGAGAAATAGCTTTAGCGGCCGAAAAGGTGGTGCCTTACCTGGAAGGCGTCGCCGTGCGCAAGGTAATCATCATCCCTAAGCGGGTTGTGAATATAGTGGTAGGTTAATACAGATATGAAAAGGGGCAGTCGTAAAGTTTCTTGCGACTGCCCTATGTTGTTCTTAGGATTCTAACTGCACCTGCTTATAATGCCGTAGCTTGCTGATAGGCTTCCAATTCCACACCATCTTCCGCAGGAATCCGCCGCTCGTAAATGGTGTACCAAATGAGCATCAACGTGCCGCGCACGGCCGCTGATACGGTAATACCCATCCAGAGTCCGTTGAGCCCGAAGCCGATGCGCTGGCTAAAGAACCAGCACAAAAGCGGACGTATTAGGTTGGAGGAGATGCTGCTGATACTGGGCGGTAGCGTCTGTCCTAAACCGCGGAAGGTGCCAGAGCAGGCCGGAAAAGAAGAAACGGCCGCCTAGCACTATGGCTAGTATGACGAATACCTCCCAAACCAACAACACGGCCAGAGAGATGCGGTATCCACGGCGGATGCGCTCCCATTTGCGGGCTCCAAAATTCTGTCCCACGAAGGCAGTGACCGCGGAAGAGAATCCACCAGCAATCATCCAAGATAAAGATTCGATCTGGCTGCCCACCCGCTGAACCGCCACCGCCGTCTCTCCATACCAGGCCGAGATCATGCTGGTTACCGTCATGGCTAGCATGGTAAAAGCAGCACTTTCCACCGCCACCGGCAAACTCCAGCGTAAGATCTGCCTAACCTTTTCCCGATCGAAAGCACCGAACAGGCGGAAGTCGTCAAAGGGCCGCTTGGAATGGCGTTTAGCGAAGTAAATAAAGAGGCTCATCACCACTCCTTGAGCGATTAGGGTAGCGATGGCCGCGCCTTGAACACCCCAGCCAAATACCAGGATAAACAGAGGGTCAAGAACCATGTTAACGACTAGGCCTGTGGCGTTGGCCAGGAAGCTGAGCCGGGAGTTGCCGGCTCCGTTAAACGACCCGGTGATGGCCGCTGAAATATAGGTGAGCGGGATGCCTAGAGCCACAATGCGCAAGTAGGCACAGGCACTGGCGAACACCGTTGGTTCCTTCACCTGCAAGAGAGAAATAAGCGGACCCGCCATGGTCAATAAAACAGAGCCATAGATAAGCCCTAAAACCAAGCCCAAGTGAGCCGAGTTCTCCGCATAGGCGCGGGCAGTGGTCACGTCACCCCGGCCCAAGTTTTGAGAAGTGCCGATCTCCGAGCCCTCGGTCAGATTATAGGTCATCTGCATCAGCTGCGTTCCCATAATCGGCAACGCTACCAGTAGTAGTTTCTTAAAAATGCCACCTTGGGTTAAATCAGAAGCATTTTCTCTCATCAATCTACTCCATTTTTTAGATTTGTATTAAATTATGGGCGAGTATCCTAGAGCTGTCAAGCGCATGGTAATTAGGGCTATAATCTTGCCCGTATTGAAGGGTGTTGGTTAATGAGTAAGGCTCGCCTCATGAGTATCGTCTACGTAATTTTTGCTATAGCATACGTGGTAGCCGAATTTGTTATTACGCAACCACATTTGGGCTTTTGTTGGTTTAGCGTTGCATGGTTATCTTATCTTCAAGATGTGGAACGCCCAATCCCATACACGTAATTTGAGATAGCTTAAGGAGGCCGCTGGGGAGCCAAATCCGTGTTTCTATCGGCAGAACGCCGATATTTTTTGTCCCTTTAGAGATTGGTTAGCGGACATGATCAAAGTGGTTGGAGCAGTCAAGTCGCCCAATATAAAGCCCAAAATGGCCGCCCTAGCTGAGGAGCCCTACATTAGCAGAAAGGTTACAGAATAGTGACGAAAGGGTTACAGAGTGTTAATAGATAAAAAAAGTTGATTAGATAGAATAATAGTAACTACCTTGATCATCTAACTAAGAAAGCTAGCTGGTGTTTAGAAGGTAATGGTCATCGGAATACGTTAAAAGGAGTGAAATGATGTTAGCTAAGCTACGAGAACACCCGTTGGCTTCAGCCAATTTTAGACGTTTTTGGCTAGGGCAGTTTATTACCACCTTTGGTAACACCTTTTCTGGTGTGGCTCTCACCTGGCTGCTTATGGAATTGAGCGATTCGACTTTATCTCGTGGCATTACCTTTGCTTTGAGCATGCTGCCTAACTTATTGCTGGCCCCCATAGCCGGCTCCATAATCGATCGCTTTAGCCGCCGGCGCATGCTGATCATCTCCGATATCATTCGCTCTGCAATCGATTTGCTACTGGTGCTTGTTCTGCTAACAAGGTCGGTAGCCGTGTGGCACATATATGCCTTTTCCTTTTTCCATTCTTTAGCCCGTGTCTTTTATAACCCCTGCCTTATCGCCTTTGTGCCTACCTTGGTACCTCGTCAGCAACTGCCGCAAGCCAATAGCGCCCAAGACCTGGCCATGCGTATCGCCATGATGGTCGGTCCGGCGGCCGGCGGGCTAGCCTACGCTAAATTGGGGGCTGCCGCCGTAATTGGTATCGATGCTTTAACCCTGCTGGCATCTGCCATTTTGCTATCCACGGTGCGTGTGCAAGAACATATTTCGCCCCCAGATCAGAGAGCATCAATGCGAGAGCAATTGGCCTCCGGTTGGGCCTATGTGCGCCAAAACAGCTGGATAATTTACCAAACTTCAGCCATGTTGCTGGTGAATATGTCTAATATCGTTTTCAACATAGTTTGGCCCTTAATTCTTAAGAATCAGCTATTCTTTGGCCCTGAGGAGCATGGATTGTTAGATTCGGTCAGTTCTTTTGCCTCCATCATTACCGCCATGTTGCTGACTGGCTTTGTGCTGCGCTTCAGCAAGAAACAAGTGCTGGTGCTTTCCCTGGCCGGCAGTGGCCTATTCACCTTAGGGCTAATGTACAGTCGTAGCCTGTTTATGGTGGTATTCTTTATCGCCGCCATCGGCATTACCCGGCCCGCGTTGGCCGTGTCCAACACCTCCATATATCAGGCGGCCGTTCCTTCTGAGTATATGGGGCGGGTGGCCGTCTTTCGTAGTTTCATCACCCAGAGTTTGGTGCCGATTGCTAGCTTGGCAACCGGCGCCTTTGGCGACACGGTTTCATATAATACCAGCCTCTTCATAGCCGGTGCCATGCTCCTGGCCTCATCATTACTTGTCTACTTTAAGGTTAATGTTGAAGAGGAGTCAGAAACGACGGTGCAAGCCGCTTAGTAGGGGAGGGATTGTATGAGTGAAAAGGCCTTCTTGATCGTAGACGTAGGCAGCACCACCACCAAGGCTATTCTGATTGAACGAGGAGAGGATGGCTACCGGGTGACCCAGCGGGGCGAAGCCCCCACCACGGTGGAAAAACCCGATGAAGATGTGATGGTGGGAGTACATAATGCTATAAGCCAGATTAGCAGGCCCTTAGAAACGACCCAGTTTCTAGCTACCAGCAGTGCCGGTGGCGGGTTGCAGGTAATTGTCTGCGGCCTTTCTAAATTCGTGACTGCCGAAAGTGCGGAAAAGGCGGCCCTTGGTGCTGGCGCTCTAATAATGGATGTCTTTTCACCTGACGATGGACGCATTTTGTTTGAACAGATGGAGGCTTTACGTAAAGCCAAACCCGATATGGTGCTACTGGCTGGTGGCATCGATAGTGCCATCAATGTTCATTTCATTGTGGAGTTCTGCGAGTTACTCAATTCGGCGCGTCCGGTGCCCCGTTTTGGCGAGGGCTATGCTTTGCCCGTGATTTATGCCGGGTGCCCTAATGGTCGCCCTTTGGTCCAGGATACCCTCAGCGAAGATTTCGACCTGCACATTGTGTCTAACATACGGCCCAGCTTTGATAAGGAAAATTTAGAACCAGCACGGGAAGCTATTCACGATCTATTCCTCACCCATGTGATGGCCCAGGCTCCCGGGTATCCCAAACTGAAAGAAAGTGTTAGTCAGCCGGTAATGCCCACGCCGCTGGCGGTTGGGCGGATAATGACCCGTCTGGCGGAGCGAGATAATTTAGAAATTGTGGGCGCCGACATCGGCGGTGCCACCACCGACATTTTCTCGGTGATAGAGGGGGAGTTTAACCGAACGGTAAGTGCCAACTTGGGCATGAGCTATAGTATCGGTAACGTGCTGGAACTGGCAGGGGTAGAGAACATCATGCGCTGGCTGCCCTTTGCGGTGGATGCTAGCTGGCTAAAAGATCAGGTGATGGATAAGTTGCTCTTCCCCACCAGCGTTCCAGCCACCAAGCTGGATTTGCTCATAGAGCAGGCTTTAGCCAGGGAAGCCTTACGCCTGTCGCTAGAGCACCACGTTTCGTTGGTGAAGTCGTTAAACAAGGCGCCCAGTGAGATACAGAGGGCCTTACTGTCGCAAGACGCTCAGGCTATTATCACCAAAGAAAGGCAGCAGTTGCTGGATATGCAACGCATTGGGCTAGTGGTTGGTAGCGGGGGTGTGCTCTCCCATGCTCCACGCCGAGCCCAAGCTGCCGCCATGCTAATTGATGCCTTTGCTCCCTTGGGTTATACCTTCTTGGCCGTGGACAGCATCTTTATGATGCCCCACCTGGGGGTGCTCTCGGAGAGCGAACCAGAAATTGCCTTGCAAGTGCTGGAGCGGGATTGCTTTGTACCGCTGGGCCCCTGCATTAGTTTGGTCTCTGCCCCAAGCCATGAGCCAGGTGTAGTAGCCGCCCAGTGCACTTTGCGCACCGCAGAAGGAGTGCGGCAGGCGGTGGTTCGCCGAGGTGAGGTGCTCATTTGGCCCCTGGGGCGAAATGAGCGGGCATTTCTGCGGGTGGAGGCCGCCGGCGGCTTTGACTTCGGCGCGGGGGCGGGGCACGTATGGGAGCGAGAAGTCACTGGTGGCGAAGTAGGGGTAATAATCGATGCCCGTGGCCGCTGGGGAGAGGAATTATCTTTAGCAGAGCAGCAAGCACTGACCAAACAAACTTTGCTCTCTTTGGGTGCCTATACGTTAAGCGAACTGGAGCAGAGTGCAAAGGAGGTGGCCGACCTTGCCCGTTAATTTTATTCGTCGCACGCGCCTTTTGCCTTATCACGGAACAGTTAAGGTGCAAGAAGGGGATTGGGTGCATGCCACCGATGTGGTTGCTGAGCTAGACTATATTCCTGGGGACTTAGTTAGAGTGCCAGCAGCGCGTCATTTAGATATTGCTCCCGAGGACCTGTCTAAGCATATGCTTCGCTCCGTTGGTGATAAGATCGAGGAAGGAGAACCGCTAGCTAGTTCCATGCTGTTCGGAGAGGCGAAACAATCAGTGTCGCCAACCAGTGGTTATGTCGCTCTTGTGTCCAACAGCCAAGGTATGGTGTATGTACGGCAACCGATGCCACTCGGAGATGATCAGCCAGTCGTCATCGATTTGGTTAAGGAAGCGAAAATCTCCAAGCTGGGATTGGTGGCTGCCTTACGTGTAAATCCGGGCCGTATTGTGGTTCCGGGGCAGGTGTTGGTAATGAGCCCAGGGGTGATACCGAAGTCCGTAGTGTCACCTATTTACGGCCGCGTCCAGTCCTACCGGGATGGTATCATTACTATTGTGCCTGTGCGATCTCGCAATATACTGCAGGCCTATCTCACAGGACGGGTGAAGCGGGTTATTAAGCAGCAGGGGGTTGAGATAGAAGCCTATGCCCATGTTATTACCGGCGCTTATGGCGTAGGTGCAGAAAGCGGCGGTGAAATTTTGCTGGCCGCCGAGGCCGACGAAGAACTCCCGGTGGGTGCTGCAACCGCTGAGTGGCAGGGGAAAATAGTCGTGGCTGGGCGGACTGCCTCCTTAGACCTACTGCGGGCAGCTGCCGCGGTGGGCTGCGCCGGCTTGGTGGTGGGGCATATCAACTACGACACTTTGGTCGCATACATGGGCAGCCATAGCAGGCCCGGCATGACGGGAGATGATGAAGTGCTTATGCCGGTCATGCTAACAGAGCGCTTCGATGCCGCCAGTATAAGCAGCTTTGTATGGCAAGAGTTGGCCAGTTTACAGGGCCGCTATGCCTCGATGAGCGGTAAAACCCAAATTCGAGCCGGATTGGTGCGTCCAGAAGTGGTGGTTTGCTTAGACAAATGGCCGCAGAAATTGCCAGCTTGCGAAGCTACATCGGGGACAGTGCAGGTGGGTGATTGGGTGCGGGTGCTGAGGCGACCGTACCGTGATCAGGTGGGGCAGGTGGTCGACCTACCCCCGGGAAGGCAAGAAATTGCTAGTGGTGCCCGGCTGAGGGTAGCAGAAGTGGTCCTTGACGGAAAAGTGGTTACAGTGCCGGTAGCCAATTTGCTAAAGCTTGAAGTAGGGGGGAGAGCCAGTGAGTGATGCGTTTCTAAATTCATTGGTAAGTAGTGAAGCATCTATTGGTAGGGTGGTCATCGACTATGACGCCGATAGAACCTTTCGCCTGCAAGTGGCCAGTCGGCGTACCGGGCCCGCCCCCCAGCCCAGTCCGATCACTGCAACGTGGAGTTGGAGCGCTGAGCTATGCAAGGCAATAGCTTTAGAAGCCGAACAGCTTGCTGGTTCTCTTTTCAAGCTGCGGCAAGTCTGGCAGCCTGTTAAGGGCGATGCCGACTGGGAACAGGCGGCTCCTAGTCTGTTGGTAGGTTGGCTGCTGTGGCATGTGGGGTCGTTGCACTTTTTGCAACTACTAGAGCTAGATGCGGCCGCCGTAGATTTAAGCGCTGCCCAGCAGGAGCAAACGGTGCTGCTTAGCTTTCTTCGGCTCAATCCGGACAACGGAGTGGTTCATCTGCAAGGAGGGCCCTATGAAAGCGGCTGGATGGTGCGTCAGGTAATCAGTCAGCGGGCGGTGCGAGCAACTTTAGCAAGTGCTGATGCGGAAGGAGAATTGTTACTCTATACGCAAGAGCCTCTGAGGCAACTTCATGCCTATGTGGAGGAAAAAGATAAGCCCTTCTATCCTAGCACCTATCGCTTGGCTTTACCGGTCCTTTCTGCTGCTTCTCTGCGGGTAGTAGGCGAGGAGTTAAGCGCGGTCAGCCGTCAGCTGCGCTCATGCTTATGGCGGTTAGTCTACGGGGCCCGCGAATCTTTCTTAGACCAGGAAATGAGGCCCGGCCAATGGCTGTATTTTTATAGCCTCTGGGTGGGGAAAATGACCAACTTCTGGCTAGAAGCCCAGCTGTTGCCACCAGTGGTACCCTTTGAGCCGAACCAACGGAGGGGCTGGTTTAGGCGACGGCAGGCCCAGCCCCAGCAACAACCACCCTGTGGTCTATGCTTCTGGCGGGATGTGGATGGACTTTGGGAGTTGGGACAGGAATTACTGTAGCAAAATAGGAGCTCGCGCCCAATGTACCGGGCGCGAGCTTTCTTGTTTCCGGGCCCTAAAATTTCGGCAGGGGTAGAAGGTGTATTGCCTTTCGTGGAGTATAGGATAACAAAAAGAACTGTTGACGCATAGCATTCAAGGGTGATTACATGAAGATCAAGGTTATCGCTGTCTGCTTTTTGATATTAGTAGTAGTTACCGCCTGTGGCCGGCGGCCTAACGGATCGACGGGGCCCATTATTTCTCTTCCCGATGATATCGTCTGGGGACGGGAAAGCCGCACCACAGCCCCGCGGGCGACGGTAGTTTGGCGGCATCGGCTAAGTAGTGAGGGGCAGTATTTTAACCATGTGCTCACCGAGCATCCCCAAGGCTTTATGTTCGGCTATTTTGACCGCCAGGGGCCCGTCGCTGCTTTTTCTCGCACAATTCTTGATCCGGCAACGGGAACGGTTTTACAGAGAGATGTTTTGGAGAAAGTAACTCCCTATGGTTTTTGCCCTGATGCCATTTTTCATAAGGAAGCGGAGGAAATTCGGCTGGAAACCGATGGGGGCACTCTAGTCTTACCCCAGCTTCCCGAAGCCGAGGGGTGGTTCGATTGCTTGTTGCGAGAAGATGGGGTGGTACTGCTGGGCTACGATCAGGCGGGGCGTTTTATCACCTATCTTGATGCAGAAGGGGAAAAACGCTGGATCTATCGGCCTGAACCGCGGGGGCCCAAAGAAATCTTTGTGTTGGAGACGTACGGTTCACAAGAGCGGCTTGTCGATCTGGGTGATGGTTTGCTCGGGGCCTATGGTCTCACTATTCGGGGACTTATTGCTCTCGACATGGAGACCGGCCAGCTGGTCTGGGATTATCATATTCCGATGGAAGATCGCATCTGCTCGGTGAGCGTAGGGCAGGATGGCATTTGGATTGGTGGTCTCAGCCACGACTATGATGGGGTGGTCGCCTTGCTTGCCCCTGACGGAGCAGTATTACGGGAACTGGAACACCCGGCACCGGTAGTGGCTATAGGGGCCTTAGACGACAGAGCCTGTTGGTTTATGGCCGGTTGGGGGGGACCGGATGGCGATAACAAGGTTTACCTGCTGGAGCACGACCGGCTGGCCCAGGAAGTGTTAGAGGATATTGAGTTCGGCCCGGTGCCGGAGGTGAATAATTCCCTAGTTTTTCTTAACAGTACACAGGGGATCCTTTACCAGTGGCAGCCGGGGCAGGTAGCCCAAGCCTATGAACTCCCTTTCTACGGCGAGCCGAATAGCACCCAAATGCTTGGCGCCCGTGATGATATGGTGCTAATTCAATACAAGAATGAGATCTATGCTATTTTGTTGGAACAGTAAATGGCGGTCGGACGCGCCGGCGGTTACTAGGTAACGGCTGGCGCGCCTTATTTTTGCTGTTCTCGGTAGATTCCATAAATATTCGCCTGGCAGGAATTTAGCCTTCAGAAAAGAAGTAGTTTTAAGGTACTAACGCGCTAGGTTCGGCGTTAGCTATGACATGTAAGGGAGGTTATCATCACTTGTTAGCAATTATTAATGCCAAGATCTATACCGTGACCAATGGTGTGATCGAACAGGGCAGCATTCTGCTAGCCGACGGCAAGATTGTCGCCCTAGGTGCGGCCATTGATATCCCAGCGGAAGCACATGTTATTGATGCTAAGGGCGCTATTGTTACCCCAGGCCTCATTGACGCTCACACCCACGTGGGTGGTTGGGAGGAAGGGTTAGGCTGGGAAGGTGCCGATATTAACGAGTCTACCAACCCGGTGGTGCCCCATGTTAATATCCTCGACGGCATCAACCCGGCCGACGTGGGCTTTGCCGATGCGCGCAAGGGCGGAGTAACCACGGTCCAGACCATGCCCGGTTCTGCCAACATTATCGGCGGTCTGATGCTCGCCATGAAGACCAGTGGCACCATTGTGGACAAAATGGTGCTGAAATATCCTACCGGGATGAAGGCAGCTCTAGGCGAAAACCCGAAGAACAATTATGGTAGTAAGGGTAAGGCGCCAACAACCCGCATGGGTGCGGCCGCACTGCTAAGAGAAGCCTTGCTTTCGGCCCAGCAGTATGTGGCTAAGCAGGAGCGGGGCGATAAGGATTGGAAGTTCGACCCTAAGATGGAGAATATGGCCAAGGTTATCCGCAAGGAGATACCATTGCGTATTCATGCCCATCGGGCAGATGATATACTCACCGCCATTCGGGTTGCCAAAGAGTTTGATATCGATTTCACCATTGAGCATTGCACGGAAGGCCACCTGATAGCCGAGGAAATTGTTAAACACCATATTCCCGTTTGTGTTGGCCCAACGGTGTGGCGGCGAGCTAAGGTGGAAACGAAGAACATATCCCCCACCACCGCTGGCGTCATTGCCCGGGCCGGCGGCAAGGTGGCCATTATCACCGACCACAACATTGTGCCTCAGCACTACTTCCGCATTGCTGTTGGATTGTGCATCCGAGAGGGTCTGCCGGAAGAAGAGGCGCTCAAGGCTGTTACCATTAACCCGGCAGAAATTATCGGTGTGGCCGACCGGGTCGGCAGCCTGGAAGTAGGTAAAGATGCGGACCTGGCCATGTGGTCGGGCGATCCTTTCGAACCATTAACCCACTGCCTACTGACCGTGATTGACGGAGAAATTGTGTACGAGCGGGAGGAGGGCAAATAATGATGAAAGCATTTGTTAACGCTAAGATCCATCCGGTGGGAGCGCCCTCTATCGAACAGGGCACGCTGCTAATTGATGGCGCTAAGATCGTGGCCGTTGGCGCCAACGTGGATATCCCGGCCAAGGCAGAGGTAATCGATTGTAGCGGTCGTGTTATCTTGCCCGGCTTTGTTGACACCCACACCCATGTGGGCATGTGGGGAGAAAGCGAAGGTCAAGCTAGTTACGACGGCAATGAAAGCAACAACCCGGTCACGCCGCAGGTGCGGGCCCTCGATGCAATTAACCCCCGTCACATCAGTTTTGCCGATGCCCGCATGGGTGGTGTAACTACCGTGCAGGTCGCTCCGGGTTCGGCTAATGCCATCGGCGGTCAGATGTGTGTAATTAAGACAGCTGGAAATATTATCGATGATATGATTTTGGCTCCTTATAACGGCATGAAAGCGGCCTTGGGCGAGAACGTGAAGAACTCCTATGGTATTATGCGCGGTGTTTTCCCGCGGACCCGCATGGGTGTTGCAGCCGCCATTCGCGGAGCCCTCTACGAAGCAAAAGCTTACCAAGAAAAACGGGCCAAAGATCCTAACGCAGAAGTAGATTTGCGCTGGGAGCCGCTGGTTCAAGTTTTAGAAGGCAAAGTGCCTTTGCGAGTGCATGCCCACCGGGCCGACGATATCGTTACGGCGGTGCGCATAGGCGAAGAGTTTAGTATTAAGATTCAGATTGAGCACGGCACCGATGCCGCTGCTGTGGCCGATTTCCTGGCTGAAAAACAGATTCCGGTCAACTTAGGGCCCTCCTTCTGGAATCGGGCCAAGGTGGAAACCCAGTCCATCTCCTTTGAGACGGCCGGAATCCTGGAGAAGGCGGGCGTGTCGGTGAGCTTGATTTCCGACCATCCTTTCTTCCCGATTCAGTATGTCAGTGTGGCCATAGCCATGGCCCATGCGGCCGGCATGAGTGCCGCCGGTGCCCTGCGAGCCTACACCTTAGGTGCGGCCGAGCATATCGGCGTGGCCGATCGCGTCGGTAGCCTGGAGGCAGGCAAAGATGCCGACTTCACCATCTGGGATGGCTGCCCCTTCCGCATCCGCAGCCACATCCTCCAGACCTATATTAACGGTCAGGTTGTGTATAGCCGTGATTAAGGTAATTTGCCAATATAAGAGGAGCTAGCCCACAAAAGGCTAGCTCCTTTTCTGTTCAAAAGAAATAGGGGCTAAGGAGTAGGGGGCGACCAGCGGGCGGCCTCTACGCATGCCCCAAAATCGCGGCTATGGACCGCATCCCACACGTTTCGTAGGGGCGCCCCGGTGGTGCGCCCCATATGCCCTGGGGGCTGTTGCACCCAAGAGCTAGCAACAGGGAGTTGATCATAGACATCAGGCCTCGTATGTGCGGCTAGCAAACCTAGTAGCTGCCGTAAAACTATCAATTAGCAAAGGCCCAGGCGATGCGGATAGCAGCCCGGGTGGCTGTATCCACTATTTCCGGGTTCAGGTTTTCAAAGGTATCGGTCGGTTTGTGCAGGTGGGGGTGTTCCTCCCCTAAGTTGCCCCAGACCAGGGTGATAGCCGGGATACTGTGCATGGTAAAGGCCATACTATCTACGCCGCCGGCCAGGCGGTCCTCGATGCTGGCTTTAACCCCACCGGCTTCTGCCTCTTCTTTGGCTACCTTGGCCCAGATCTTGTTGTCTTTGAAACGACTGTCGTACACCACTAGGGTCTCGCCGCTCACGCCAGCAATCACGTCTAGGTTAAGCAAGACTACCTTGTCGGTCATCTTCTTTTCCTGCAAATACCTGGCCAACACTTGGCTACCAATAAGGCCTTTCTCTTCCGCACCAAATAGCACGAAGACCACACTATAGCGGGGAGTTAATTGGCTTTGGCTGAAAATGCGCGCTATCTCTAGAACAGCGGCTGTGCCCACCGCGTTATCATCGGCTCCTGGGTGTAGCACCCCGTCTATAATGCCAATGTGGTCATAATGGGCGCCAATGAGCACGAACCTGTCACTTCTTTCGCCCGGCAATACGGCAATGATATTTTCCGCCGGTTCTTCACTGTCGGGGATAGAAAAGGGCTGCCGATAATCGTCGAAGCCGGCTTCATGCCAAGGTTCTAGGCCGAAGGATTGGAGTAGATCGATTATGTAATCGCCAGCCAAATCTTCATATTTGGTACCTGCTTCTCGGCCACCGTAGGTTTCGCTGGTCAAATCTTTGACCCAGGACATCATCTGTTCGTGTTCGTAAAGCTCGAGCAAGTGTTGTATCTCGACCTCTGAAATGTCCGCTGGCACCCACGCCGGCTGGCAGGCAACGGCTGAGATGGTTAGCAGCGTCAGCATTACCAAGGCCAGCAATCTGGCTCGCATTGGTTTGCGCAACCTATGCAAACTAATTCCTCCTAAAGTTTAATTAGAAACAGCGGTATTTATCCAACAACCCAACGGGCCGACCAACGGGCGGCCCCTACGACGTGTTACCGCACCCGCATTTCGGCGTCCAATTCCCCATGTGGCTCAGGTCCTACAGGTGGACGTCCATTGTATTGATTAAGGCAGCTCCACCTGCTGCGCTACAGTTCCGCCGCGCTGAGAAGTGAGTTGAACCGTTACTTGCCGCGGGGAGTCGGTATCAACTTTTACTGTCCAACGTACCCGCCGAGAACCTTGGGCCGGATCGCCGATACCCCAGCGCACGTGGTGCACTGCCGAGTAACCGGCCAGGTACCCGATCTCTTGTTTAGCTTCGCAGTTCACCAGCGTCATACCCGGAGCCAGTTGCAGGCGTACCGCATCAGGCCGCACCGCCTTGTGCTTCAGCGCCATGTGGCTGATATTGGTAGGTAAATAACCATGGTTGGATACAACCGTGTTAATATCGTATACGCCCGGGGCTACTTCCTTTACCTCCACCTGGTCGATGGCTACTTCCGGTAGTGCAAGGGCGTAGGCAAGGGCAAACTGGTTAATTTTGTGGCATTCGGCTTCCAGCAGGTGACGGGGTGGGTTCTGGCGGAATTCTTTCAGCGAATAACCGCCAATTTCTACTTCACCCAGCTGCGGGTGCTGGAATTTGCGCCAGCGCACGAAGCCGCGGCCACCCAGTTCGCGGTCGGACCAGCGCAATATGGCCCTATCCAACTGGTGCTGTTCTTCTGGCGTCATGCGGCGCATGTGCTTACCCTTTAATTCGGGCGCCGCCCGCCCCACCAGATCCCACAGTTCGGGGGTAAAGGCAAAGAGACCTAGCTGCTCATAGCACCAGTCGTCTAGCACACCCGACCAGACGTCGCCATAGCAGCAGACCACCGGATAGCCGGTAACATCGGTGCCCATTTTGCCGATAATTTCATACATCTGGGCGTCATTACCGGGGAAGTCTTTGTCGGGCATGGTACTGTGGGGCCGGAAAAGGACGCCGCCAGTGGTATGATAAAGCAACACGCCGGCGATGTTCTTATGTTTGCTGATAAATTCCACCTGGTTGCGGGTTTCCGGCTCCGACAGAGGGTAGGGGCCCGAACCGGGCGTAAGGGGGCTGTAGCCCGCCGGGAAGTTACGGTTTAAATCTAGCCCGTATTTGGTGCTGGCCATAGCAAAGGGCCAACGGGTTTCCGGTAACAGCTGGCCCTGCTCATCCCGTAACATGCCTTCAGTGAACAGGTGATAGAAGGGGCCCTCCAAATCCCAAGGGGTACGCGGCAACATAAGGCGGCTATCGGCCGGGTCCACCTTCCAGGCGCCGCGGGCGTCGTCCCGCACCCGCATTTGTAGAATTTGGCCGTCGCCGTCCACATCTTCCGGATGTAATCCGGGCGGGTCTTCTTCTTGACGCCAATCGGGATAGGGGCGTACACTGCTGCGCAAGGCGGTGGGACTGGTCAAATAAAGTTCGGCCCCATCCGGGTTGACCCGCGGTATAATATAGAAAGTACGCTTATCTAATAGCTTCTTGATCCGGGGGTCGGTTTCGTAATTGCCCACCAGATAGTCGATCAGATAGAGACAAGCCATAGAACCGGTCACTTCGCCGGCGTGGATATTGCCATCCACATACAGGGCCGGCTTATGTTCGGCCGGGCCGGTGGCCTGGTTGGTGACGGTCATGGCCCACACGTCGCGCCCCTCATAGCTTTTGCCGATAGACTCTAGGCTGCAAAATTCGGGGTATTGCTCTGGATACTGGTGAAGAATTTCCGTCAGCTGGTCGTAGGTGTAATACTGGTTGAATTCGACTGCCACTTTACTCAAAAAAATCGCCTCGCTTCCAAGATATATGAGTTCGAGTCAGCTGGTTTCATCTAATTGGTTATTCGCGCCAGTAGCCATCTATTCCTGCGGGTTGGGAGAGTATCTGGCCCGAGCTATTTTGCTATATCTGTTAGATAGCCGTTGTGAAATGTGAACTAATTCTGGAGGGCTGTGGGATGTGCTTAGGGCGCAGGAGTAGGCTCCAATCACGCCTACAGCAGCATCCCGCAGCCGCAACAAAGTTTTGTTGCTAGAAGTCCAGTCGTACTTCGGAGGATGTAGCGCCATATAAACATTGAAAGGAGAACCCATGTATGGAAAGGGAACACAGTTTGCGCCAAGCCATCTGCTGGGCAGGACGCCGCTTGTATGAGCAGGGGTTTGCAGCCGCCAATGATGGCAATATCTCGGCCCGTTTAGACGAGAACCGCATTATTACCACACCCACCGGCGTCAGTAAAGGCGAACTGACCCCCGAGATGTTGGTACTGGTTGATACCACCGGCAAAGTGCTGGCAGGGGAGGGGCGTCCCTCCAGCGAGTTGCCTTTGCACCTGCGAGTTTATGCCCGGCGCCCCGATGTAGGAGC
>JAMNZE010000003.1:0-13832 GCA_023622465.1 Bacillota bacterium | reverse complement strand
TCAAATGGGGTGTTTGTATGTCGGAGCAACTACTAAAGGTATGTAACTTAACTACTCGCTTAGATACGGCAACCGGGTCTTTTGAGGCGGTGGCAGGGGTGAGTTTTGAATTGGCTGCTGGTGAAACGGTGGCCCTGGTGGGTGAGTCGGGTTGTGGCAAGAGCTTGACGGCCCTCTCCATCATGGGGTTGGTACCAAGCCCGCCCGGGAAGATAACCGCCGGCCAGATATTCTTTCAGGGTGAAGATCTTCTGCAAAAGTCAGAGCGGGAGATGCAGGCGGTGAGGGGAAAGGATATGGCCATGATTTTTCAGGAACCGATGACCTCCCTTAACCCTCTATTGCGGATTGGTGAGCAGCTCAGTGAAGGAATTCGCCTCCACGAGGGATTAAGCCGGAGGCAAGCTTTAGAAAGGGCGGAAGAAATTTTGCAGCTGGTAGGTATCAGTTCACCCGCCGAGCGCCTGCGGGCCTATCCTCATCAGCTAAGCGGGGGTATGCGTCAGCGGGTGATGATAGCTATGGCTCTGGCTTGCAATCCTCGTCTTCTAATTGCCGATGAACCGACGACGGCCCTGGACGTGACCATACAGGCTCAGATTTTGCACCTGATGCAAAACTTACAAAAGCGGTTGGGGATGGCAATTATCCTGATTACCCACGACCTGGGTGTGGTTGCTACCATGGCCAGCCGGGTATTGGTGATGTATTTAGGCCGTATTGTGGAGGACGCGCCGGTGCGGGAAATTTTTCGTCAACCGCTCCATCCCTATACGCAAGGGCTGCTGGGTTCGGTTCCCAATATCAAGAAGACAAGCAGGCGCCTGCACCAAATTAAGGGCATGGTGCCCCATCCAGCCCAGCGACCGCCCGGCTGTGCCTTTAATGGGCGTTGCCCCTATGCCCAACTCCGTTGTGCAGGAGAAGAACCACCACTACAACGGCTGCCCGACGGGCGACAAGTCGCCTGTTGGTATCCATTGATGGGCCAGGAACAAGGAGGGATGACCTATGCCAACACCGCTGCTTCAAGTTGAAGACTTAAAAGTACACTTCCCCAGTGGGCGTGCCCGGGTACAGGCGGTAGATGGAGTCAGCTTTGAGATAGGGGCTGGCGAAACTTTAGGTTTAGTTGGTGAGTCGGGCTGCGGCAAAACAACCACCGGTCGGGCAGTGTTGCGTTTAATTGAACCGACGGGCGGCAAGGTCATCTTTGATGGGACCGACTTAGGGAGTTTGGGCTCCGAGCATTTAAGGCGATTTCGCCGGCGAATGCAGATAGTGTTTCAAGACCCCTTCGCTTCTCTCAATCCGCGGATGAAAATAGGTGCGGCCCTAATTGAGGCTATGGAGATTCATAATATCGGCCGTCCCCGTGAACGGCGGGCACGGGCCCAAGAGCTGCTAGTCAAAGTTGGCCTTAACTCCGACTATATCGACCGCTATCCCCATGAGTTTAGTGGGGGGCAGCGGCAGCGTATCGGTATCGCCCGTGCTCTAGCCGTCCAACCCCAGCTAATCGTTTGCGATGAGCCGGTCTCGGCTTTAGACGTGTCGGTGCAGGCGCAGGTGGTCAATTTGTTGCAGGACCTACAACAAGAGCTAGGCCTCAGTTATTTATTTATTGCCCACGACTTGAGTGTGGTTAAACACATTAGCCATCGGGTAGCCGTTATGTATTTGGGGCAGATAGTAGAGTTGGCCCCGGTAGAGGATCTGTTTTCTAACCCGCAGCATCCTTATACTCAAGCCCTGCTGGCGGCCATTCCGGTACCCGATCCCGATGAAAAACTGGAGGTTCTGCCTTTGACTGGCGAATTGCCCAGCCCCCTGAATCCGCCCAGCGGCTGTCGCTTTCATACCCGCTGCCCCTATGCCAGCGAGGACTGCTTAGCTGTGACTCCAGTGTCGCAAATGGTGGCACCGGGACATCTGGTGGCTTGCCACCGGGTAGCAAAGACAAGGAGGGACGATCAATGATTAAGCTGCTCAGACAACGCTTGCAGCGGGCCTTACTAGTAATTTTGGGAGTTTCTCTCTTCTCCTTTATGATCGTTCATCTGACCGGTGACCCGGCCATCCTAATGTTGCCGCCAGACGCTACGGTAGAGCAGGTGGAACAATTCCGGGAAGCCGTGGGTTTTAACGATCCCCTGTGGCAGCAGTATCTACGATGGCTGACTAATGCGGTCCGGGGTGACTTCGGCTTTTCCTTGCGGCATCAGCAGCCGGCCCTTACGTTAATCTTAGAGCGGATGCCGGCCACCATTGAACTTACCTTGGCGGCGTTGGCAGTATCACTACTAGTAGGCATCCCCTTAGGGGTGTGGACGGCCAGTAAGAGAAACACTTTCGCGGCCTCTATCGGTTCCATCTTCGGACTGTTGGGGCAGTCGTTGCCCGCCTTTTGGATGGCTTTGATGCTCCAGCTATTTTTCGGTCTAATAGTACCTATTTTTCCTTTGACGGGGCGGGGTAGTTTTAGTCAGCTGGTGATGCCGGCTATTACCCTGGGTGTGTATACTACAGCCACCATCATGCGCTTGTTACAGGCCCATATGGTAGAAGTGCTGCAGCAGGACTACATTCGCACCGCCCGCTCTAAGGGGTTGTCGCAGGCATTGGTAGTATTTAAGCATGCTCTTCGTAACGCCCTCTTGCCTGTAGTAACCATTATCGGTTTGCAACTAGGGACGCTTTTAGGGGGAGCAGTGATTACCGAAAGCATTTTTGCCTGGCCGGGCGTGGGCCGGCTGCTGGTGCAGGCCATCAATAACCGGGATATTCCTTTAGTGCAGGCCGGCGTATTTGTACTGGCGGTTTGTATCGTGATTATCAATCTTTGTACCGATGTGCTTTACACTTGGCTCGATCCGCGCATCCGGTTAGAGAGTTAACGGCAGAAAGGAGAGATGACGATGAAATCCAAAACCGCGGTTGTAGGACTCTGCTTGCTGCTGTTGGTAATTGCCTGTGCCTTGTTGGCACCGGTGTTAGCACCCCACGACCCTACGGAGCAAAACCTGGCCGCCCGACTGCGGCCGCCGGCTTGGTTGCCCGGCGGTAATTCCCAACATCCGTTGGGGACCGATCACCTGGGGCGGGACATCCTGAGCCGTATCATATACGGATCTCGGGTGTCGCTACTGGTGGCCCTTATTGCCGTCGCTGTATCGGGTGTAATAGGGACGTTTTTGGGCCTGGCCGCCGGCTATTGGCGGGGCCGCGTAGACTCATGCATTATGTTGCTGGCAGAGGTGCAAATGGCCTTTCCTTTCATATTGCTGGCCCTAGCCGTAATGGCGGTGTTGGGACCAGGGCTACGCAATGTGATAGTTGTGTTGGGTGTTACCGGTTGGGTAGCCTATGGCCGCCTGATTCGGGCTGAAGTGTTGTCAGTGAGTGCGAAAGAATTTGTGGAAGCGGCCCGGGCTTTGGGACAAAAGGATTACAAGATAATGCTGCGCCATATTTTGCCCAATGTTATGCCCTCGGTCATCGTCATGGCCAGTTTAAGAGTGGCTAATATGATCATTGCCGAATCTTCTTTAACTTTCATGGGTCTAGGAGTGGAGCCCCATATTCCTACTTGGGGGAGTATGCTGGCCGACGGTCGTGCCTACCTCACCAGCGCCTGGTGGTTAGCCACCTTTCCCGGTCTGGCCATCATGTTGACGGTATTAGCTGTCAACCTAGTGGGCGCCTGGCTCCGCGATATCCTTGACCCTCGTCTGAATAACGCGATGTAGAACAACAGGAGGAGTTGAACTAAGATGAGCAAATTGTCACGAATGATTGCTTGCTTACTGATGGCCGCTTTGCTACTAGTCGGTTGCGGCGATAATCAACAGGACGCTACTTTGGTGGTGGCCCAGGGAGTAGACGCTACTATGCTGGACCCGGGTATGCATTCGGAGACCACCACCGCCAATGTGGAACGCCAAATCTTCGACCCCTTGCTGGAGAGGGGAACTGAGCAAGAATATAAGCCGGCTCTAGCCACCAGCTGGGAAAGCATCAGCCCCACCACCTGGGAAATTGAACTGCGAGAGGGAGTTCAATTCCACGATGGGGAAGAATTTACGGCGGAGGACGTGCAGTACACCATCGAGCGCATCCTTGATCCCAGCAAGAATAGCCCACAGGCTTCCAATTACTCTGCTATCGCCTCGGTGGAAGTAGTCGATGATTATACGGTACTCATTCACACTAAGGAGCCCTATCCCGTATTACCGGCACGTTTAGCCAATTTGCGCATTGTGCCCAAACACTATGTGGAGCAAGTAGGCGATGAACGTTTTCAGCTGGAACCCATCGGTACCGGGCCCTATAAGTTTGTGCAATGGGATAAGGACGAGCAGGTTGTTTTAGAAGCTAATCCCAACTACTGGCGGGGTGAGCCCGCTATCAAACGGGTAATCTTCAAGGTCATCCCCGAGGATGCTTCTCGGGTAATGGCTTTACAGGCAGGCCAGATTGATATTGCAGTGAATATTCCGCCCCACCAAGTGGAAGCGGTAAACAATAGTGGTAAAGCCGAAATAGCTGAAGTTCCTAGTAGCCGTTTTCTTTTGATTCAGTTCATGATGGACAAGGGAGGGCCTCTAGCCGATAAACGGGTGCGTTTAGCCCTCAATTTGGCAGTAGATGTGGAGAGCATCATTGACAATCTGTTAGGCGGTTATGGCACCCCTATGACGCAAAACCTTGCCAATTTGGACTTTGGTTATAACCCCAATCTAAAACCCTATGGCTATGATCCGGAACGGGCTAAAGCCCTATTGCAGGAGGCCGGCTACGGTGACGGTTTTAAACTCACCATGGCGGCCCCCACGGGCCGCTACATGATGGATAAAGAAGTGGCCGAGGCTATTCAAAACCAGCTGGAGGCCATTGGTGTGCAGGTGGAGCTGAAATTACCCGAATGGGGTGTTTATGCCGATCAAATTATGCGTCGCAAAGTAGACGCAGATCTGTGGCTCATCGGCTGGGGCAACTCCCTCTTTGATGCGGAGGGGACGCTTTATGCCTGGTTCCACACCGGCCAACGCTTCTTCTATTATCATGTGGCGGCCGAGCGGGGACAGGCGGTAGATGCGTTACTGGATAAGGCCCGTACCAATATGGATCCGCAGCAACGGGAGCAACAGTATCATCAGGCATTAGTCATGATTCATGAGGATATTCCTTGGCTGCTCCTACACCAGCAGAAAGATCTCTATGGCGTAAGCAAGCGAGTCAATTGGAGCCCCCGTTCCGACGAGGCCATCATCCTCTATGATGCAGATTGGCGTTAAGAATGTGGCTGAGGACCATTCCTTACCTGGGAATGGTCCTCAGCCTTTTATTTCCGGACTGAAATTATTCAAAAAATAGTAGGAAAAAGGGGGTGGTGTGTCAAATAATTAGTATGGTCTTTAATAGTTAAGGATGGAAGGGATGAAGTGTTCATGCAACTTACAGGAAATACCCCCTTAGCGGAGATTCGCTACAAGTACAAAGGCCAAGAGCGAACCATTTATGCCAAGTTGGAGTTTTTTAACCCGACGGGAAGTATCAAAGACCGCATAGCTGAGCACATCATCAAGAAGTCTAAGCAGAATGGGGAACTCAGGGACGGTATGCCAATTATTGAGGCCACCAGTGGCAACACGGGTATTGCTTTCGCCGGTTTAGGCCGTTGCTTTGGGCACCCGGTTCACATCTTTATGCCCGATTGGATGAGTCAAGAGAGAATCTTGATCATGGAAAGCTTTGGTGCCACGGTACATCTGGTTTCCGCCAAAGCCGGCGGATTTAAAGGCAGCATAGCCTTAGCCGACGAGTTGGCTGACAAGGAGAACGGTTTCCGACCTAATCAGTTTTCTAATGAAGACAATACGGAGGCCCATTACCTTACTACCGGCAAGGAGCTCTGGGAACAGATGGAGCGCTTGGGATTGGGTGTAGACGCTTTTGTGGCTGGTGTGGGTACCGGTGGCACCGTGATGGGTGTAGGCCGCTATCTGCAGGAGCATAACCCCCAGGTTAAGATCCACCCTCTAGAGCCGGCCAATTCACCTACGATAGCTACCGGGTATAAAGTAGGTCAGCATCGTATCCAAGGTATCTCCGATGAGTTTATCCCACCGATTCTTAAGGTGGATGAAATTGAGCCAGTGGTGCATGTGGACGATGGCGACTCCATTATCATGGCCCAGAAATTGGCCAAAGACATTGGCCTGGGCGTAGGTATTTCTTCTGGTGCCAACTTCTTAGGTGCCGTGTTGCTGCAAGAAGAATACGGTTCTGATGCGGTGGTAACTACCGTATTCGCCGACGATAACAAGAAGTACTTGACTACCGATTATGCCAGAGAAGAGCCGGTGAAAGAGGAGTTTCTTGCTCCTGCAATTGAGCTCCTGGGCTATAAGCTATACCGTTATTAAGAGAAACAAATCAACATGGCGGGGCGGTCGCGAGAATTAGTATGGCGACCGTCTTTTTTTATTGCCAAACTAACAAGGTCTTACGGCTGCTCCAGTACGGCATTAGGTAACCTGGTCCTTTAGTGAATCCTTTTCTCAGCCTTGGAGAAAATACAGGCAGAGGAGGGGGAAAAATGCCAATTTGGAAGCAGGTTCTGCAGAATTTTGTTGGAGCTCAAAGGCCCCAGGTTGATACAGGCTTAGAAGCAAAATATTCGGTACAGAAAAATTTAAATAAAAACCTAGAATACATAGAGCAGCTCTTTGCCGATT
Source organism: Bacillota bacterium (assembly GCA_023622465.1). Classification (GTDB taxonomy): domain Bacteria; phylum Bacillota; class UBA994; order UBA5500; family UBA5500; genus UBA5500. The sequence goes on along the minus strand of JAMNZE010000003.1, from coordinate 7,092 downwards.
CCGCCGATCTGGTTTGCCGCCGCTTGCAGGTGGGGCAGCGACCAGCAGCTTTAATATATCTTAAAGGTCTAACCAATAGCGACCTTATCCAGCGAGGCATTGCTGATCCCTTACTCAACTGTAAACGCAGCACCTCCTTGCAGGATATTTTATCTTGCATTGCTGTCAGCGACTATTCTACAATGGATGATTTGCACCAGGCTTTGCAGCAGATGCTAGATGGCCGCGTGCTTTTGCTCTGCCAGGGGATAGCAACAGCTGTTGTTGTTGACGTGGTCAAGTTCCCGAAACGGGCCGTTGCTGAACCGGCAACCGATGCGGCCATCAGTGGCCCTAAGGATGGTTTTATCGAAGCCATCGAAGATAACTTGGCTTTAGTACGGCGTCGATTACGCACTCCCCATTTTAAGAGCAAAACCATGCGCTTGGGCGTTCTCTCCCGCACGCCTGTTCTTATCTGCTATTTGGAAGATAGGGTTGATAAGCAACTGCTGGCCGAGGTGGAGCAGCGCTTGCAACGCCTACAGACAGAGGAAGATCTGCCGAAAGTCCTGGATAGCTACTATGTAATGGAAGCTATCTCCGATCACCCCTTATCGCCTTTTCCGCAGGTACTGCAAACAGAACGGCCCGATGTAATTGTAGCCCATTTGGTGGAGGGGCGAATCGGCCTTTTAGTGGATGGTAGCCCCGTAGCCCTAGTAGTGCCGGCTGCTTTCTTCGATTTCTTACAGACTGCTGACGACTATTATGTGCACCCCATCTTTGCCAGTGTGGTCCGCTGGTTGCGACTGTTGGCAGTATTTGTAACTACTTCGGTTTCCGGCCTGTATGTAGCGGTTACAACCTTTCATTATGAGGTAATACCGTCTAGATTGGTTAACACAGTGGCCCAAACCCGAGGCCAAGTTCCCCTATCATCCTTTTCCGAAGCGATCATTATGGAAATAACTATTGACCTGTTGCGGGAGGCTACTATCCGTTTGCCCACCAAGGTGGGACAAGTTATTGGCGTGGTGGGAGCCTTAGTGGTGGGGCAGGCGGCGGTACAGGCGGGTGTGGTAGGTCCCCTGCTGGTGATTGTGGTGGCTATTGCAACTATAGCGGGTTTTGCCATCCCCAATAATGAACAAGCCACCGCCTTGCGCATGTTGCGCTTCCCCCTGATCTTAGCCGCCACCGTCTTATCCGGTTTTGGCATGATTTTTGTGTGGACGGCCATACTCACCCACTTGGCCAGCATGGATTCTTTGGGCGAACCCTATTTACGGCCCATAGCGCCCTTAAAACCGAAAAAGCTAAAGGATATCTTTATTCGTCCCTTTCGGCAAGTATAGGGAGGGGATGTTGTGCAAGACAAACACCGCCAAGTAATTACCGGGTGGCAATTATTTTGCCTTACACTAAATGGGGTTGTCGCAACGGGCGTTTTTAGTCTAGCGCGGGATGTGGCAGAAGTTGCCGGGGCGGGAGCTCTGGTGGCTATCCCCCTCACTGGAGTGGTAATGCTAGTAAAATTGGTCGGCATTCATCTACTAGCCAACCGCTTCCCCGAGCAAACGCTGAATGAATATAGCTATCAGCTATTGGGTCCGGTGTTAGCAAAAGTCTACTTATTAATCTATGGTCTTTTATCCCTAGCGGTGGCTATTAGCATCCCCCGCGCCCATTTTCCCCTTGTAACCGCCTGGGCACTGGGGCTGACGCCAAAGATAGCCTTCATGGCACCTTTAGCCATAGTATGTTGGAATGTGGTTAAGCGGGGAGTGGTGGTTACCGCCCGGGTGGTAGAGATGTTCAACTATGGGGGCTTGGCCCTCATGTTGCTGTTAATGGTGCCCGTAATTCCCGTCGATTTGGATTTTGTGCGGCCGGTTTTTGAACAGGGGCCAGCCAGCATCATGCGAGGCATAGTTCCTGCCTTGTTCGCCTTTTCCGGCTTTGATGTCTACCTGATTGTTTTTCCCTATGTACGCTCTAAACGAAAATTCTGGATAGGGGCAGCCGCTGTGGGGATGGCAACGCTCTTTTACACGGTGACCACCTTTTTGATTATCGGCAACCTGGGACTGGAGTTTACTTTGCTATCCACCTGGCCTTTACAATCGTATTTAAATAGATTTTCCCTAGCCGTATTTGAGCGGGCTGACGTAGTCTTTCTAATCGCTTGGATCTTCCAAGTAATCAACGCTACTATCGTCGTAATGTTTGTGGCTGTCAGCTGTCTGCAAGGCACCTTCCCTCGGGTCCGGCCGTCTTTTATTCATTATCTGCTGCTAGCCTTGTCCTTAGCCGGGGTCGCCTATCCCATCTATTCCGTATTAGAAGCCCAGATTATGGGCACTTACAGTCTGGTAGCGATAGCTTTTCTAGGGGGGACTCCCTGGTTGTTATGGCTGCTAGCCCTATTACGGGGAAAGCGAGGGGGTGAAAGCGATGCGCAAAAGGATGCGGCTTAGTGCTATGTTGCTTTTGGTAAGTCTGCTGCTTACCGCCTGTTGGGATCAGCGTCCCATTGAGGACTTGGCCTTGATAGCCGGAATAGGGATCGATTTATATCCGGCCAACCCTAATCTGCTGAACTTCTCCTTTGTTTATCCTTTATATTTGGATGATAAACGGCAGGGAGAGAAGGTAGAATTGATAGCGGCTAGCAATTTAGGTGAGGCCATTAACATGTTTGAGAAGCGAAATGCCTGGCAATTTGCTGGGGGAAAGGTGCGGGTAATGGCCTTTGGCGAAGATGCTGCCCGCAAAGGGTTAGCCGGGCTTATGGAATATATACAATTGCCCATGGTTGATGATAACGCTTTCGTAGTAGTCACGGACCAAGCCTATAAACTATGGGAGGTGCAGGTGCCGGAAACGGAACGGAATGCTTTTCATATCCAAAATATGTTGCGCAACGCTTTTAAGGAGGGGGAAACGCTACGCGTTACCGTGGGCAAGTTGATTACAGAAGCCACCGCCCTGGGAGTAGATGCGGTAGTGCCTCTCTTGACCCGACCCGATGAATGGCGGTTCAACATAGATGGGGCTGCTCTTTTCCGTGATCTGCAAATGGTGGATACCATCTCTCAGGATGAGTTACGTATGCTCATGGCGCTCCTGGGAGAAATTGCTGAGGTTTCCGTTGCTGCTAACGTGGGCGTGAGCGAGGAACTGGCTAAGCCGGTGGTTGAATTTGAGCTATTGGCACCTAAGGCGCGTATCAAGCCTAAGTTGGAGGACGGCCAGTTACAGGTGGGTATTGAATTTAGTTCCCGTTGTATATTGTGTTCTTATGATTCCAAGGCCGATTTAACCGAACCGGACGTGGTGCGCGCTATTGCTACCGATCTGGAGTCCTACCTGCTCATTGAGATGGGGCGGCTCTTAACAAAGCTACAGGAGTTGCGGGTTGACCCGTTAGGGGTGGGGAAACGTTTACGAGCTCAGAATCCGAAGCAATTTGATTCCAAGCAGTTCCGGGAGCAGTGGGCTCAGGCCCAAATTGAACTTAAGGTAGAGTTGCAAATTGTTCGCGTCGGCGTCTTGCACAAAAATGTAGTCCCGGGACGCCGCTAATTCTACCATGTCCTTCTCTTTAGCCCGCTCTTCGTTATAATAGGAGATATATCAGATTAGAGAAGGAGATAGATATGGACTTCCAGAATGTACTCAACCAGATTCTAGTGCTTTTCCTGATCCTGATTGTGGGGTATGTGGCCCGACGCCTGCGGGTGTTTGGAGAAGAGATGACCAAAGGTCTATCCAGTTTTTTGCTCAAAGTTGCTCTCCCCGCTTTGATTGTCGACTCTTTGCAGCAATCATTTACGCCCGAGTTATTGCGGGCCAGTGGGCAAGTTCTTGTTATTGCCTTCGTTGTTTACTTAGCCTCTGGATTGCTAGCCCTGCTAGTGGGTAAATTGCTTAAGGCTCCAGCCACCGACATAGGGGTTTACCGTTTTGCCCTTATGTTCTCCAATGTGGGTTTCATGGGCTATCCGGTAGTTAATGCGGTATTCGGCTCTGAGGCGGTGTTCTATGCGGCAATTTACAACCTGCCCTTTAATTTAATTGTCTTCACCGTCGGCATCCTGATTATCAGCCTGGGTGGACAAAGGGAAACCCAGAAGATAACACCGGCCATGTTTTTTAATCCGGCTACCGTATCCGTTGCTATCGGTTTTATGTTCTTCTTGTTTTCCGTAAAACTGCCCACACCTCTAGCTATCACCGTTGAACAGCTGGGCTCACTAACCACGCCCCTATCGATGATTTTGATCGGTGCCCTTTTAGCCAATAGTAACTTTAAAGAAATGCTGGGTAACTGGCGCATCTATGTGGTGAGCTCACTGCGGCTGTTAGTAATCCCGTTGACGATCTGGCTAGTATTACGCAATGTAACTACTGATCCTTTGCTTATAGGTGTCCCTACTATTATTGGCGCCATGCCAGTGGCTGCTAACTCGGCTATTTTAGCGCAAGAATATGGGGCCAACTCTTTTCTAGCATCACAAATGGTATTCGTAAGTACCCTGTTATCGGTGGTCACTATTCCACTCATAGCCTATTTTCTTGCGTAGACACGGACAATTCGTGGAAGCTTGCCGATGGGGGTAGAAAATATGGTGTAATCTAGGGAGGGGTAAATGTGAATAGGGTGAAAATATTTACCGATAGTGCCGCCGATTTGCCGCCGGTCATCTTGTCTCGCTATGACATTGGTGTGGTGCCGCTACTTATTTCCCACGGGGGAAAGGTATATACCGATGGACAGGATTGGACTCCAGCCCAATTTTACCAGTTCCTAGCGGAAACGGAGCAGCTACCTACTACCTCCCAACCTTCACCCCAAGACTTTATGGATGCTTTTACTCCTTACCTGGAACAAGGTATGTCTGTTATTTCTATTAACCTATCCTCGGGTTTGAGTGGTACGGTGGAGAGTGCCCATTTGGCGCAAGAGAGCCTCGGCAGCCTAGCGGAAGGGCGGCTACATATCATTGATTCTCTAGCTGCCTCGATGGGTCAAGGTCTATTGGTATGTCTAGCGGCCGAATTGGCCCAGACGCAAAAGACGGCTACGGAAATTGTGGAGGTGGTTACGGAAGCACGACGTGATTTAATCCACCTATTTACGCTGGACACCATGGAGAATTTGGTAAAGGGCGGACGCATTAGCCGTACCAAAGCGACTTTAGGAGAACTGCTCAATATCAAGCCTATTTTGTGGCTCAACGATGAGGGCAAAATTGACCCGGTAGATAAAGTGCGTGGACGCAAGAAATCGCTCAAGTATTTACTCGATAGGTGTGTAGCGGAGGCCGGTGGTGCTTATCCCTATCTGGGGATTAGCCATGCCAATTGTCCCGAGGAGGCGGAAAAATTGGCCCATTCCTTACGGCAAGCACTCCCCGAGCAAACCATCGTTATTGGTGATATCGGCGCCACCATCGGCACCCATACCGGTGCCGGCTGCATTGCTGTATTTTATTTTAGGTAACATCCGGGAATAAAACTACTTCCTTTCGTCTACGGTAACAATGCGTAAGCCTTGCAGGGAAAGGAAGGAGTGTCCAAAGATACGTAAGTAAGTTGTGGCTTGCAAGCAAATAGCAATAGCGGGCTGTCGCAAAAGCAGTTGCGACAGCCCCTTCTTGGTGTCCCTATACACTATTAAGTTGGCTGCCTACCGTTGCTATCAACTCAATGGACTTGAGTGTAGCCCCTGATGTTAAAGCTTGATTCACCAACGTTTCCCCACTCAATGCCACCGTAAAACCGATGTCGGTGGCATCGCTTTGGTTAGCCACCGCTTCTATAGGCGGAGTCAGATCGGTGAAGGTTAACCGCCACTGCCAGGCCGCACTACCAGCCCCGACCCGGTTCATGGCCCGTTGCATACCTTCTAATGCGGCAATAAAAGTAAGGAAGGGAAGTTCGCTGTTAATATTGGCCACTTGTGCGGTAAAAGTAGTTGTACGCTGGCGATCCGCATCGTGAATTGAAAGTTGTAGTTTTACGGTAGATGGTGTTGTACCGACCTGGGCTAGGACACCGGCGGAGCGGTCCTGATGAATGGTACCGATCACCGGGCCAAAGCTACCAATTTTTTGCGGATAACTGCCGCGGGTAGTAGTGAGGATGGGAGCTCGGGTTAATGGCATATTGGTGGGCCCGGCGAAGAGTAAGGGATGTCCGAAAGCAAAGACCTGGGAACCCTGAACCAAAGTCACAGTGCCGATATAGCCCAATTGGATATCCCCCAGCATAAGGGCTGCCCCAATGGATTCGCCGGCGCGCAAGGATGGACTTGAGGTCTGTTGGACAGGTGAGGCGCTTATGCTGAGCATTTTTTGTACTCTCCCGTAATGCTGCTCTAATGCTATGAGGGCCCGGTTGGAGGATATGCCTTGGGTGGTGAGCGGTAATCCGGTTGCCGGGCCAACGGCGTCATTAGCAGTGGCCGGTGATAGTGTGGGTTCTTGGGGCAGGGCTAGCATGGCCTCTATGGGAGTTATGCCCACCAGACTATTGTCAGGGGCAAAGACAGCGGAAATGGCACCTAGTAGGTCGCGACCCCGATAGACGGGGCTACCGCTGGCGCCAAAAGGTACGCCGCCTAGGTGGCGGATGCTGGTTCCATAGGCCCGTGCTAGAATCAAGTCGCTTCCGGCTATACCGCCCTGCGGTAGGGTGCCAATGATAAGTAAAGGAAACCGGCTGGGGGTCGTGCCCCGCCATACGCTGAGCCCGACTACATTGGGACGGAGTCTTCGCGCCCTTTTTCGTATACGTCTACGCAGGTAAACCAACCCCTTCTTTTTCACCTATCCCATCATATGTGGCGGGGTTAGGGGGTGGTGTATTGGGAAGCAAAAAAGGGCTGTCGCGCTCTTTTGTACGACAGCCCTAGCGCCGAGTTTAGCCTAACATCTTAGCCAGATCGGTGGCCGGATCTCCAATTAGCTGCAGGTTGAAGTGCTTCTGCAGTACTTCCAGTACACCCGGTGTGATGAATTCGGGCCCCACTGGGCCTAGGTGAATGTTTTGCACTCCCAAGCTAAAGAGACCAAGTAGGATCGCTACCGCCTTTTGCTCGAACCA
>JAMNZE010000121.1:0-13902 GCA_023622465.1 Bacillota bacterium | reverse complement strand
AGGTCAAGAAAATAAGCCAAATCCCTGGGCTGCACTAGAGCTAGCACACTGTCTTGTACCCCGGCAGCCAATTTGGCCTGTCGTAGCAAGGCTATGGAGATCACATCGCTAAAGTAGCGAGCGTAAACCACGTCGGCTACTAAGATTATCGAAACGAGTAAGTTAATTATAATAAACACCCGATAACGGGCCCGTTGGTTAAATAAGAATAAAAAAGCGGTCAGTATCAAGGCGGCGCCTAATGTACCTAACCAAAAGCTATAGTGTAAGGGGGTGGCGCCTACTAGAGAGTTTTTTATAAAATAAGTTTTTAACAACAAAATAGATCCGTATATGAGCACGCTAAAAATATCTAGCAAATAAGCCCGCCACCGTATCAATGGGACTCCACCTCTCAAATAATCTTCTACCAACTGCATGGGTACTGCCCTATTATACGCTTATTTTACAGGGCCCGTCAAAGCGCTATAACAATTGACGAAACTCAGCTTCCGTGATATTATCAAGCGGAGAATTGAAAATGGCTCTTACCCCCCATCCAAAGTGGATGGTAGAGGCGCGGGAATCAAGAGTAACTTCTGGGAGAATGGCATCGATGAACAGAGGTGAAAGGGAGACCGCCGAAGCCGATCTGTCGCCCAGACAGATTAGCTGGGGTCAAAGTGAACAACTTTGGCACTGTCACTATGGTCCGGCCATAGTGGAGAGCTACTGACGAAGGGGAGGGTTAAAATGCTATTCTTAGGCTTTTGCAAAGGTCCAGCCTAGAAACACGCACTTGACACTCGTCAGGGGCGTGTTTTTGTCTATGAACAGATTTTTTTTAGGAGGCTTAACAATAATGAGTAACCGTAATAGTTTGCGTCGCGAATTGGGCCTATTTGACGCGGTATCTATAATTGTTGGCATCATGATTGGTTCTGGCATCTTCTTTATCCCAACTTTTGTGCTTCAGAGGGCCGGCGCGCCGGGCTTAGCCTTGCTGGTTTGGGTGGCCGCTGGCGTGATTTCAATCCTATCCGGACTGTGCTATGCAGAGCTGGGGGCGGCCATGCCAGTGGCTGGCGGGTCCTACGTTTATTTGCGGGAAGCCTTTGGCCCGCTGGTGGCTTTTACCAGTACCTGGTCCGGCTTTTTAGTGGGCGGCCCTGGTTCAATTGCCGCTTTAGCCGTAGCTTTTGGCACCTACTTGGGCTTCTTCTGGCCTTTGAGTAATCTAGGGCTGAAACTAGTGGCTATAGTAACCGTAGTTTTCTTAACCGCTATCAATATACTAGGGGTGCGACAGGGTGCTCGTTTGCAAAATGTATTAACGGCCGCCAAGATAATACCTATTCTAGCCATTTGTCTTTTCGGACTTGCCCGCGGGCAAGCTGCTGATTTTACGCCCCTTTTGCCGGCGGGCAGCAGTTGGAGCGCTTCAATTAGCGCTTTTGGTTTGGCCCTCATTGCGGCTCTATGGGCCTTTACCGGTTGGGCGAACATCAACAGTTTGGCAGAAGAACTTAAGAACCCGGCCCGCAACTTGCCCTTGGCCATTATTTTAGGCGTCGGTGGTGTGACGCTCCTGTATGGGTTATTTAATTTTGCCTTGCTGAATGTGTTGCCAGCCACCACCTTAGGCGCAACGGAAACGCCGGCGGCGGCTGTTGCCGTTGAACTCTTTGGCAAGGTGGGTGGGGTGGTCATTGCCGGAGGAGCATTGATATCTATTTTAGGGTCTTGCAATGGCTGCATTTTGGCTTTCCCCCGCAACTATTTTGCCATGGCGCGGGATAGCCTGTTTTTCCCGCAGTTGGCGGCTATTCATCCTAAGCTCGGTACTCCGGTAGTTTCCTTGGTGGTATCGGCGGCGCTTTCCATAGTGCTAATCTTGACCGGCACTTTTGAACAGCTGACTACTCTGGTTGTATTCTCGGGCATGATTTACACCACTTTAGCTATAGCAGCCGTATTTGTTCTACGCCTCAAACAACCCGATTTGCATCGACCATATCGGGTGTGGGGGTATCCTTATGTGCCTATTTTTGTGTTGTTGTTTAACATGGGGCTAATGCTCAATACTCTAATTGAAGACCCGCGGTCGTCGATAGTGGGACTCCTAGTGCCCGCTTTAGGCATACCCGCCTATTACTACTTTCAGCGGAAGAAAGACAGGGCAATGGGTAAGCAGCTGACAGTAGAATTGGCTCATAACGATTAGTGAGGAGGAAATAATATGCAGGTAGAACGGATATTATTTAATGGTAATATCATTACCCTCGATCCGGCCCAGCCAAAGGCGCAGGCTTTAGCCATGGCCGATGGCAAATTTGTGGCCGTAGGCTCCGATGCAGAGGTATTAGCCTTGAAAGGTGCCGACACCGAGCTGGTAGACTTGGCGGGCCAAACGGTAATTCCCGGTCTAGGCGATAGCCATCTCCATTTGTCCAACTTCGGGGCCGGTATGGAAACGGTTAATCTAACTTCGGCTCGTAGTCGAGAGGATGTAATTCGTTTAGGGCGGGAGTTTTTGGCTCAACACCCGGATATGAATTGGGTTACCGGTTGGGGTTTCAACCACGATAGATTCCATGATGGCGCTATGCCCACCCGTTCGGACTTGGATCAAATCTCTACCGAAATTCCAATTCTCTTTTCGCGCACCTGTGGGCATATAGCAGTAGCCAATAGCCGCGCTTTGCAGTTGGCCGGTGTTGGAGCGAACCCGGAGCAACCGGCAGGCGGCCAAATCGACTTAGATGCTAATGGTGTTCCCACCGGAGTTTTACGGGAAAGCGCCATCGGTTTGGTGCGCCGTTTGGCACCGAAGCCCACTGTCGAAGATTATAAGCGCATGTTGGCGCTAGCAGCGGAACAAGCCGTTAAGTTTGGACTTACTAGTGTGCATAGCGACGACCTGGCGGGCCATTTTGAGGAAATGCTACAGGCCTATTACGAACTGGTAGAGGAAGATCGGCTGCCGCTGCGGGTATGGCTGCAGGTACGCCTTTACAGGCCGGAGCAGGTGGATGAATTCTTGGAAATTAGTCGTCGCTTCCAATTCCCTCCTTATACTGTCCAGTATGGTCCGGTGAAGGTTATGACTGACGGCTCCCTCGGCGGACGTACAGCCGCCCTCAATGAGCCCTATGCCGATGACCCAACCACCAGCGGTGTGGTAGTATTAGAACAAGAGACCATCAACGAAATTTTGGCTCGGGCCCATGCTCGCGGTATGCAAATGTCGGGCCATGCTATCGGCGATAGAGCAATGGAAATGCTCCTAAACGCCTTCGAGTTAGCTTTGCAGGAAAATCCTCGTGCCGATGCGCGCCCGCGCATAATCCATGCCCAGATTACTACACCGGAGATTTTGCAGCGCTGCGTCGACTTAGGGGTGGCGTGCGACATTCAGCCCGTCTTCGTAGGCACCGATCTGCATATAGTTGAGCAGCGCATTGGCAAAGAACGAATGCAGACCACCTATCCTTGGCGTACTATGCGCCAATTAGGGATTCCGACATCCGGTGGCTCCGACTGTCCAGTGGAAACCTGCAATCCATTGGTCGGTATTCAACAAGCCGTCACACGACAAGATATGAACGGGTTCCCAGCCGGTGGCTGGCTACCGGAAGAGAAATTGACGGTGCAAGAAGCATTAGAGCTATTTACTTTGGGTCCGGCCTATAATTCTTTCAACGAGGATGTCCTCGGTTCCATTACGGTAGGCAAACTGGCCGATTGTGTTGTTCTTGACCAAGATCCGACGGCTGTAGAGCCAAACCAGATTGCCAACATTCAGGTTAAGGCTACTTATGTGGGTGGCCGCCAACGCTATTAAGTAGGTGAGTGATATGCGGATAAACCTGGGGCCCCGGCTAAGGCGGGTGGCCGATTTTGTGCCCGCCGGTGCCCGTTTGGCCGATATCGGCAGCGATCATGGCTATTTAGCTGCCTGGTTGTTGCAAAAGGGAAAAATAGAGTTGGCCATAGCGGGAGAGCTCAACCATGAGCCGGCCGAACGGGCCCGGCAGACGGCCCGGGCGGCTGGTCTGGAAGAAAAAATGTGGGTGCGCGAGGGGCCCGGTTTAACCGTGTTACAGCCGGGAGAAGTGGATACGGTTGTGATTGCGGGAATGGGTGGTATCACTATTCTAGAAATCTTGCAATCGCAGCCGGCCGTATTATCCCGTTTACAACGTTTGATATTACAACCCAACGTGGCTGCTGCCCAAGTGCGTTATTGGTTGGTTGCGAATAATTGGCAGATAGTGGATGAGGCTTTGGTAGCTGACAATGAAATTATTTACGAGATAATTGTTGCCGAGCCGGGCTCGATGCCACCTTTGACTCCTGTGCAGGCGGAAATTGGACCGGTGTTGTTGGTCAAGCGTCCACCCGAGTTTAAGGCGCGGGTCCGTACGGCCATTGCTGAACGACAATATGTGGCTAGTCAATTGGCCCGTTCTACCAGTAAAGCAGCCGCTAGCAAACGGCAGCGGTTATTGCAAGAAATTAGCATGCTGGAAACACTTCTTTCTTGATTCAACTGGTAATAATGGCAAATATTAAAGCTGACATTAAATTGACCTGGCCATAAAACCAGTGTATAATTAGGTTCTAGCACAGAACAATAAACTTCATAAGTGAATCGGGCAATCGCGGGTCGCATAGCGACCTGAGGAAAGTCCGAGCTCCACAGAGCAGAGTGCTGGATAACGTCCAGTCAGGGTGACCTGCAGGAAAGTGCCACAGAAACAAACCGCCAGTTTTTTTACTGGTAAGGGTGGAAAGGTGAGGTAAGAGCTCACCAGCAACCAGGTGACTGGTTGGCTCGGTAAACCCCACTCGGAGCAAGACCTAATAGGGAAGAATTAAGGGCTGCTCGTCCGCTCTTCCGGGTTGGTCGCTAGAGGTGTTGGGTAACCAACATCCCAGATAGATGATTGCCGCCTCGTAAGAGGTACAGAACTCGGCTTATAGATTCACTTATGAAGTTTGCCTATTCCTTTACAAACACCTACCGGATTAACCGGTAGGTGTTTTTTACTACAGTTTTTATTTGCTCAACCACAAATGTTGGGCAAAAACGGTGCCACCCGCATTGTGGCGCAGTCCTTTAACATTAGGCTGATGGGCCATATAGTATATAGGGTGGAACAGGAAGAGCCAAGGGGCGTCTTCTTGAATCAGGTAATGGGCGTTAATGTACATTTCTTTGCGCTTTTCCGGGTTGGCGATTATCTCCGCTTGATCGATTAGTTTATCAAACTCCGGATTGCTGTAGCCAACGAAGTTGCTGGCACCGATATAGCGGGTATGGAACCATTGGTCTAGGTAACGCTTACCTTCCGCATGGCCGCCCAGAGCCGCCATGAGGAACATGTGGCATTTAGCCATGTTCTCATGCTTCAACAGTTCGGTCCAGGGCAGGACTACAATTTCTACCTGTATGCCAATTTTGGCCAACGAATCGGCAATGAACTGGGCTCTTGTGGCTTGTTCTTCGTTATTTGCCCGAACATGCAAAATTACCGGGTGAGGATAGCCATTGGCGTAACCGGCTTCCCGCATCAGTTCTTTAGCTCGGTTGAGGTCATAACGGTAACCGCCGCTGCCTCCTGCCGGCAACATAGAGGGCGGCAAGGGACCCTGACTGATTACGGCATGGCCGCCAAGCACTTGCCGGATGTAAGCCTCCCGATCGACTGCGTAGTTGGCAGCCTGCCGAACCAGTTTGTTGTCAAAGGGCGGCTTGTTGCACATTAAACCACAATATTGGGTGTCAACCGGATCGATTTTCTTACAGAGAGGAGCAAGCACCGGGTTTTGTTTAACCTTTTCGTACCCCCGACCGTCAAGGCGAGCGTGGCCAACTTCGCCGTTAAGGAAACCGGTTTCTAAGGCGTCGGCTCCTTGATAGATACGACAATGAATCTGATCCACATAGGGCCGACCTTCGTGGAATTTATCATGAGCCGTGAGCACCAGCTCTTTGCCCGGAACCCAGTTCTTAAAGGCAAAGGCTCCCGAGCCAACCGGCTGGCGAGCAAAGTCGGCACCCAACTTTTCTACGATTTCTTTAGGTACGATACTTGCTCCCAAGTGAGCCACGTTGTTGAGAAACATTAGATTAGGCTCACTGAGGGTAATGGCGATTTCATTACGGCCCCGAATCCTGATACCACTTATTTCGTTAGCCTTACCTTCCGCAAAGGCCTGAGCCCCTTCAATGCCTAACACTAGGCCCCGGTGGGCTGCTTTGGCTGCTGGATCAGCCAGGCGCTCTAAGCTATACTTGATATCGCTGGCTTCCACCGGTCGCCCATGGTGGAAATAGGCATTGGAGCGTAACTTGAAGATGTAGGTACGACCGTCGTTCTCCAAGTGCCAAGTGCTGGCTATATCCGGCCGTGGTCTGCCTTCTTCGTCCAAGCGGAGCAGGCCGGAGAAGATCAGATTAATAATATGATTAGCATTGCCGTCGCTGGAATAGGCCGGATCGAGGGTTACCGGATCTTGAGGCAAACCATAGAAATAGGTTTCCGGTTCCAGATCCTTAGCTGCCGGTAAGGTCGTCCTTAATTCGGCTTCAATTAATTCCAGATCTCTTGTTATCTGCAAGAGGGTTTGCATGGCTGTTCTTTGCTGTTCCGTTTCAAAGGCAGCCGTTTCGATAAAGAAGGAGGCCCTTTCCAAGACCGAGCGCATGTCTTCGGTCACTTGTACTAGCCGTTCGTTGTTTTGCGCCTGTTGGAAAACGGCTTGACTGATTTCTTGCACAATAGCCGTTGTTTCTGCCACTGAGGCCATGATTTCATCGAGGGCTTGTCCGGTTTCAGTGATCATACGAGCTCCGGCTTCCACCGCACTGAGGCTATTCTGCATGGTCTCAATAGTAACTTGGGCCTCAGCTTTGATTTTTTCTAACAGGCGGCTAATTTGTACGGCCGATTCGGCACTGGTCTCCGCCAGGCTTTTCACCTCATTGGCGACAACAGCAAATCCCCGCCCTTCAGCGCCGGCTCTTGCCGCTTCAATGGCCGCATTCAGGGCTAGCAGATTGGTCTGGCTGGCTATATCACGGATGGTGGCCACAAAACTCTCGATGCCCATCGTTTGGTCTACCAGTTCTTGCACAGCTGCCGCATTTTCTCTAACCGTATCTTGTATGCTGGCAATAAACTCGGTAGATTTTCTTACCGCTTCTTTGCCTTGATTGAGGGCGGCAACGCTCTCTTGGCTGCTGTTGCCTACTTCATTTACGGATGCGGTTACTTCTTCACTAAAAGCCCCCAGCTCACTGATAATTCCCTCCGCCTGATCGGTGGCCGCCTGTTGTACCTCAATCTGTTGGCTAATAGTGTTCATAACGTTCATTAACTGCTGGGTCGTCTGTTTAACGAGGTCAGCGCTATAGATAGTCTTTTCTACCGCTTTCTGCAACCGTTGCGAGCTGCGAGTCATTTCTTCATCGGCCGCCAATGGTGCTTGGCCACCAACGGCGCTTTGTTGAATAGTCTCGGTTTTCTCTTCTAGTGTAGGTGTAGTAGGCGTAGTAGGTGTAGGTGCGTCCTTCTTTTTGCGTCTGAACCAGTTCATGTCGTTCCCCCTAAAGATATATTAAGATTTTGGTGGTTCCAGCCGGACATTGATTAAATGTACGGCTCCACTTCGATCTACCCGTACCCCTTTAACGTTGGGTTGTGAGGGGTGGTACAAGAACATCCAGGGAGCATCATCGGCTATCATCAGAACTACTGTAGATAAAATGGCCTGGTGTTATTCAAAATTGGCAATGGTGACCATTTCATCTAAGAGTTGATTAACCAACTCATGCACATCCCTCTTTTCCCGGAAAAAATATTACCTTTTTTGTATCATCAGTTTACATTCAACAGAAATCGACATTCTCCTGCCAAAACTTTGATACAAAAAGATTTGGCAGGAACCAGCAGGGCAGAAGGCGAAGAGATAAAGGATATTTTTTTCACCCGGGCTAAATCACGATGGGAGTGACGTAATCTATGGGACTTGTCTTAGCCGTACTCGGTTTGGCTTTGGGGTGTTTGTTGGTATTGGTTGGAAATCCGGTGCAGGTAATGCCCCGTTATATGCATCCGATACGTCATATAGTAGTAGCCCGCCGGTATCAACGGCTACGGGCCGAATATCGCATAAGACGCCCCTTTCTGCAGATAACCTTAGTGGCTGCGGGTCTGATACTTTTCTGGTTTTTTGTAGCCATTCTAACCCCCATCCCGGAAGATTTGTGGCTTAGTCGGGTTGTGCTGGGAATAGGGGTGGGAGGGGGCTTGGGCTGGGCGCTATTTTGTCGGCACGAGTTGCTGCTAGGTAAAATAGGGATAGTCGGATTCTACCCGCACGCGCGCATGGTGGTCGCTTGGAATAACCTAGCCGGCTATTTGCTTTTCACCGATTCCCCAGGGGCTTTTATACTAGTAAATAAGTCGGGGGACTGGGTGGAAGCTATCCCATTCCATAGCGAAGAAGAACAAAGGGAGATTGAATTGGCTCTCTTACCCTATTTGTCGCGCTTAGATCCGGCCGATTGGCCATTAACTAAAGTGCCCCGCCACATAACTCGAGCACTTCAATATCGATACCTCCTTCTACTAATGGCAACCCTCCCCCTATTGACACTACTCGTAGGCCGTTTTCTTTTTTTGATAACAATCCCCGACCTGTATTTAGTAGGCGCCATCGGATTAGCAATTCTTGTGCCCGTTTATGTATTTAACTGGGCCCGCCGCTTGCGCTTGCTCTATTACAGTAGTCAAGGCCATGTAAGTGTAGCCCAATTATTCTCTTTATGTCAGCGTTGTTTTTATCAGGCCGTTTGCTGGCAATCGGGGTTGCATCGGCGAGTTTCTTGGGGGCGAGATGGAAGGGCCCGAGTACCTACCTGGGAGGAATTCTGTAAGGATTTTCGTCATCAGCCGAAAATTACTCGGGAAATTTACCAGACGTGCTGTCGCTGCTTAATTGGGCACTTACAAGCCAAGGATCTTTACCAAGTAGTGTTGATACCAATAAACACCAAGAAGGAGCAGTAAATCGCTCCTTCTTTTTTTGCGGCTAGGGAAGTTGGGCTGCCAAGGCGAATATAGCTGTAGTTGGGGGGTGGGGGAGATGAAATTATATCGGTTCCTTGTACCCATATCTTTGTTACTGCTAATATTGCTGGTGCCTACTAGGGTGCCTTTGGCGGCGGAGACTGCCAGCATCGTTGCCTACGACATTACCGTTACCCTTAGCGAAGATTGCACCTACTTGGAAGGGCAAGAACGGGTAATTTGGACCAATCCAGGAAGCATTCCCGTGCAGGAAATGTATTTTCACCTTTATCCTAATGCCTTTCGTCCTAATTCTTCCTTTCTCCTTGCAACGAAGGGTGTGCGGCGGGGGGAACGCCTGTCAGCTGCCGGTTATGGATACATGGAGCTGCGGCAAGTGCGAGCCCAGGGGCGTAACCTGAATTGGCAATTTGTCCAGCCCGATGATGGTAACCAGGAGGATGGCACTTTAATGCGAGTGAGTCTTCCCCAACCGGTGGCGCCGGGAGATTCGATCCGTTTAGATATTGAGTTTGTCGTAAAGTTGCCTATGGTGTTCGCCCGTATGGGAAAATATGTCTCCTTTGTTATGGCTGGCCAGTGGTTTCCCAAAGTGGCCGCCTATGAGACTGCTGGCACCCGGGGGCGCCAATTGGATGGTTGGAATGTCCATCAGTACCACGCTAATACCGAGTTTTACGCCAACTTTGGTACCTATCGTGTGACCATTAACGTTCCTAAGACCCACATGGTGGCAGCTAGCGGGCAGTTGCTGGAGGGGCCTAGGATTCAAGGGAATAAACGCCAGTATGTCTTCCAGGCAGAAAAGGTACACGATTTTGCTTGGGCCGCCGATAACAATTTTTGCGAGCACCAGGCCACCTTTTCTTCAGAAATTCAGCCGGAAGTGGCGATTAATCTTTATCTGCAACCGCAACATGAGTACCTATTAAACCACTATCTGCAAGTGGCCAAGACCACGTTAGACTGTCTCAGCCGATGGTTAGTTCCTTACCCCTACCCATCGTTAACTATTGTCTGCCCCCGGGCCGGTGCCATCGGTGCCGGTGGTATGGAATATCCCACCTTGATTACCGGGTGGGATGCATCAGTGCACGATCGTGACCTAATCGGTCGGGTTTTGATCCATGAAATTATACACCAGTACTTTTACGGGCTAGTGGCTACCAATGAGGTGGAGGAGGCCTGGTTAGATGAGGGGTTCACCAGTTACCTGGAGGATAAAATAATAGCCCATGCCTTTAACGGACAGCTAGCGACGGCAAAGGAAGCTACTTCTATTCTTATGCCAGAGCCATTGGTCAAGGAGGGCTGGAAATACAGTGATAACTACTCCTATCAGGCCAATGCCTATGTACGGGGCAAGTTGATCCTACATGAAATAGAACGCCTAATTGGGTGGGAGCGGATGCAAACCGCCCTGCAGGTCTATTGCCAGCGCTTTCTCTACGACCACCCAAGTACAGCCGATTGGCAGCAGGTTTTAGAAGAGGTAACAGGCCAGAGTTGGCAAGCCTTCTTTGCTAATTACATTTACGGTGCGGGCATGCAGGATTATGCTATAGATGAGGTGGCAACTGCTGGAGAGAGAACTAGCGTATGGCTTTCGGGACCGAGGGAAGAGCGGGAGCTGGTTTTAAGGGTGGCATTGGCAGATGGTACTTCTGTTGATCTAGTTTGGAATCCCATTGTCCAGAGCCAACTTACCTTTGAACACTCGGCGCCGCCGGTTAGTCTGGAGCTGGACCCGGCACCCCATCGGGTCTTGCTGGACCATAATCGTAGCAACAATCGTTACTACGTAAAGGCTAGCAACTGGTTGGCCTTGTGGTTAACCCAGCTGCTACAATTCTGCCTGCGCCTGTTGGGCTGGTAGGTGAAGAGGAATGATTAAGCTTCTACGGAGGGCTGGAGCCCGGCTTTGGGCCAGTGGGCTAATAGGGTTGGCGGTGTTATGGTGTGCCCTAGGGCGTGTAGCTTATTATTGGTGTAGTCGGGTGTTAGTTAGTCCCTGGCGGCACCGCATCAATGATATACACCACCTGGATCTGGGGACTTTGCGCCTGTTGTTAATTTCCTTTACTCAAAATGCGGTTTTTCCTCTGCTGGTAATCCTGTTCTTAGTCAGGCTGATTTTGAATCCCTTTGTTGACGCCTTTGTCTACTGTCGCCTAGGACGTTGTTCGCGGGTGTTATGGCAAGCCTTTGGCAAACTGTATATAGTTTTTTATTTGACCATTGGCTTAGTGGGATGGCTTCTGTACTTGGAGGCCGATTGGTTGCTAACCCGCCCCTTGCTATTTGTCGTGGGCGCCTTGGGATTTAGCCTTTGGTTTGCCCTCTACCGGGCGCGTTTGGTCTGTGATAGAAGAGCTTGGCCCACACCTACCGCCGGTCTGCAGCTTGTTTTAGCCTGGCTCGTGCTTGTCAGTACGGCAACAACCGTTTCCCTTTGGCTGTATAAGAAGGCCATTAGCCTCAAGGGATGGCCTTTGGCATTATTGTTCTTCGTAGGCGAACTGCTGCTGATATGGATCAAGTTGTGGCGGACTAGTTGTGTGGTGGAAACGGTGGACCAGGAAGCCCACGAAGTTGATTAATTCTCCACCTTGCTTTCGCATACAGGTACATATAAAATTAAGATAAATAAAAAGAAAGGAACCCCCAGCTGGGGGTAGGGTGGATAGACAGTAATGCGCATTTAACGTACGCTAACCGAATCCGGCTAGGTACGCAAATGCCTCGGGGCATGGCGCTATTTTGTTGTGCCCGCATTGCTGTATACCCATAACGATAGGAACATCACCGCCTGGTGAATTCCTATATCAAGGTGTAGACAGTAAAGACCTTTTTGGGGCCATTTGTGATGCCTAAAAAGGTCTTTTTGTGTTTACCTAGCGCGGCAATCTCCAGGACTTTAGAGCTTTAACGGGAGGTGCTACTTTTGCCGACGCTATTAAGCTTTAAGAATTTAACTAAGTTTTTTGGGGCACGAGCAGTGTTTGAAAAACTAAAGGGGGAAATAAATGCGCCGACCACAATCGGCTTGGTGGGCGACAACGGCTGTGGAAAATCAACGCTGCTGAAAGTGCTGGCGGGGTTAGAACCGGCCGATGCGGGGGAAATCCAGCGCTCTAGTTCCTTACGAATTGCCTACCTACCCCAGGAATTGCCCGTAGAGCTACAGCTATCGGCCTATGAATATGTGCGTAACGGTTTAAAGCAATTGGTGGAGTTAGAAAAGAAGCTGCGAGCCCTAGAACAACAGTTAGCCCATAGTTCCAGCGATGAAGGACCCCAGCTCTTACAACGCTATGGTGAATTGCTTGATGAGTTTGAGCAGCAGGGCGGCTATGAACTGGATGCTTGGGTGGAGACGGCTCTCCACCAGGTCGAACTACCCCAACACCTCTGGGAGTTGCCTTTGGAATTGCTCAGCGGCGGGCAGAAGACCCGCTCCGCCCTAGCCCGTGCCCTGGTGGCAAAGCCCGATCTATTGTTGCTTGATGAGCCGACCAACTATCTGGATCTGGAAGGGCTGACTTGGTTAGAGCAATGGGTAAAGCGAGTCGAACAAGCCGTTGTCTTAGTTTCTCACGATCGCTACTTTTTGGATAAGGTGGCGACAGAGATATGGGAGTTGGATAGGGGCCACTTGGAGTGTTTTGTTGGCAATTACTCCGCATATAAGGAGCAAAAGAAGCAGGCATTACGTAAGCAATATGAGGCTTATGCTCGAGACCAGGCAGAAAAGCGGCGGCTACGAGAACTGATTGCCCGCCAGATGCAGTGGTTTGATGCGGCCCACAGAAGGGCGGGACAGAACGACTTTTTGCGGGCTAAAGCGAAGAAGGGAGCAGTGCGGGCTAAGGCCACCGTCAGCCGCCTACAGCGGCTGCAGGAACAGGCGGTAGAAAAGCCATGGGAAAAAGAGGAGTTGGGGATCGCCTTTCAAGCTCCCCAATTTAGTAGCCAGAGCTTGCTGGCAGCGAGGGAACTGAGCTTTAGTTATGGCCAGGAACCCTGGTTGCAAAACATCAATTTCGAACTACGGCCCGGCGAGCGGGTGGCCATCTTAGGCGCTAACGGGTCGGGCAAGACAACCCTTTTGCGCTTACTTTTGGGCGAGTTAGAACCAAAGGAAGGTCAGCTATACAGAAGCCCGTCGCTGTCTGTCGGTTATTTTTCGCAAGAGCGGGATGATCTGGATCCGGCCAACAGTCTGTTGCAAGAGTTGATGACCACCGGGGTTCAGCGGAGTGAAGCTTGGCTCCTTCTCGCCCGCCTGGGTTTTCGTAATCAGGAAGTATTACGCCCGATAGCCACCCTATCGGTAGGCCAGCGGGCTCGAGTTAGTCTGGCGAAGCTGCTGGTACAACCCTATAACGTATTAATGCTGGATGAACCCACAAACCATCTGGATATTCGTTCCCGGGAAAAGATTGAAGAGGCGCTAACCGACTATCCGGGAGCTTTGATCTTAGTGTCCCACGATCGCTATTTTCTCGATGCTATCGTCAATCAGGTTTATCACCTGCAGGACGGGCGTCTAACCCGTTATCTGGGCAATTATAGCTACTTCCAACAGGCGCAGCAGCGGGATCTGGCAGCTAGGCAACAAGCCGAAAGGGCGACAGTTTTACGCACCCGCTTGGCTGAGCTAGCTGCCCGTATCAGCCAATTGCCGGCAGACAGTCCCGAGTATGAAGAGCTCGATAGAGAGTTTCAGCGAATAGCGTCCCAGCTACGTCTATTGATTAACCATTAGCGTAGGTGCTCAGGTATAAGATCAAAGCGGGTAAGATCTGTCCAGGATTCACCT